>CAZLUE010000070.1:0-6771 GCA_964562625.1 uncultured Dehalococcoidales bacterium | reverse complement strand
CTACGTGCCGCGGACGGATACCTACATCGAGAAAGAAGCCGACGTTAATGAGGAGATCGACAAGCTGCGTCACGCGGCGACGCGCGCCCTGTTCGAACGGCGCGACGTCCTGATCGTGGCATCGGTCTCCTGCATTTACGGTCTCGGCGAACCGGAGGAGTACCAGAGCTTCGTTCTCAACTTCACCATGGGCCAACAGTATAACCGGAAGCGGATACTGCACCGGCTCGTGGACATGCAGTACGAGCGAAACGATTACGAGTGCACCAGAGGACGATTCCGTGTCCGCGGCGACACCTTGGAGATACTGCCGTCCTATGAGGAGATGGCGATACGAGTCGAGTTCTTCGGAGACGAGATCGAGCGGATGGTGCAGATGGACCCGCTGACCGGCGAGGTACTCTCCGAGATTGTATCGATCGACATCTACCCGGCCAAGCACTTCGTTACTTCCCAGGATAAGCTGAACCTGGCGATCAGCGGCATCGAGCAGGAACTGGAAGAACGTCTCAAGAAACTGAGGGACGAGAACAAAGTGCTCGAAGCGGCTCGCCTCGAAGCGCGCACGAATTACGACCTTGAAATGCTGCGGGAGGCGGGCTACTGCTCCGGCGTCGAGAACTACTCGCGGCACCTGGCGCAGCGGGCGCCGGGGAGCACGCCGTGGACGCTGCTCGATTACTTCCCAGATGACTTTCTGCTCCTCGTAGACGAATCGCACATGTCATTGCCTCAGATACGGGGCATGTACCATGGTGACCGGGCGCGTAAGGAAATCCTGGTTGAGTACGGCTTCCGGCTGCCTTCGGCGCTGGACAACCGGCCACTCAACTTCACCGAATTCGAGGCGCGGGTCGGTCAGGCGATCTACTGTTCAGCGACGCCCGGCCCATACGAGCATGAACACTCCCGGCAGACGGTCGAGCAACTGGTGCGTCCGACCGGGCTACTCGAACCGATTGTTGAGGTCAAGCCGACCAAGGGACAGATCGACGACCTGATCGAGCAGATTCAGGACCGGGTCGGCCGCGGCGAGCGTTGCCTAGTGACGACGCTCACCAAGCGGATGGCCGAGGAACTGGCCGACTACCTGCTGGAACTCGGTATCAAGACGCACTACCTGCATTCCGAAATCGAAACGCTGGAACGAGTGGAGATACTGCGTGACTTCCGGCTCGGCGTCTACGACGTCGTCGTCGGTATCAACCTGTTGCGCGAAGGGCTCGATCTGCCCGAAGTCAGCCTGGTGGCGATTCTCGACGCCGACAAAGAGGGCTACCTGCGGTCCCAGGGAGCCCTGATCCAGACGATGGGACGGGCCGCTCGCCACGTCGACGGACGGGCGATCCTGTACGCCGACACAATAACGCGGTCGATGCTGGCGGCGATTGACGAGACGAAGCGCCGCCGCAAGATACAGGAAGACTATAACCGGGAGCGTGGTATCACGCCCCAGGGGATACGGAAGGCGATCAAGGACATCACCGAGCGGTTGCAATCGGTTGCCGAACCGCACCGGGGATACATGGTGACTCCGGCTTCCAGGGAGGAAGTCGCGCGGCTGATCAAGGACCTGGAATCTCAGATGAAGAGGGCGGCCCGAACAATGGAATTCGAGCGGGCGGCGCTGTTGCGTGACCGTATCATCGAGTTGCGACAGCCGCCGGTGTGACTGACCAGTTTCATCTGACGCCTATCCGTTTTTGACATTTCGCGTTCGCCAAACTATGCTTGAGAAATGCCGACCATGCTGGTGACCAACGAATTGGCGGGCGTCGACAAGTACAGTCAGGAAATTGCTAAGAGGTTGCCCGTCAGGCAGATCGAGAGTCGGCGGTACCTGTCGCTGTGCGACGCTTACCGACTGGCCGGACTTGTCACCCGTGAACCGGACACTATTCACCTGCCCAACCAGAATTTCGCCCGGTACGCCGTCTTCCGCCGTCGGCCATTCATCGTCACAGTCCACGACCTGATTCGTTTTCGGTTTCCCTTTTACCGAGAGACGTTATCAGAGCGGATATTGCTTCGGATCGACACCCATGTTCTGAAGCGGGCCGACCATATCATCGCCACCTCGCGACACACCGCCGGCGACCTGGTGCGGCATTTCGGGATACCGGAGGAACGGATTACGCCGATCCATAACGGCGTCAACCACGGTGTTTTCACACCAAACAACCATCGTCCGCTCGATGAACCATACGTGCTATACGTCGGTTCGGAGAGGCCGCGAAAGAACTTGGTAAGACTCCTCGAAGCCTTCGCCGAGTTAAGGAAAGAGTTGCCCAGCCTGAAACTGATCAAGGTCGGTTCGGCCGGGCGGAGCATGCGCTACCGTCGCACTACCGAGCGGATCGTTGACCGGCTCGGGTTGCACGGCGAGGTCATTTTCCACGACTATGTTCCCGAAGAGGAGCTGGCCGGCTTCTATCGCGCCGCCTCGTTGCTGGCTTACCCTTCGTATTACGAAGGTTTCGGCCTACCGCCACTGGAGGCGATGTGCAGCGGCTGCCCAGTGGTGACCTCAGACACGTCCTCGTTACCGGAAGTCGTCGGCGACGCTGGAATACTGATAAGTCCCCACGAGACCGGTGGCTGGGTGCGGGCGATGCGGCGGGTGTTGACCGACGGTCATCTTCGGGAAGAAATGGTGCGACGCGGCATCGAGCGTGCCAAGGGTTTCTCTTGGGACACGGCAGCGAAGGCCACCGAGGAAGTCTACCGTAAGGTGGGCACCGGCTAGGGTGGTGTTATGGACGACGGGTCCGGCGACGATGACGGGAAGAGGTCCGACCGGCGTGACGAAAAGCTTCGCAAGAAGAAACAACGGATGGCCAAACACGGCCGCCGGCTCGGGGACCTTTACCACCAAGTGATACTGAAGCGGTTCAGGGGGTGGCGACAGGTCCGGTGAAAAGTAGCAGATCCAGGCGCCGACGCTAGGACAACTCGAGACCAGCGTCCTCTTCAGGCGGCTCATCTTCAGCCGGGAAGTCGTCTTCGACGATCTCTACAAGTGTCGCTAGTTCCTCGTCCAGTTGTTCCTTGAGCCGAGCGGCCCTCGGGTAGCCGATCTGGAGACGGCGTTGCAGGAAAGAAGTCGATATCTGGTCGTGGTCCTCGGCGAGTTGAAGCGCCTCTGCCAGGAGCGGGTCTTTGGGTACTTCTCGACTCTTGGCCGCCGAAGCCTGTAGTGCTTCCTCGATCCGCATCGGCGCCGAGGCGTCGTTCTGCTGGCTGCCCCAGAAGTAGACGATCCGTTCGGTCTCGGCGTCGGCTACGAAACATCCTTGGAGCCGTCGCGGCTTACCGGCCTCGGTTGGCATGTAGAGCATGTCGCCGCGCCCTAGAAGCTTCTCGGCGCCGACGCCGTCGAGAATCGTCCTTGAATCCACCTGGGATGTCACGGCGAAGCTGATGCGGGTCGGAAAATTGGCCTTGATGAGGCCGGTGACGACGTCGACCGATGGCCGCTGGGTGGCCACTAGCAAGTGGATGCCGACCGCTCGCGATAGCTGGGCGAGCCGGCAGAGGATGTGCTCGACCTCGTCGAATCCGGTCATCATCAAGTCGGCCAGTTCGTCGACGATGAGCACCAGGTAGGGCATTCGTTCGATCCCATGGCGCTTCTTGTTGTAGCCTTCGATATTGCGCGTGGTTGCCCTGGCGAGTTGCTGGTAGCGGCGGTCCATCTCGGTGCTGAGCCAGCGCAGCACGTCCAGGGCCTTGCCGGTATTGACAATAACCGGCGTTGCTAGGTGTGGGATGCTGTTGAACGGGGTCAATTCGACGCGCTTGGGATCTATCATTATCAGTCGCAGGTCGTTGGGAGTGTTGTGCATCAGCAGGCAGCAGATTATAGAGTTGAGGCAGACCGTCTTGCCGCTGCCGGTGGCGCCGGCGATGAGGAGATGCGGCATCTTGCTGAGGTCACCGGCTTCGACTTCGCCGCCGGCCCCCTTGCCGAGGCCAAGCGTTAGGCTGGAGCGGCTGTGCGCCTTCTGGAAAGGATTGGACTCGATAACGCTGCGCAGGCTGACGGCGCTGGATGTGGTGTTCGGCACCTCGATGCCCACGATTGACTTGCCGGGTACCGGGGCCTCGATTCGAATGCTCGGGGCAGCCAGGGCGAGCGCCATGTCATTGGCCAGCGAGGTTATTCGGTCGACCTTGATCCGGGTGCGCGATATCTCCTTGCGGCGGATCTCGGTGTTGCCGTCCTTGTCCTTTTCTTTGTACTCCTTGAAGCGGCGGTCCCAACCGGGTTCGACGCCGAACTGGGTGACGGTTGGGCCGGCGTTTATCTGGGCTACCTTGGCATCGACACCGTAGCTGGCGAGGGCGTCCTCAATCAACCGGGCGCGCTGTTCGTTATCCGCCTCGTCGAATTCAATATCGGCGGCGCGGTCGAGGATGTCGATCGGCGGTAGTTTCCAGCCGTCGACGATGGCAGCGTTCTCGCCGTACTTTTCCCAGACTTCCTGGGCGACCTGCTCGATTCCGCGCGGCTGCGCCGGCTGTTTGGCGGCCGTCTTCGGTTGGGCAAGAGCAGGTTCGGCAGTAATGGTGCTGGGTGCGTCGATGATAGTCACTTCCGGTTCGGTGGCGGGCTCGATGAATCCGTCATTGGCGGTGGCGTTTCGGCTTTGCTTCGGTGTCAGTGGCTCGTTGAGAAAGTCGGGGGTACGTTGCTGCCGACCGACCACACGGAACGGTTTTATGAAGATGAAATGGGCGATATCGGGGACGATGACGAGGATGCTGAAGACGAAGATACCTACGACGCGGAAGTAGGCGCCGATCTCAGAGAAACCGATGATATCCGACCCGAAGCTGCCGCCGCTGTCGAGCAGACCGAGAATTCCCCAGGCGGCGAAGAGGATGGCGATCCAGCCGAGAAAGTGGTTCCAGCGACGGACGAGGAGCGACCAGCGCCGGGTCCAGATGATGACGGCGACGCTCGCGACGGCAACGGCGATTATGACCAGACCCCAACCGAAGAGTTCCCAGTTGTCAGTGGCTGCGTCCACGATCCAGTTGCCGGGGACTTCCCACGGCACGAGGCGCACCAGCGCGGCGATAGCAACGAAACCGATGATGGACAGCAGCCACTTCCAGCGGAACCGTCGTCTGCGTCTGCGAACGAAGTTGTCTACATTGCTCATTGTGTTACCGTCACGGTATCCAGTCCAGCTACACCTTGACCATGAATGGCAGGATCATCGGGCGGCGTTTCGTATGTTCGAAGTAGAACTGATTGAGAATATTATGTACTTTGGCGTTGACGAAGTCCCATTGGGGAGGTTTCTTGGGACCGCGGTCGAAGGCCTTGGCGATCAGGTCACGGCTCGAATCGAGTATCTGGTTGCAATCGTTGTTATTAACGAAGCCACGCGAGATGATGTCAGGCCGGCCGACGAGCTCGCCCGTCTGGCGGTTGACGGTGATGATGACGACGACGATGCCGTCACGCGAAAGCATCTTGCGGTCGCGGAGGACGACGTGTCCGATGTCGCCGACGCTGAGTCCATCGACATAGACGTGGCTCGCGGTGACGCGGTCGACGACGCGGGCGGTGTCCGCGCTGACATCGAGGACGTCACCGTCCTCGATGACGATGATGTTTTCCCTGAGCACACCGCTCGACTGGGCGATCCGGGCGTGCAGGCTGAGATGCCGGTACTCGCCATGGATCGGGACAAAGAACCTGGGCTTGACGATGCTGATCAGCAGCTTTAGTTCTTCCTGGCTGCCGTGGCCGTGGACGTGTACCCGTGCACCGCTGCCGAAAACGACGTTGGCCCCCTGGCGGAGTAGGTTGTCTACCGTGCGGGTGACGAGGGCCTCGTTGCCTGGTATTGGCGTTGCCGAAATGGCGACGGTGTCTCCCGGAATGATGTGGATCTGGCGGTGGTCACGGTTGGCGATTCTTACCAGAGCCGAGGTCGGCTCGCCCTGGCTGCCGGTAGTGACGAAGACGGTCTGGTCATGCGGCAGTCCCTTGGCTTCGTCGAGGCGGCCGAGAGTGCCGTCCGGCACGTGCAAATAGCCCTGGTCACGCGCCATGTTGACGATGTTGGTCATGCTGCGGCCGACTACGAAGACGCGACGGTTGTATCTGACGGCGGCATCAATCACCTGCTGAACGCGTGATACCAGCGAGGCGAAAGTGGTGATGATGACCCGTCCCGGCGCGCGGGCGATGATATCGTCGAGGGCCTCACCGACGACTCGTTCCGATGGTGTGTAGCCGGGCAACTCGGCGTAAGTCGAGTCCGACAAGAGCAGCAGGACGCCCTGCTTGCCGACTTCGGCGAGACGGGAGAGGTCAGTCGGTTCACCACCGACTGGGGTGAAGTCTAGCTTGAAATCACCGCTGTGGACGATAATACCGAGCGGCGTCGTGATGATCAGGCCGACCGCGTCCGGGATGCTGTGGCAGACGGGGAAAAACTCGATGTCGAACGCGCCAAGGCTGAACCTGCCGCCGGGTGGTATTATGTTGAGATTGGCTTTGGCCAGCGCTTTGCGCTCCTTGAGCTTGAGCGAAATCAGTCCGTTGGTGAGCTGGGTCGAGTAGACCGGTACGTCGAGTTCGGGGAGCAGGTAAGCAAGGGCGCCGATGTGATCCTCATGGCCGTGAGTGATGACGATTCCCCGGATATTGTCGCGCCTCTCGATGAGGTAGCCGATATCCGGGATGACGATGTCGACGCCGAGCATCTCTTCCTTAGGGAACATCAGTCCGCAGTCGATAACGATGATGTC
>CAZLUE010000069.1:6807-7034 GCA_964562625.1 uncultured Dehalococcoidales bacterium | reverse complement strand
GCCGGGGGACGCGCCGGACATCGCCGGGCGATTGCCACAGCCGCTCGCCGTGCATCAGGGAACCGCAGTGCAGCAGTTCTACCAGCCCGGTCGCCGGTGGTCCCAGCACGAGATGGCCCGGCGCTCTGCCGCACGAATAATTCCGCCGGTCATGACTGATGACGGCGCTGTCACGCGCACTCGGCACCGCCCCACAGACGCGGTAGTGTCCACCGTCGCTGTTTCCC
>CAZLUE010000069.1:0-6797 GCA_964562625.1 uncultured Dehalococcoidales bacterium | reverse complement strand
GTCGGAATAGGCGACTGCCACCGGGCTCCCATTAAGCCCGAGAATGTCCTTGAGTTGGCGGTTATAGCTTGCGCCCCAGCTTGTGTGGTCGCCTTCGCTTCTCATGCCTCCACCAGTCCTTGTGTTGTCGCCAGTCATCATGCTGCCACTCCCTGCGCCATCTTGGCAATCGACCCTCCGCCAATCACGGTGTCGCCGTCATAGAAAACAACCGCCTGTCCAGGTGTAATCGCCGGCTGTGGTTCGCGGAAAGTGACGTACGCCTCGCCGCCGTCGAGTGGCGTCACCACCGCCGCCGCCGCCTCATGTCGGTAGCGAATCTTGGCGGTGACCGTCATCGGCGCATCGAGGCGGTCGAAGGTGATCCAGTTGAGCGCTGACGCCGTTAACGCGTCGCCGTATACATTCTCGCGGCCGCCGACGGTGACGGTGTTTAGTTCCGGGTCGATGGCGACCACGTAATGCGGTTTGGTGTCGGCAATCCCAAGGCCACGCCGTTGCCCGACGGTATAGGCTGCGATTCCCCGGTGCTCACCGAGGAATCGTCCGTCGATGTCCAGTATCGGACCCGGCAGCGATTCGTTACCGGTGTGCTCGGTGACGAATCGGACATAGTTGTCATCGGCCACAAAGCAGATCTCCTGGCTGTCCGGCTTGTCGGCCACCGACAGCTCGAGCCGTCCGGCGATGTCTCGAACTTCCCGCTTGGTCAGCTCGCCGATGGGAAACATCGAGTGCTCCAATTGTTGTTGGGTCATTCCGTAGAGGACGTAGCTCTGGTCCTTACCGCCGTCTTTGCCCTTCAGGAGCCGATGGCGGCGGCTGTCATCATCGAACTCGATTCGTGCGTAGTGCCCGGTGGCCACCCGGTCGGCGTCGAGTTGCCGCGCCCTGGTGAGCAAGGTGTCGAATTTAAGGTAGCGGTTGCAGCGAATGCAAGGATTCGGTGTCCTGCCAGCGAGGTATTCCCGGCAAAAGTGGTCGATCACCTCACGGGCAAATACCTCGCGGAAATTTACGACATAGTGCCGGATGTCCAGCTTCCGGGCCACCATGGTAGCATCGATCGCGTCGCCCGCCCCACAGCAACCACCGAACCTTCTGGGTTTGCCGGCTTCGTCGGGAGGGTGGACCTCCATCGTGATTCCGATGACTTCGTGTCCGGCCTGCTTGAGTACCGCCGCCACCACTGACGAGTCGACACCGCCGCTCATGGCAACAACTATTTTCACCCGTCTCCTCAAAATCTTTCCGGCCGAATCATCGCATGTAGCCCCACGAATGTAGCGTCTAGACGCCGTGGATGGTGACGAAACCGCGGTGAATTCCGCGTATGTAGTCGATCTGCCCCATGTGCAGCGCCGTTTCCGTGATGATCCGGCTCAATACGGTGCCAATCGTGTCCGGCGGTCGGTCGGGTCGCGCCAGTTTCAGCATCTTCTCCGGCGTCAATTCGTTGAGTAGGGAGGACGTGTTAGCGCGGACGGCGTCGACGTAGCCGACCAGGTCGGCCAGTTTCGGCACCGGCCACTCCTTGAGTTGTTCCACCGAGTAGCCGAAGCCGGAATCAGCCGGTGTCCCCAGTTTCTCCCGCCAGCCCTGTGCTTCGTAGAGCTCTCCATGGCGTTGGATAACGCGTCTGACGAAGAAATCCTCGACGCGCGCGGTGTGCCAGGCGATGAAGGCGATGCAGTTACATTCCTCGCTCGGCCGCCAGGCGATGTCTTCCTGGGTGAGACCATCGAGTGCCCGATCCAAGTAGGCACGACTTTGCTTCAGTGAGGCCGCCACGATTTCCTTTGCGTCCATCGCTACTACTCCCAGATACCTCGTTGGCTCGGCGGCGTGCTTTCCGAATGTAACGCGCCAGCCGGATGACACAATGTGGACACTGCTATTCTAGAGTCATGACTAGTTGCTGTCAACGTGACAGACCGGAGCACCGCAGGCGCCGTCGGCGGCCTCGACGACCAGTCTCAGTCGCTGCTGATCAACAACGATCACCCGTTGCCCTTCGCCAAGGTCGCCCGCTACCGCCCGTGCCGTCCACAACTCGCCCCTGACTCTGACAGTCCCATCCGGCGCCAGGCTGCAGACGACTTCACCCTCGACGCCTACCATGCTCGTCATTCCTGGTAGCGGCTCGGTCCGCAACGCCTCGATGCCCTTACGGTAGGTGAAGACGTTGTAGGCCGCCAGTGCCGACATCGCCGGCGGAAGCAGTACCGGAGGCAACCATGGCGGGACACTGAAACCCAGTTCCGGTAGCAACCACAGGACGGATACCGCCAGCACGGCTTCCTCGAAGACGCTGCTGATGACCTTGTAGATGAGAAATTTATTGGCGCGGCGTTTTACGATCGCCATCACCGCATCGGTGTGTTTGTCCTTGCCCGAAGCATCGAAATAGGTAATATGCTTCTCCTTGCTGGTCTCTCCGGTACCAGTATATCAGGCTGGCAGCGATTGCGAAGGCGGGAAAGCTGGTGTTATAATTGGCGAACGCGACCTGAGTGAGATCGCCGATGAAACTATCACATGACGAAGTACGGCATATCGCCCGGCTGGCTAGGCTCGGTGTCACCGAGGATGATGTCGAGCGCGCCAGGGAACAGCTCTCTGACATCCTCGACAACTTCGCCGTCCTCGAATCGGTCAATACTGACAACGTCCCGCCGACTGCCCAGTCGATAGCCCTGGAGAACGTGCTCCGGGACGACGAAGCTTGCGATTCATTCCCACGCGATAGAATTCTGGCCAATGCCCCCCGCGAGGAGGAGGGTTCGTTCCGGGTGCGCCCCGTCCTCGAGTGACTACCTCCGCATTGACGGTTCAGGGCCAGTCGCCTCAGCCCTAGCATCCCCGACCGTGTCCATCCCGACAGGAGCCTGAGATTGACGACCAGTGACAGCCATCTGACGATTCGTCAGGTTCAACGCCTCCTCACAGAGCGGCGAGCCTCCTCGGTGGAACTGACCACCGCCAGTCTGGAACGTATCCGGCGCACCGAACCCAAGGTCAACGCCTTCGTTACCGTTACCGAAGAGCTTGCCTTGGAGCAGGCCGCTGCCGCCGATAAGCGCATCGCTGCTGGGGAGGCGGAACCTCTCACTGGTGTTCCCGCCATCGTCAAGGACAACATGTGCACCGATGGCGTGCCGACCACCTGCTCCTCGAAGATGCTTCAGAATTTCGTGCCCCCTTATGACGCTGCCGTCGTCGAGAAACTCAAGGGAAACGGTGCCGTCATCGTCGGCAAGGCTAACATGGACGAATTCGCCATGGGATCGTCGACAGAACACTCGGCGCTCTTTCCCACTCACAACCCATGGGATCTGTCACGTGTCCCCGGCGGCAGCAGCGGGGGTTCCGCGGCGGCGGTCGCCGCCGGTGATGTCGTTTTCTCCCTCGGCTCGGATACAGGTGGTAGCATCCGCCAACCGGCCGGATTCTGCAACGTCACCGGCCTGAAACCGACCTACGGCCGCGTCAGTCGTTACGGCCTAGTCGCCTTTGCCAG
This sequence comes from uncultured Dehalococcoidales bacterium, assembly GCA_964562625.1. Lineage (GTDB taxonomy): Bacteria > Chloroflexota > Dehalococcoidia > Dehalococcoidales > Fen-1064 > CAZLUE01. Next base: position 3,277 of record CAZLUE010000069.1, on the reverse strand, counting down.
TTCTCTTGACCAGATCGGGCCGCTCACTACCGATGCTTTTGACAGCGCCTTGGTAATGAATGCCATCGCCGGTAGCGACAGACGTGACTCAACCTCCGCTCCGGAACAGGTGCCCGACTTCACCCAGTCGCTCAATGGCGACATCAAGGGACTGAAGCTCGGTGTCCCGCGCGAGTACTTCGTCGCCGGGATGCAGCCCGAGGTTGAGGTGGCAGTCCGTACCGCCATCGGCCAGTTGGAAGCCCTCGGGGCAAACGTCGACTGGGACGCCTCGCTGCCGCTGACCTCCTATGCCTTGGCGGTCTACTACATCATCGCCCCGTCCGAGGCGTCGGCTAATCTCGCCCGCTACGACGGTACCGCCTACGGCTATCGGCACGATGATGCCAACAGCATGTGGGACACGATGGAAAAGACGCGGCAGTTCGGTTTCGGAGCTGAGGTTAAGCGTCGCATCATGCTTGGCACCTATGCCCTCTCTGCCGGCTACTACGACGCCTACTACCTCAGGGCCCAGAAGGTGCGTACCCTGATCCGCCGCGAGTTCGACGCCGCTTTTGAGAAATACGATGCCCTAGTGACACCGACTTCACCGACGGTGCCCTTCAAGATGGGCGAGAAGCTCGACGACCCGGTGCAGATGTATCTCTCCGACGTCTGCACTCTGCCGATCAACATCGCTGGTTTGCCGGCAATGTCGGTGCCGGCCGGGTCCTCGGGAGGTCTGCCGGTCGGGATGCAGGTCATCGGTAAGCCATTCGCCGAGGAGACGATTCTCCGAATCGCTGACACCTTTCAGCAAGCCACCGACTGGCACACTAGAAGGCCGGAGATAGGGTAAAGAGGCCAGTTGCCTCACCAGTTTCTGACCCCCCGTTTTGAGGAAGCCCAACAGGTGGTGGAGGCTGCTCCTTGAAGAGACCACAAATCTCTATCACGACGGCTTTCGACTACGCTACCCCCATTGAAACACAGATTCGGCTCGTTGCCGAAGCGGGGTTCTCTCCTCTCTCCGGGCGGGAATGCCGATCACTATGGATACCTTTGTTGGTACTGAGGTCGTTGCCTCACCGGGTGTGTCCGGTGTATGGTGTGAGTGTGTGGCGGTGTGGGCGCCGTGCCGGTCCACGATCACGGTTTGAGAGGAGGTCACCATGGAACAGAAGCAAGGATTTCATCTTCTATCCTGGCGGACCGCCGCTATCGTCTGGGTGATAGCCGGCATCGGCGCTATCATCTGGCTGGTCTACTCCATATCAGATGAACCGGACCCCTTGCCGGGGCGTGGGATCACCTCAGAACGTGCCTACGTCACGCTCTACCAGCGGTTTATCGATACCGCAGTGACGCCCGAGGCCAAGGAGTTTGTGTCGCTGCTCTTCACCCTGCCGCCGTCACCGGCCGTTACCATGACGCAGGACACCGACACGCAGGCATGGTGGATCACCATCGAAAGCTGGCCGACTGGAACCAGCCTCGGATTTGATACCGCCGCCTGGTTTACCGCCGATGTCGTCGAGCACCTCTCGTCCTTCGGTCAGCCTACCTGGGTGGTCTATGAGTACGGACGCGTCTTGCCGACGGGCGGCGCTCTGATTGTCGAAGCGGACATTTCCAGACTCAATCAAGACCGTCGGATTGACTAGAAGTCTCTGCAGTGCCTTTGATCTATGGGCATCTTCGTTTTCGACAGGGCCCATGGGATCGCTGAGCAACAAACGTGTCACGCTCTGCTATAATGCAGTGAAAGAACACTGGTTCCTGACTGAACTTGCCGGGAGTTGACCTTGGAGAAGGAAATCCTCAAGATACTGGAAAATGACGCTCGGACATCGCCGAAGCAGATTTCGGCGATGACAGGCATTCCCCACACGGAAGTCGTCAAAGTCATCAAGCAGGCCGAAAAGGATCGTACGATTCTTCGCTACAAGACGATCGTCGACTGGCAGCAGACAGACGAAGAAGAGGTCTGCGCGGTGATTGAGGTCAAGCTGACGCCGCAGAAGGACGTCGGCTTCGACTCCATAGCAGAGCACGTTTACCGCTTCTCGCAAACCCGCTCGGTGTTCCTCATCTCTGGCAGCTATGACCTCTTCGTCCTCGTCACCGGCAAGAGCAATCACGAGGTAGCCGACTTCGTATCACAAAAACTGTCGCATGTCGACGGGGTCCAAGGTACAGTCACCCAGTTCGTTCTTAAGAAGTACAAGGAAGAGGGCGAGATTGCGGGCGGTACAGAAGAAGTCAAGCGGCAGCCGGTGGTGCTTTGAAGAGCAGTAACCGGTCCAGTGTCTCCGGCGGGGGGAACTCGCTGCAGGTCAAGCCTGCGGCACGAAGGAAAAAGGCCCGCGTCTCACGACGGGTGAACATGATTTCCCCCTCGGGGATTCGCAAGTACTTTGACCTGCTGACATCAATAGACGGCGTTATATCCCTCGGCGTCGGTGAGCCTGACTTTACCACCCCATGGCACATTATGGAGCCGGCGATTGAGTCCTTGCACAAGGGGCAGACGATGTACCAGCCGAACTCGGGGATGCCGGAGCTGCGGCAAGAACTGGCCCGTCACTTGCATAGTGAGCACGGCCTCGACTACGACCCCGACAGCGAACTGCTGATAACCGTCGGCGTCAGCGAAGGGCTCGACTTGGCGATGCGTGCCACCATCGACCCTGGCGACGAAATCATAATCCCCGATCCCTGTTACGTCTCCTACGAGCCGTGCGTCGTCCTTGCTGGTGGCAAGCCTGTCCTCGTACCGACACGAGAGGAGGACACCTTCGAGTTATCCGCCGCGGAAGTCGAATCGAGGATCACCGACCGCACTCGGGCGATTCTGATCGGCTATCCTGCCAATCCCACCGGTGCCGTGATGGGTCAGGAAAGAATGCGGGAGCTTGCCGAAGTCGCCAGGAGGCACGACCTGACGGTCGTTTCCGACGAGATATACGCCAGGCTTGTCTACGGTGTCGAACACACCTGTGTCGCCGCTCTGTCGGGAATGCAGCCGAACACGATCTTGCTCGGTGGCTTCTCCAAGGCGCACGCGATGACCGGTTGGCGGATCGGCTATGCCGCGGCGTCGAAAGACCTGATCGCGGCGATGACCAAGATCCACCAGTACACGATGATGTGCGTCCCGACGATGGCCCAGGTGGCGCCGGCGTCGGTGGATTCGATGACCGGGCCTTTCACACTCACCCCGAACATATGGTCCCGCTGGTCGATGGCCAGGTCTTGAATGGACCGACCATCGATGAAAGTGCCGGTGGCCACA
>CAZLUE010000068.1:454-7179 GCA_964562625.1 uncultured Dehalococcoidales bacterium | reverse complement strand
CGGACGAAGCGGATAATATCCCAGACGACGAGGAAGTAGTTTGCGAACTCCGTGATGCGGATGACTTCCAGTTCTTCCCGGAGCCGGTCCAATATCTCCTGCGGCTGTTCCGGATATAACCGTGGGAATCCTTCCATGCAGAGGTGTTCAAGGTACTCATCCGGCGTCTTGGCCGCCGGGATATCTATCTCCGGCAGGTGGAGCCGCCCAAACTCAAGCTCCAGTTCACACATCCCGGAGATACGCTCCGCGTTATTGACGGCTTCCGGGATGTCCCGGTAGAGTTCGGCGATATCGCCGGGGCTCTTCAAATAGAGAAAATCACCCGGAATCTTGTGTCGCTTCTCGTCATTGACCGAAGTGTTGGTGCCGATGCACAGGAGTAGGTCGTGGGCGGCGGCATCATTCTTTTCCAGGTAGTGGACATCGCTAGTGGCAACCAGGGGGATACCCAGTTCCCGGCCGATCTCAATGAGGACAGGATTCACCTGGTCAAGCTCCGGCATCGGGTGTCTCTGGATTTCCAGATAGAAATCCCGGAAGGTGTCCCGGTACCAGACGGCGGCCTGCCGGGCGTCATCGGTGCGGCCCTCAAGAATAAGCGCCGGTATTTCGCCGCCAAGGCAGGCGGAGAGGCCGATAAGACCCTCACTAGCGGCTTCAAGCAGTTCATGGTCGACCCTCGGCTTGTAGTAAAACCCCTCGAGGTTGGCCTTGGTGGTCAGTTCCAGCAGATTGCGGTAGCCGGTCTCGTTGCGCGCCAAGAGGACCAGATGGTAGTAACCCTTGTCAGCCGAACCACGACTGCGGCGGTCCTTCTTGGCGACGTAGACCTCGCAGCCGATAATCGGTTTTATGCCAGCTTTTCTGGCGGCGTCGTAGAACTCAATGGCGCCGTACATTACGCCGTGATCTGTCAGCGCGAGGCTGTCCATGCCAAGTTCCGCCGTCCGCGCCAGCAACTCCGGAATGCGGCACATACCGTCCAGCAGACTGTACTCACTGTGGACATGGAGGTGTGTGAACATCATTGCTCCAGGACGCGAATTAGCCAATTATATAGCACCGGGAAAACCCCTACAAGGTTCGAGAGAGATCCGTCAGTTACCGCTAAGAAGCCCCTCGATTTGCACGAGACTATCGGCGTTTTCCGCCTGGGCAAGGGGCAGGCACTGGGCCAACAGACCCCGATCCGTACGCAGTTCGGCGGCAAAGACAAGGCAGGTCTGACGTCCGCACTGGCGGCAGTTAGTACGGGGCAAGAGACGGTAGATGTCAACCACAGCCGGCTGTTTTCTCTCTCTGAAGCACGGCTCGATCCGGTCCCGTTCATTCCACACCCGGTTAACCCGATCAACGACTTGCCGGGCGACTTCCGGGGATTCAGCGGCCTCGGCCAAACCGGAGACTCTGATCTCGTCCGAACGAAAGGCGCAGCGCCTGCCTTGCTCGACGCCAATCAGTATCCGGTTATCGCGGTCGTAGAGCGTGTCTTCGAGCAGGGCGTTCAGGTATGGAAAGACGACACTGATATCACTGTGCAGCGTTACCAGCAGGCCGAAGTGCCCGACGCCAGGCGAACAGCCGGCTTCTGCAAGCTCCACCTCGTAGTCTTCGATCAATTGGGTCATGTGACTCCAACCCGCTCAGTCAATGATACCGAGACCTCGATTCTTGAGGCGCTCCTCTTCCCACTCCGCAAAAGTGTCCGGGGGAGGGGCGCATTCGGCGGCGACTCTGGCATGCAGATGCACGGCATCATCAAGGCAGCCGGTGACGCAGAGACCGCAGCCGATGCAACGGCTGTGATCGACGACGGCACTCGTTCCGTCAATGCCAATCGCGTCCACCTGGCAGCGACCGACGCACATCTCGCAGGCAGAGCAGCCATCGTGGTCAACGTCAGCATAGTAGCTGGCGCTGGCGACTGAGAAGTCGATTCCCCATTCCGTAATCCCGCGAAGGATAGTGCAGCAACAGCCGCAACAATTACAGACGTAGCCAACATTCTCCTTGTTGTTGCTAACGGCGTGCACCATGCCAAGATTCTCAGCCTCGTCAATGAGGGCCAGCGCTTCTTCACGTGACATGCCATCGGTTCCATAGGCGTCTTCAACGACGCTGAACTGGAGACAATTACCCAGCGGGAAATCACAGATCCGGCCACCGATGACATCCTGCTCGACACGGCAAATACAGTCGCGAGCGTAGAAGGAGTTGGCCTTCATCAACAGGGCGCGAATGTCCTCATAAGGCAGGATTGATTCCCGTTTGACCGCATGATGCGCCGGGACGACGCGGTGGACCGCCGGGCGCGGCCCGAGTATCCCCTTAGCGCCTTGGAGCATCATGTACTGCTCCATCAAGTGAGCCATATCATGGTCCATCTCGTCAAGGCGGGCCTCATAAATGCCCACCAGAAAAGGCATAAGCCGGTAGCGCCGAACGCCGTCTTGTTTGTCGGTGCGGAGCAGACCACGGCGCAGCAAATTATTCAACCGCTCTGTAGTCTCTTTCGTGGGCAAGCCCACCCGGACGGCAATGTCCGCTGCGAGTTCCATCGCCTGACCGAGCTGCCCCGCGAGCCACGCCTCTTCGGGTTCGGCCATCCGTTTCAGCAACCGAATCTCGATGCCAGATTCAGTCCGGGGAAAGCCGTTGGGAAGCGCGTCCAATTGGTCGGCGAGGCGCTCGTAGATGTGATCGGTGTCATCGGTGAACTCAGGCAGAACAGGCACACGGCCACCTCCTCGGGAGAGATTTGGAGCCGTTTGTCCCCATGAGACCAGTCTACGACCACCGCCGGAACATGTCAAACGGATGCCAAGGATCCAGAACAACCAAGAACAAAACCGACCTCGAGGGTGGCCAATCATGAGTGGTCGTTCTAGTTATGCAAGAACAGCATGGACCAACCGTAAGTCCCTCAGTACACCTCACCTCTTTGATCCCTCTGTCCCCAAGGAGATGGGGGAGATATGTTGCGAATAGTCTGGGGAACACCCCCACAACCCCCGCCAGAGGAGCAGAGCCCATCTGAACTCCTCGCGAATGAGACGACGAGGCGGCCTGTGCAATCGCGGCGCGGGCCGTGTAGAATCTGTTGGGAGGATGCTTGAGAATCATAACCACTTCGGCAAAATGGCTGTTCGTTGTTTGCCTGCCCATACTACTGGTGTCGATCAGCATCTGGTGGGCAGCCAGCAGTCACTGGCTCTATACAGCTGGTTTCGAGAAGTACGACGTCGCCGCAAGCACCGATCTGAACCTCGCCGAACTCGATCAAATAGCCCGTGAGATGATTGCCTACTTCAACTCCTCCGACGAGTTCGTCGAGTCAACGGTCACCAGAGACGGGCAATCGATCGACCTCTTCACAAAGGAAGAGAAGTTTCACTTCAGGGACGTCAAACAACTCTTTCGGATGGACTTCGGCATCTTGCTGGCTACCACCGCTTACACGCTCGGCTACGCCGCATGGAACCTCCACAATAGGAGACTGCGGCAGCTGACAGGAACGGTGTTCACCGGGTCCGTCGCCACCCTGGCGACGCTGGGACTGCTCGGCATCGTAGCACTGATTGATTTCAACTGGCTCTGGCTCCAGTTCCATTTCCTCGCCTTCAGCAACGATTTCTGGTCGGCGAGAGGCTACATGCTGCTGATCTTCCCGTCCGGTTTCTGGTATGATGCGGTCACCTACTGTATCACCGCCACCATTGGGGTCACCCTCGGCCTGATGACTGCCACGGGGGTCTACCTGTGGCTGACCAGGTCGGCGACCAAAGAAAGGAGAGAATGGACGCAAGATGCTAGAGATTCGTGAGGCAACCCTCGACGACAAGGAACAGGTGTTCGACTTGTGCCGGCAACTGATGACCGGCGCCACTCCCGAAAGCCCGGTCAACCAGCCATCCGGCGAGACCGTATTCCGCGACTTGATAGAGACCGACAAAGGAGACATGTTCGTCGCCGTGGAAGACGGCGAGATGCTGGGACTGGTAACGCTGGGCTACCTGATGACGATCCGCTGCGGCGGTATCTACGCCAGCATCGAGGAGTTCATTGTCACCGAAAGTGCGCGCGGCAAGGGAGTCGGCGGCCACTTGCTGGAAGCATCGATCACCCGCGCGAGTGAAGTCGGCTGCCCCGAACTGGTCGTCCAGCGCCCCAGCAACCTCGGGCTGCCGGTGTACCTGCGCCACGGCTGGAAGGACGCCGGGAAAAACCTGTTTATGACCCTACCCCGCGAATCGGCGTGACAACTGCGGCTTTGTGAAACCGCCTTGGCGAAGCAAGCTTGACAGTCGTGAAACCGTTTCGATAACATCAAGTCCGTGGACATCGCGGCTGCCTAATGGGAGAGAGGAATGGAAGGGATGCACCTCGGCGGGGTCTGTGGCGTCTACTGTGGGGCGTGCACGATCTACCGCGCGCGACACGACTACGACCGAAAGAACGTCGACGAGGTACTGGGACCGATTGCCAAGGATTTCGGGGTGCCCGTCGAGGAATTAACCTGCGGAGGCTGCCTCAGCGAAGGGCCGCACAGCCCGTCAGTGGCCGATTGTAAGATCAGGCGCTGCGCCGCCGAGAGGCCGGGAGTGACCCGCTGCGTCGATTGCTCCGAATTCCCGTGCAGCCAGCTCGAGAAGTTCACCGACGACGGCATCGGCCACCATGCAGGCGTCATCGACAACATCCGCCGCCAGCAGAAGCTCGGCGTCTACGAATGGCTCCAGGAAGAATTCGAGCGGGTCCGTTGCCAATACTGCGGCGTCTCCCAGGACTGGTACGCCGCTAACTGCCACCGCTGCGGGACAAAGAACCCGCAGTCGATCACCACAATGAGCCTCGACGGCGTCCGGCTCCAGTTGTATCACCGGAAATAGTACCGCCCGGTAAATCGTCGAGCATGCTCCCGACAGATTACGGTAAGCGGACTACCTTACGAGGAGCGCTGTCCCCTGAAACGGACAGCCGGAGATAGTGACCGATGAGGAGGTGCCACAACGATGGCCAACATGCCGGATGACATGATCGACCGCACTCCCTACGAGAACATCCTCTACGAAAAGGACCACGACGACGAACGACTCGTCAGAATAACCCTCAACCAACCGGCGCGGATGAACGCCCTCAGCTACGACATGCTGATGGACCTGCGCCACGCCCTGATCAGCGGCGAGCGTGACCCAGAAGTCAAAGTATTGATCATCAATGGGGCCGGACCGACCTTCGGGGCCGGGTTCGACCTAGGCGCCCGCCCGCACTTCAGCGAGGGCATCACTCCGGCAGTGGCAGTCGAAGACCATATCCGTTACTACCACCAGGACGTCTGGTTCACCATCTGGAACCTGCAGAAACCAGTTATCGCCCAGATACACGGCTATGCCCTGGCCGGCGCCAGCGAGCTGGCCTTTATGTGTGACGTCACGATCATGTCAGAGACGGCCGTCACCGGCTACCCGCCGGCGCGAGCAATGTCCGTCCCCGACACGTTCTACTGGCCGTGGCTGTGCGGGTTGAAAAAGGGCAAGTACCTGAGCATGTCCGGCAGTCCGATAACCGGTAAGGAAGCCGCCGAGATCGGGCTGGCGACGATGGCGGTGCCCGAAAACGAGCTCGAGGACCGGGTGGCGCTGGTCGCCAAGCGACTGGCGATGATACCGGCAGAGCTACTCTTCCTCAACAAGTTCGCCTGCAACCGGAGCATGGAGATAATGGGGATGCGCACCTCGATGGAGTACGCAGGCAAGCTGCACGATTACTCGCATCACTTCGATTCGGTGCGCGAGTTCGGTAAGATATCCCACGAGCAGGGTTTGAGGACGGCGTTGGAGTGGCGGGACGGCAAGTTCGGTGACGATTTCCGGGCGCTACGGAAAACGGCCACCGAAAATGGCACCGACTTTCCCTTCCCTCAGGAGCTTTCGATGCCTGAGATCAGGGAGGCATTGGACAAGTACGAGGCGGAACGGAAGGGAGGGTAGATAGGACTACTGCTGCCTCAACATGCCCAGCAGGTCTTCCTTGGGGATACCTTTCCAGCGACTTACGGCGTTGAGACTGTCGTTGAATGTGCCCTAGGCAACGACACAAGGAAATCGGCAAAGGGCTGTACGCCTATGTAGTGGGGGTCTACTATCCCGATGAGAAACTGGTTGCCATGGGAGCCAAAGTGAGCTTCGCGGACCACATTACCTGGTGATCCATCTCCTCTGGTTTCCCTGCAATAGCACGAGCCAGGTTGCTTTTTCTGGCGAGACCAGAAAGCCTCTAGATCATCAATGGGCCGCGAGACAGGTCTCCGTTGTGATTGTTGATCCGCCCTGAATCACGATCTCAACATGAGTCAATGTGCCATTTCGGATTCGCTACTTCCACCACTGGCTGCCTCGAAGCCTGACTTGTTCACGTCGTCGACAAGAACCGCGTGAAGAACTCCTCCATATCGCTGTCTGAACTTCCTGTGTTCGTTCTCCAAGGCATCGGCCTCAGTACCCGTTGGCAGCAGAGATTTCCCTGTCTCCACGTTCTTTCGTACTATCTCGTAGCATGCGGCTTCCAGCACAAGCTCGGCCAAGAGAACTTGCGCTTGCGGACTGTTGTCCAGCTGCTCCGGATTGGCGAGAGGACAGTAGGGCTTGACCGTCGAAGCGTCCGTGTAGACCACAATGTCCCCAGTAGACCTGTCATAGCGGACCCGATACGGTGGGTCTTTG
>CAZLUE010000068.1:0-444 GCA_964562625.1 uncultured Dehalococcoidales bacterium | reverse complement strand
ATCGCCTCCGCTTCATTCCCGTCTCCGTGAGCGGTGATTACGGCCAGATTATTCACTTGCTTTCCCTCGGCTCTCACTTTCGCCTCCACAAGCCAAGGGAAGTCAGGACGCTCTTCCAGGGTCACAGTATCGGCAGCTAACGGTACTTCAGCATTGTCACTCGACAATCTGACGACTGTTCCCTGACCCACGACGCTGCTCAAGCCTCTGAGCAGTAGTGTTGTCACACTCCCAGACACGACGTGGTAGAGCTCTGGCACAAACCCAAATCCCGTCTTTGGCGCTAGGGGGTTCTTGGGCTCCAATCCTACCCCAGGCTCGTCCTCAAGTTCCTTGACCGCAATATCATTCAGTTGTTTGACGACGTCCTTCAGCTTCCTTTCTAGTTTGACGCTCAGAGTCTTCCGCTCTCGTTCACGCAGTAGCCGCTGCTGGGCCTTGACA
>CAZLUE010000067.1:0-7204 GCA_964562625.1 uncultured Dehalococcoidales bacterium | reverse complement strand
GGGATAGAGATGCTGGTCAACTCTGCCTTGGGCGAAGGCGAAATCGTTACCCAGTTCCCATGTCATTGCCAGCCAGGCGAAGTAGTATGATTGCAGCGCTTCGCGGAAAGTTCGCGCCGGATTTGCCGGCACCCAATCGCATACTTCGGCGATCTTGAAGAGCTCCGTTTTCCGCCTTCCGTCCTCTTCTGCCGCTGCCAATTTCCTTGCCCGGGCGGCGAACCGTTTGCCAACCTCGGCGGCCGCCCCCATCGCCATCGCCAGCCCTTCCAGAAAGGGGACTTTGGCGGCGTCGGCGGGGTCAGTCGGATCGAGTCTGGCCAGCCTATCCTCGGCCTCCTGCTTGATTCCCAGAAAGCCCTTCTTTACTACCTTCGCGTAGTCGTGCGAATTGTGACCGTAGTGCGCTCCGTATCCCCTGACTCGGGGTTGTTCGTGCCAGTATGGGACAAGCTCCTCCTCCAGCTCTCTCTTCTCCTCATCACTGAGACCGTGGAGGCCGCTGGCCACAAGCGAGTCCTGGCTATCGCTGGCGGAGCGTAATCCTGACAGGTTTAGGATATTCAGACCGGTGAGGTTCAGGGAAAGCGGTCGGAGGCTGGTGTAACCAGCGAAGAGCTCGTCCGGATAGATATCAATCGACATCTCCCTCATCACCGCAGCAACGACCTTCGCCCGCCGCGTTACCATCGGTTCGTCGGCCGTCTCCCTCATCACCCTGGTCTCGATGCGTAGCCTCTCAATCGAGACCGTATGTTTGATATCCAAGAAGGCTTTGCGTAACCGTTCGACCCTCGGCGTCGGTCTGGTTGTCACTACCCGATCCAACACCGTCGGTTGCGTGGCGCTTGCCTCGCTTGCGGTCTGTACCATGGAGACTACCTCCCCTACCGTGTCTTACCTGCCGGATCTATCCGTTCTTTCCCCTAGCCGCTATTTCGTACTTGTCCTTACAGTATACCACCCGTAGAGCAAGAGTTCCCGACGTTACGGCCGGTGAAGTCATCGCGAAGGTATCGTCGTTATACGACCGACGCTCGGTGCTGGTCGGGTTGGGAGCAGGCGAACACTGACGACGCGGCCGATGCCAGCGAGGTCGGGGCAGACCTCAACCTTAGCGCCTGGCAGCAGGCGGTGAAGGAACCCGGCCAGAGGATCGGCCTGCCCCAGCCCGATTTCTAGCAGAAGGTGGCCGGCGCCCGTCCGCTGCTTTTTAAGTTGGTGGCAGAGTCGACGAACCTGGTCGAGCCCATCATTACCGCCGTCTAGGGCGATCCGCGGCTCGTGGCCACGCGGGCCGGTTTGCGGTAACTCGGCGGTGGCGACGTAAGGCAGGTTGGCGACGATGACGTCGATGTCTGCCTTCGCTGGCACGGGATTAAGGAGGTTGCCGGTTAGTAATACGATACGTTCGATGACATCATGCCGGTGGCAGTTGACGGCGGCGATTTCAAGGGCCCGTGGTGAGAGGTCGGTGGCGTAGACGGTAGCTGAAGGCAGTTCCAGTGCGAGGCTGATGGCGAGGGCGCCGCTACCGGTGCCGACATCGGCAATACGTGGCGACGGATAGCGCGCGGCCACTTCCAGCGTCTTCTCGACGAGCAACTCAGTCTCGGGGCGGGGGATAAGGACGTCGGGTCCGACTAGGAACTCACGTCCGTAGAACTCGCGGCGGCCGATGATGTAGGCGGTCGGTTCGCCCTTGAGACGGCGATGGATGCGCTCCTGGAAATGGGCCAATTGCGCCTCGCTAAGGGGGATGTCCATATCGAGGTAGAACTGGGCGCGGTCGGTACGACGCAGATCGCGAAGGAGGACTTCGGCCTCGAGCCCAGCGTCGTCAATACCGGCTTCGGCGAGAATGAGGCGGGCGTCGGTCAGGGCCTGCCGGTTTCTCATGCGGGCTGCTCCTGAAGCTGTTTGGCGCGATCCTCGGTGGCGAGGGCGTCGATCAACGGGTCGAGGTCACCTTCCATCAGGCGCGGCAGATTGTGCAGGTTAAGACCGATGCGGTGATCGGTGATACGGTCTTGGGGGAAGTTGTAGGTGCGAATCTTCTCGGAACGGTCACCGGTGCCGACCTGGGAACGGCGCTGAGAACTGGTATCGGCCTCTTGGCGCCGCTGTTCGATATCGAGCAGGCGGGAGCGGAGGACGGTCATTGCCTTGTTCTTGTTGCGCAACTGAGAGCGTTCGTCCTGGCAGACGACGACGATACCGGTCGGCTGGTGGGTGATGCGTACCGCGGTGGCGACCTTGTTGACGTTCTGGCCGCCGGCACCGCCGCTGTGGAAAATGTCGATCCTGAGATCTTCGGGGTTGATGGCGATGTCGACTTCCTCGGCTTCGGGGAGGACGGCGACGGTGGCGGTGGAGGTGTGGATACGCCCAGACGATTCGGTCACCGGGACGCGCTGGACGCGATGGACGCCGCGCTCGTACTTGAAACGGCTAAAGGCGCCCTTGCCCCTAACCTCGAAGGTGACCTCCCTAAAACCACCGACGCCGCTCTCGCTGGTGTTGATGATCTCGACCGTCCAGTGGTGCGCCTGGGCGTAGCGAGTGTACATCCGGTAGAGGTCGGCGGCGAACAGTCCGGCCTCGTCACCACCGGTGCCGGAGCGGACCTCGACGATGATGTTCTTGCGGTCGTTGGGGTCGGTGGGAACGAGAAACATCTTGATGGCTTCCTCGATCTTGGCGAGGCGTGACTCCAGTTCTTCGATCTCCTGGTGGGTGAGGGCTGTCATCTCTTCATCGGTCTCATCGTCGAGTAGGCCGCGGGTTTCTTCCAGGGAATGGCTGATGGCACGGTGCTTACGGTAGGCGGTGACGACGTCTTCGATGGCTGCCTTGTCTTGTGCGAGTCGTTGTAGCACCTTGGAGTCAGCGTGGACGGCGGGGTCGGCCATCTGGCGATTGAGGTCTTCGTAGCGCCGGTCTATTTCTTCGAGTCTGTTCCACATGTGCTGCACGTCGGTCGGACACTGATATTGTTCGACGGAATGAATTATATCACAGGGGTAGGCCGAGTGTCGGTGCCTGAGGCGGGATAAAGCGCTGCAGCGCTTTATCCGGGCGGATGTCGAGCATCCCACAGATGTGGTCGATCAGACATTCCGGACTGCGAATCTGGCCGATCATCCGCTCGGTGAACAGGCTCTGCTAAAGGTCGTGGAAATCCTTCGGCGGGGCAGCCAACGCCGTTGCCGTGTTCGTCAGCACGCGGTAGTACGCCTCTTGCCAGAATATGTTGACCAGTGTTCCGAACATGTCGAAGACAACGGCGCGTCATTTCATCGATACGTTCCTTGGTTCCGGTGGTGGTCAGGTGGTAGTTCCCGGCTCGATGTGGCGGCCCGGTTCGAGGTGGACGCCGCGGCCAACGGTGACGTTGTCGCCGACAACGGCCTCTTCCAAAGTCGATCCGTCGCCGAGGGTGCAGTCGTTGGCGACAACCGAGGACTTCATGGTAACGCGGGCCTCGAAGCGGACGTTTTGCCAGATGACGCTGTCCTCGACGGCGCTGCCGGCGCCGATGGTACAGCCGGGGCCGATGACGATCGGGCCGGTCAGTCTGGCGTTGGGACCGATGCAGCAGCCGGCACCGATCAGTGCCGGGCCGGTGATTTGCGCGGTGGCGTCGATGGCGCAGCCGTCGCCGCTAATCATCACCTCGTCCGGAGAACGAGGCGTGTACCAGGAACTCTTGCCGCCGAGAAGGTCACGATGTAATTGGAGGTACTTTTCTGGGGTGCCGGCGTCCATCCAGTAACCGGCGGATGGGAAAGCGTAAAGCGGTTGGCCGTCGGTGACCAGTCCGGGGAAAGTCTCCCGCTCGATGCTGACAGCGACGTCGAGTGGGATGCGGCTGATGACTTCCGACTCGAGGACGTAGCTGCCGGCGTTGATCATGTTGGTGGTAACCTCATCCCAGGTGGGTTTCTCGCGGAAGCAGGTGACGCGGCCGCTGTCGCTGGTCTCGATCAGGCCGTAGGCGGTAGGGTCTTCGACCGGAGTCAAGGCGATGGTCGCCACCGCGTGGCTCTTGACGTGGAAGTCGATCATAGCGGTGAAGTTGAGATCGGAGAAGATGTCGCCGTTGAGGACAAGGCAGCGGCCGTCGAGATGACCCTCGACGTTCTTGACAGCGCCGGCGGTGCCGCGGGAGCCGTCCTCGACGACGTGGATGATTTCCGTACCGAAGCGGCTGCTGTCACCAAAATAGTCAGCGACCGGTCGCGCCAAGTGCTGCAGGGCGAGGACGACGCGGCTGACACCGTGCCGGGCGAGGTGACGGATGACGTGCTCGAGGAAAGGGACGTTTAGCACCGGTATCATTGCCTTGGGGGTAGAGATCGTCAGCGGGCGCAGGCGTGTCGCCTGGCCGCCGGCAAGGATGACAGCTTGCACTTGTGAGGATCCTCCGGAAATCCGCCTAGTCTATACCTAGATTTTACCACAACCGGACGGCGACCCCTCAGCCGTTGGCGCCGCGTCGCAGCGTAAGCGCCGCCATCAGTGAGGTAACAACGGCCAGACCGGTCAGCACTGCCAGTTCCAAGGCGACGTCGCCGAGGCTGTCACCGTTGAGCATGATGCCACGCAGACCGTCGACGGCGTAGCGTAAGGGCAGGATGCGAGACAGCCACTGGAGGTAATCAGGCATTTGTGTGACGGGCCAGATGACGCCGCTGAGGAATATCTGGGGGAAGAGAATAAGAGGGATGAACTGGACCATCTGAAATTCATTGCGGGCGAAGGTCGAGACGAAGATGCCGAGATTGACGGCGACGGTGATGGCGACTACCTGGAAGACGAAGATCTGCCACAAGTCGCCCGAATATTGGACGTTGAGTGCGTAGATGGTGTAGAGGACGATGACGAGCGTCTGGGTGAGGGAGAAGAGGAAGAAGCCGAGCAGGTAGCCGAGGACGATTGCGGGGCGAGATACCGGTGACGCCATCAGCCGTTCCATCGTGCCCTGAGAACGCTCCCGGAGGAAACTAATGCCGGTGAGGAGGAAACTGAAGAAGAAAGCCAGAGTCGCCAGTAGCGCCGGCGCAATGTAGTTGAGGACGCCGCCGTCGGGGAAGCTAAGGCCGATCAGGGTCATCACCACCAGCGGCATGGCGATGATGAGTACCATCGTGCGGCGGTCGCGGACCACCTGGCGGATGATCCGGCCGGCGATCACCAGTGCGTGGTTAAGCATCCGGCGACCCCATTCGGGCGAAATGAAGAAAGGCGTCTTCGAGAGTCGCCGCGCTCGCCTCTTGGCGCAATTCCCCCGGCGAACCTTCGGCGATGACGCTCCCGTTGCGGAGGAAAGCGAGTTGGTCGCAGTGGGCGGCGTCGTCCATCGTGTGACTGGAAATGACGATGGTGACACCTTGGTGATTGAGTGTGGCGAAGTGCTCCCAGAAAGCAGCGCGCAGTTCGGGGTCAAGACCGACGGTGGGTTCGTCAAGGATGAGTAGCGGCGGGTTGTGGACGATGGCGCATGCTAGGCTGATGCGCTGGCGCATGCCGCCGCTGAACCTGACGACGGCGTCATTACGGCGCGGCCAGAGGTCGACGAGGCGGATGGCTTCATCGACGCGGAGGGCACGCTGCTTATGGTCACGTATTCCGTAGACGCGGGCGAAGAAGTCCAGATTCTGCCGGGCGGAAAGTTCGGAGTAAAGCGAGGGTGCCTGCGGCATGTAGCCGATACGGCGCACTGTCGCCGAAGATGGTGGCTCCCCGAGGACACGGACGGCGCCCTGTTTCGCCTTGAGAAGTCCGACGAGCAGCCGGATCAGGGTTGTCTTGCCTGCGCCGTTAGGCCCGAGGAGGCCGAAACTAACGCCCGACTGTATCGCCAGTGACAGCCCGTCTAAGGCGCGGACGCAGCCGTAGGCGTAAGAGGCATCGGTAACTTCGACGGAGACGTTGTGCTGGTGGCTAGTCATCGCTGGGGACTATCATAGAGCAGCGGGAGGCTATAATCAAGGAATCAGGATCGGCTTAGTCCGAGGAGACAAAAGACTGCTGTGATCCTTCATCGGGAGGATCACAGCAGTCTTTTTGTGATACCAGACGAGATCGCCGCCATCCAGTGACGACTGCCGTGCCAGGTAGACTGGGTTAGACGGAGACGACTTCGGTGACCTCGGGAATGCGATCCCGAAGAATTCGCTCAATGCCCGACTTGAGAGTCATCGCCGACATCGGACAACCGGCGCAAGCGCCGGTGAGTTTGACGCTGACGACGCCTTCATCGACGCCGATCAACTCTACGTCACCGCCATCGGCATTGAGGGTGGGTCTGATCTCGTCGAGGGCTGCCTCTACTTTTTCTTTCATGAACTCCTCCGTTGATTGTAGTAATCAGGACGCGCTGCCGGCGGTGTGCACCGGTCACCATCGATAGTGCCATTTCAGCGACGGAGTTGTCAAGTCGGGCTGCGTTTGTGGAGACAGCCGTTACGCAGTCTTGAATTGTCGTGATAGGTGTACCTACGTATGGTACCACTTGGCCCCGGCCATGTACAAATTAGAGAGACGAGGTTCGCGTCAATGCAGATGCCATTTCACCGGTGAGAGCAAGATGATTACGACTTCACGGTTGCGGCTGACAGTTCTCTGACGACATTTCTTCAGTACCAGATAATGACCGTGCCGGTCATGTTCTTCGTCGACGGAGAAGGAAATGTTTAGGGCCTGCACTAGGGTTTTCTCAATGAAGTATTCCTGGCACCAGTGGTACGTGGTGGCCCCCAATAGGGGGTGGAAAGAGCGGCTGGACTCTTGGTTCCCCGAGTGCTCGTCATGGATCCGGCTGACCTTCCGGGATGACGTGGCGCTCCTAGGGAAGCTTCGGAGTGTACGTCGAGTGTCCCGCCTTGCATTAAAGGGCACTTGGCCAGCGGTGGCTGATAATGAACAGGCGACTGCTACCATCTCATTTCTTCCCTAGTAAAAGCCTCTCCCAGTTCAAAGTCCTGTCCTTCGGCTGAACTCATCGCCCATTGTCTCATCCATTGTTCTGCATGAGATCCGTCCCCCACCTGACTCCTGTGGCAGCGCAGCGCGGCAATCTTGACCTCGATGGTATCAGTAATGTCAATGTAGTAGTTAGGGTCTCGCGCGCCACAGATCAGCACCTCTTTCACCTTGTGAGCCTGCAGTCCCTCTTCGAGCAGATCGGGATATGAATGAG
>CAZLUE010000066.1:0-7214 GCA_964562625.1 uncultured Dehalococcoidales bacterium | reverse complement strand
ATGGGGTTAGCAGACCGTCTACAGTCTACTGGTGGAGACTAATGGTGTCAACTAGACACGACTCGGTGATTGGGAGAAACGAAGAACCCGCCTTCACAGGGAGGCGTAGGTTCGGATCTGATACAACGAAGGAGTGGATATGTCCACGCGATGACTCACGAAAGGGGCGGTCGCAATTACTATGGCCTCAGTAGTCTAGACCGTCTGTGCAACCAAACGCGAGAGCCCGCACTTGGTGACTAGGAGAAACAAGAATCCATTTCGGTAAGCAGGCACCACCTTGAAAGTGCCAGGACACTGGAAGGGGAACGCTTGTGCGACAGTCCGGCGACCGATATAGGCCGTAGCTCGGTGAACTAGGGAATCTCCAGTCAAGCTCCGGAACTGCCGCCTGCAATGGGACAGGCCTTTGCGGTACAAGGAGACATGGCTGTATGATTGGCGGCTACGTTTAGATCTAAGCGCGGTCGTGGCGTATTTCCACAGGATGCGCGGGTGATGTTGAGACTACTCCGCCAGGATGCCAGCTACTCATCTCTCAGAATGGCCCGCAACTCTTCTTCCGATTCGCGGGAGGTGACTGCGACCACCTGATCTCCCGCCTGGATGATGGTGCTGCCGGAGGGAACGATTGGCTTGCGTGACTTGCGTATCACCAGGGAGAGCACCGTCCCCGACGGCAGTTGCAGATCTTTGACCGGTTTGCCGATCCAAGTGGCGTTGGCCGGTATCCTAACTTCGACAATTTCCAGTCCCTGGTCCCTGAGGTCGAGCAGGTGGGTTAGCTGGTGTGTCGGTACCTGCTCCTCGATGTTCTCAAGGATGATGTTGGTGTTGTTGATGGTGACGTCGATTCCCAGTTTCTTGAAGATCATCTCGTTGCGCGGGTTGCGGATACGGGCGATGGTACGCGGCACTTGGAAAAGATGCTTGGCCACTTGGCAGGTGACGAGATTGTCTTCGTCATCGCCGGTGACGGCGATCAGCATGCCCGCCCGGCTGGTAC
The DNA here is from genome assembly GCA_964562625.1 of uncultured Dehalococcoidales bacterium. Classification (GTDB taxonomy): domain Bacteria; phylum Chloroflexota; class Dehalococcoidia; order Dehalococcoidales; family Fen-1064; genus CAZLUE01. The sequence goes on along the minus strand of CAZLUE010000066.1, from coordinate 6,208 downwards.
CGACTTCACCAAGGAGGGTCGTCTCGCAACCGTCGCCACGGATGCAGATGCTGCCGAAGTCCTCGATCAGGGTCGCCGCGACGGCGGCGTTCTTTTCGATAACGATGACTTCGTGCTCTTCATCGAGGAGTGCCTTGGCCAGGTAGTAGCCGACTCTACCCCCACCAACGACGACAATATACATCAGTCGCCGTCCTCGAGCTTCTTGCGGAGGATTTCGGCGAAGATCGTCGTCGGGCTGATCGCTTCCACGCCAAGCTTTTCGTAGAGGTCCCGGCGAAGCGGGTCGTAGATGCGGCAGAGCGTTCTCGGGACGTTGAAGATGTGCTTCGCCATCTGGGTGGACATTATGTTGCGGTTGTCACCCTGGGTGAGTGCGATGAAGGCGTCAGCCTCCTCAATGCCAGCTCGTCGCAAGGCTTCCTCGTCGATGCCGTTGCTGAGCAGGGCGGTCCCTTGAAAGTCGGTTGGCAGCCGCCGGAAGCTGTAGGAGTCACTATCAAGTATCGTGACGCTGTGGCCGTTCTTGTCGAGAATACCCGCTAGGCGGGCGCCAACGCGGCCACAACCCATGATGATGATCTTCATCGGAAAACCTCGTTCATGTAGCCTGTTGGTGGTGGTAGAGGATGACTCGGCAGGGAGCGTGTTTCAAGATGTGGGGTATCATTTCGCCCAAGCTGAACTGGCCGAAGCGTTGCTGGTAGGCGCTGGCCATCACGATCAGGTCGACCTCGCGTTCAATAGCTTCGCCGACGATCGTCGGCGCGTGATCCCGTGCCTGAAGCAGATCCGTCTCCAGCCGACAGTGCTGCTCGGAGGCGATGCCCTCCATCCGGTCCAGAATCGCCTCCGCCTTTTGGACTTCGGTCTCGATCTCAGCGTCGAGCGGCAGGGTGCGGTCAATCGGGATGACATAGATGGCGATGATGTCTGCCTTGTCCTGCTTCGCCAGCCGACACGCCAAGGCAACTGCTTCCTCGTCAGACTCACTGCCATTTACCGGAACCAGAACCTTGGTGAACTGCATTGTCTCCGTTTCCAGTAATTGTTCGATTGACAGGGTATTATAGCCCTGTCGCCGCCAAGTTACAATACTTATTTTGGAGCGGAGATCAGTCACGGCGCCGGACTAGCGCCAGCGCCAGAAAACTGGCAGGAAGAGCATCATGATGGTTAGAAGTTCTAGCCGGCCGATCACCATGAGGATCATGAGGACGCCTTTTCCCAGCGGCGGCACGAACATGTAGTTCTCCGCCGGGCCGACCAGACCGAGGCCTGGACCAACGTTACCGACGGCGGAGACGACCGACGACAGGGCAGTCTCTAGGGTGACGGCGTTTACCGTCCCTGGAGTGACGTCGGGCCCGAGACTACGCTCGACTTCCGGGCTGATGATGGCGCTCATTACGAGGAAGCCGCCGAGCATCGTCAAGAAATAGAGGACGGACATCCCGATTATGCGAGATACTACGGGGGCAGGCAGGGTGTTGCCGCCGAGCTTGATGGGGAGTACTGCTCGCGGATTGAAGGCGTGGACGATCTGGTGGTAGCCGTATTTTACGAGCACCATCAGGCGGATGACTTTCAAGGCACCGCCGGTGGAGCCGGCCGATGCGCCGACTGTCATCAGCAGCAGCAGCGCCGTCCTCGCGAAAGCCGGCCAGAGGCTGAAATTATCGGTCGCGAAGCCGGTGGTCGTCATGATTGAGACGACCTGGAAACCACCGAGTCGGACGGCTTCATCGAAGGAGAGGCCTGTTGAGTCCAAGGAGATGCGGCCGCCCCGTGAGATCAGCAGCGTCATCCCGGCGAGCAGGCCAAGATAGACGCGGAACTCGCTGCTCTTGAGTACCTGGCGCATTTGCCGTTTCCAGACAAGGAAATAGAAGAGCCCGAAGTTTATCCCGGCGATGACCATGAAAAAGATGACGATGCCCTCGACGAAGGGGCTGTTGTATGACTGGATACTGAGATTGGTGGCGGCAAAACCGCCGGTCGGCATCGTGCTGAAAGCGACCGTCAGGGCGTCGAACAGCGGCAGCCCGGCGACCAGCAGCATCACTAGTTCCATCCCAGAGAAACCGAGGTACAACAGCCAGACAGCTTTGGCGGTATCGCGGATCCGAGGGGTCAGCCGCTCCGCCTGGGGGCCGGGCATCTCCGCCTCGACCAATTGGGCGGCACCGATTCCCAGTATCGGAAAGAGGGCGACGAACAGGGTAACGATGCCCATGCCGCCGAGCCACTGGGTGATCGAGCGCCAGAGGAGGATGCCTTGTTGCTGGGCGGTGATGTCGGTCAGCACCGTCGCCCCGGTGGTGGTGAAGCCAGAGATGCTCTCGAAATAGGCGTCAAGGAAGCCGGGGAAGGTACCAGTGAAGAGATAAGGCATGGTGCCGAAGAGAGAGACCATCAGCCAGCCACCGGTGACGACCAGGATCGCCTCACGACGCAGCAGGCTCCTGTCACCGCGGGGGGCGAGGCTCCAAGCGAGCCCACCGGAGCCGAAACTTATTGCCGCTGAGATGGCGAACGCCGACGCGGCGGCTTCGCCCTGGACGAGACTCCAGGCGAGTGGGATGAGCATGAAGACCCCGAGGACGACGACGAGCATTCCGAGGTAGTGGGAAACAACCCTAGCTCGCATTATCGAATGTCATTTGAAGAGACGTTCCACTGCCGGAGTAGTCGCCGGTGGGGATACGATGATGACGTGATCGCCGACCTGTATCGGGTTCTTGTCCGGCGGGATGATGACGTTATTGTCGCGGACGATTGCGCCGCCGATTGCCTCTCTAGGCAGTCCCGCCTCCTCGAGGTCGAGGCGAACGACGTGGGCCGAGGCACTGGTGACGAACTCGATTGCCTGCAGACCCTTACTGCCGAGGAATGCCGCCGATATCGCCCCGCCGTGGAGGATGAAGTGGCTGATCCGGCTGGCGACTTGGAGCAGAGGCGATACGGCGACGTCGACACCGACCGCCTCGGCGAGCGCAATATAACCGGGCTTGTTTACCTGAATGATCGTCCGCGGCACGCCGAGATTCTTGGCGAGCAGGCTGCAGAGGATGTTCAGTTCGTCATCGTCGGTGGTGGCCACGAAGGCGTCGGCCGCTGGTATCCTCTGCTCGATGAGGAAGTCGGGGTCGGTAGCGTCACCGTGAAGGACGGCGGCGCCGTTCAGTCGGGTGGCGATGTCCTCGCAACGGCTCAGGCTGTCGTCGATGATCTTGACAGCGATGCCTTGCTTTTCGAGGCCATCAGCGACGAGGAAACCGACCCGGCCGCCGCCGTAAATGGCGACATTCCTTACCGGACGTTGCAGCCGGGCGAACATATTGCCGAACTCATCCATCGATTCACTGTGAGCGACGAGGTATAGGTGGTCGCTCTGCCGGATGACTTCGTCCGCTTTGGGCACCGTCGTCCTTCCGTCGCGAGAGAGGCCGGCTATGACACACGGTTTCGGAAACCGGACATCTGCCAGTGGCTGGTCGATGAGCATCCCTTCGCTGACGCGGAACTCTCTGATCTGGACTCGGCCGCCGGCGAAGTTCTCGACAGGGGTCGGGTAAAGACTGGAGAGGACACCCATGATTTCCTCGGCGACTTCCACCTCGGGGTTGATGAAGAGGTTGACGCCGAGGGTCTTTGGTCGGATCACCTTGCGCGCCTGGCTAAGAGACTTGGCGGCAGTGACGAAATAGCCGGAGTATTCGGGATTGCGTATCCGGGCGACGGTTGTCCCGGCACCGAGTTCCTTAGCGAGGAAGCAGATGAGAATGTTGGTCTCGTCATTATTGGTGACGGCGATGACGAGGTCGGTACGCTGGACTTCGGCTTCACGGAGGATTCGCGGTGTAGCGGCGTTGCCGAGGATGGTCTTGACGTCCAGCTGGTGGTGGATGCCTTCGACGACATTCTGGAAAGGATCGATGACGGTTACTTCATGCTTACCCTCGGCCAGCAGGGAGGCGATGTGGAAACCTACTATTCCCGAGCCCGCGATGATAATGTACATTCGACACGTGCCGGTCGCTTAACCGGTTCTGCCTCTGAACGTCCTCATAGCGCCTCGGATAACCGAGCCAAGGGTCTTTCGCGGTTTTCTCGGTCTGCGAAAGACCCTGTCTCTCTGGCGTACCGCGCGTACCTGCTGCAGAGGCATCTCAACCGTCACCCCATTGTCCGTCTTCCTAACATACCACCATATTAGATAATGGCACCATTTGACCGGGTGGTCAAGTACTTTTCTTGTGCTTGCGGCGGAGGCTCGTTAGCTCGTCACAGGGAGCGTTTCTGGGATGGTGGAATCCCAATCGACAACCCGTGAAGGGTTGGTCCATCCTACGCATGTTCCCGGCAAATTTCGAATGGGAACCGGGAAGAAAATATTAGCCTCCTTCTACCTATTCTGCCTGGCGCCGGTTCTTGATAGCGACCTCCCAGGCCTCATCTTCCTCGGAATAGACGGCGCCGATGGCGGAAACGCGGATATCCTGACCGTCGTTGGTCGCTTCGGAGATCTCGTAGACGTGCAACGCCAGGCCGTGGGCGCCGTCACCGTCGAATTCAATCCTGACTAGGCCGGCGGAAACGTCGAATGGCAGTGGGTTGATGAGATCCCCTTGGTAGGTCGAGACGCCGAGGAAGACGCCGGGCTCGACGGTGACCGGCAGTGTCCGGGCGGGTGCGTCGGCACGTTTGACCCCGGCGATGTAGACCATCGAACCGTCATCACCGTCACGGGTGATGACGCCGGCAATACGCGGCGTGTTCAGGCTGTCCGGCTCGGCGCAGGCGCCCTCGAGGAGCAGTTGCATATAGCTCTTCTCGGGTGGTGAACCGATGTTGCGCACCAGCCGGTACGCCTCGTAGATTGCCTCTGTCTGGATGCCGTTGCTGACGACGGCGGTACCAGTCAGCCGGTCGAACAGGGTTGCCGTGTAGTGCCGCAGTGGATCGTAGCCCTGCTTTCCGAGCGGTCCCATGCGGATGCCGTTGTCAACCGCGACGGCGATCCGTTCCCGACTGGCCGGACTGCGACCGGTGACGAGATAGGCGAGCGCCGGCTGTCCAGTGGCCGTCAGGCCGAGGAAAAGCTGTCTACCGGGATATGGACCGTTGGGGTTGCTCATCATTTTCTCCTCACCGAAGCATCTTTCGGGAGTGTCGGGGCTATACTAAGCGGCGGTCGCCGGGACTGTCAAGAGTGACGTGGCAACGACCAGTGGGTTGCCTGAGAGATCACATCAACCATCCCCAATCCATCGCCACGGGGGCTTTGCCCATTTGGATTCCCCGTTACCGTACTGACCGGTAGTTGAGCGCAAAATCAAGGGCGACGGCAAGAGCAAATGGCCCGCAGTTCGCGGCTTCAGTCCTCGAAGATGGCGACGACCCGCGCCCAACCGCCGCTGGCGGCAGTGATCTTAATCGGGAAGCAGGCCACCTTGAAACCGAACGGGCGCGGCAGCTTGTCGAGGTTGGCCAGCTTCTCGATGTGACAGTACTCTTTCTCGATGCCGGCGAAATGCCCCCCCCAGAGGATGCCCTTGTCACCGGAGACGGCGAATTCGTCACGGATCGCCCAGAAAGGCCGGTCCCAACCCCAGGCGTCCGTGCCCATGACGCGAATGCCTTGCCCGATCAGCCACAGGGTTGATTCCCGCGTCATGCCGCAGCCCTCGTCGTTGTACTCCGGCTTGCCCCAGAAGCGGTCGGTGCCGGTCTCGACAAGAACGATGTCACCCGGTTTCAGCGTGTAGCCTATCTCGGCGAGCGCCTGCTTGAAATCATCGACGGTGACGGCGCTGCCGCGCGGTTTGTGGCGGACATCAAGGACGACGCCGTCGCCGTAGTACCATTCGAGCGGCATCTCGTCGATCTTGCGCGCTGGCTTGCCCTCGGAGGTCGGGGTATAGTGCCACGGGGCGTCGACGTGGGTACCCGCGTGAGTGCTGAGGGTCAGGCTATCGACCGCCCAGCCGCGGCTCGAAGGCAGGTCTTCCTCACGGCAACGGAAGATGCGCGCCATCAGCGGCGCCCCCTCGGCGTGGGCTGAGTGGGTAACTTCCACCGGCTGGGCCGGGTTGGGTTCCATCGGGACGCTCAGGTCGTAGATCTTAACTGCCATCGTCGTCACTTCTTGCCACGGATATGGCGTATTCTAGCACCGGTAGACTGCAATGGCAAAGGCCGGCAC
>CAZLUE010000065.1:0-7279 GCA_964562625.1 uncultured Dehalococcoidales bacterium | reverse complement strand
GTACCCTTGCTAGCGGGGCGCCGGCTGACATTACCATATTTGATCCCGATAGAAAGTGGAAAGTTGATACCAAAGATTTTGCTTCAAAAGGCAGGAATACTCCGCTAGTTGGCTCTACGCTCAAGGGTAAGGTGATGGCTACTATCTCGCAGGGAGCGCTGGTCTATAAAGATAGGTCAATTAAGGTTGAGGATAGAGTGCCAACATAAGGGGAGTTGAAGAGGGACGCGGCTCATCTTCAGAAAAAACCTTCTCCTTCCCCTCGATAAGGGGAAGGAGATAAAGGGGATATGGTTACTAAAATCATGACGGAAAAGGCAGTCCTAGTTCTGGAAGACGGCTCAGTTTACCACGGCTATTCCTTTGGCGCCAAGGCTGAAAGCTATGGGGAAGTGGTCTTTAATACCAGCATGACCGGCTATCAGGAAATGCTGACCGACCCCTCCTATGCCGGGCAGATCGTCGTTCCCACCTACCCGTTAATCGGCAACTACGGTACCAACCGTGAGGACGGCGAATCGCGCCGTATTCAGGTCAGGGGATTCGTCGTTAGGGAGGAATGCCTCGAGCCAAGTCACTACCGTAATGACCGGACCGTGGCCGATTACCTTGCCGAGAGCGGTATTCCCGGCATCCACGGCGTCGACACCCGGGCGATAACCCGTCGCCTCCGTTCGTCGGGAGTGATGATGGGCATCGTCACCAGCCGGCTGTCTTCGGCCGAGGCGCTCGAGGAACTTGCCTGCCAGCCCGAATATGGTGAGATCGACTTCGCCCGCGAGGTGACAACCTTCAAGGACTACGAGTGGCCGTCGGATGGGGAGGACGTGGCGGCGCAGTATCACGTCGTCGTTCTCGACTGCGGTCTCAAGTACAATATCCTGCGCTTGCTGCGGCGGCGCGGTTGCTGGGTGACGGCGGTGCCGTGCACGATCTCGGCGGAGGATATTCTGGCGATGAATCCCGACGGCATTATGCTCTCGCCTGGTCCCGGCGACCCGGTGATGCTCGATTACGTCGTCGATACCGTCCGGCAGCTTGTCGGGCGGAAGCCGATCATGGGCATCTGCATGGGCAACCAGTTGATCGGGCGCGCCTTCGGGGCGAAGACATTCAAGCTCAAATTCGGCCATCGCGGCGCCAACCATCCCGTTAAGGACCTCGCCGACGGTCGTGTCTACATAACCGCCCAGAACCACGGCTACAGCGTCGATGCCGATACCCTGCCATCCAAGATTGAGGTCAGTCATATCAATCTCAATGACGGCACCGTCGAGGGTCTACGCCACCGGGAGTTGCCGGTTATTGCCATCCAGTACCACTCGGAAGCTTCGCCCGGTCCGCGCGACAGCACCTACATCTTTGACCGCTTCATTGAACTCATCGAGGGAATGAGGTGAAAGAGATTAGCATAGGTGGCAGGGAGTAGAAGTTGCCTAAGAAGCCATCCAAGGTTCTCATCATCGGCTCCGGCCCGATCGTTATCGGTCAAGCTGCCGAGTTCGACTACGCCGGCACTCAAGCGTGCATGGCGATGCGCGAGGAAGGCGTCGTCTCCGTGCTCGTCAACTCCAACCCGGCCACCATTATGACTGATGAGGATATCGCGGACGTCGTCTACATCGAGCCGTTGACAGTTGAGATGGTTGGCCGCATCATCGAACGGGAACGCCCTGACGGCCTCCTGCCCACTCTCGGCGGCCAGACCGGCCTCAACTTGGCCGTCGACCTTGCCGATGCTGGTATCCTCGACAAGTACAACGTCCGCTGCCTCGGCACTTCGATCGAGACGATTCGCATGGCTGAGGACCGCGAGCTCTTTAAGCAAATGCTACTTGGTATCGGTGAACCGGTGCCGCGTAGCGCCACCGTGACCGATATCGACCAGGCGCGCCGCGTTGCTGAGGAAATTGGACTGCCGGTCGTCATCCGCCCGGCTTACACTCTCGGCGGCACTGGCGGTGGTTTCGCCACCACTTGGGAAGAGTTCGATCGGGTTGCCCCGGTCGGCCTTGCTGCCAGCCCGATCCACCAGATACTGGTCGAGGAGTCGATCGTCGGCTGGAAGGAGATCGAGTACGAAGTGATGCGCGACGGCGCCGACAATTGTGTCACCATCTGCAACATGGAGAACTTCGACCCGATGGGAGTGCACACTGGCGACAGCATCGTCGTTGCCCCCTCGCAGACGCTGACCGATCAGGAATACCAGATGCTGCGCTCAGCCAGCCTCAAGATTATCCGTGCTCTCGGCGTTGAGGGCGGCTGCAATATTCAGATGGCGCTCGATCGGGTGAGCAGTGACTACCACATCATTGAAGTCAACCCACGTGTCAGTCGCTCTTCGGCGCTGGCGAGTAAGGCCACAGGTTACCCGATTGCCCGCGTCGCCGGCAAGATCGCTGTTGGTAAGCGCCTCGACGAGATTACCAACGCCGTTACCGGCAAGACGATGGCTTCCTTCGAACCGGCCCTGGACTACATCGTTGTCAAGATACCGCGCTGGCCGTTCGATAAGTTTGCCTCCGGAGACCGTGTCCTCGGCACCCAGATGAAGGCCACTGGCGAGGTGATGGCAATCGATCGTTCCTTCGAGGCGGCGCTACAAAAGGCCGTCCGTTCGCTCGAGTTCAGTAATCGTTCGCTGCTCTGGGAGGATCGCGAGTGGCGATCCAGCACTGATATCCAGTCATACCGGATGGAACCGAGCGACCTCCGTCTCTGGGTGCTGACGGCGGCATTACGCCGTGGTGTCGCCGCGGAGGCGATTGCCGCCGTCACCGGAATCGACATCTGGTTCCTCAGCAAGCTGCGCAACATCGTCGATATGGAGCGACGCTTGCTCAACGAGCCGCTTACCCGGGAACTGATGTGGCGTGCCAAGCGACTCGGCTTTGCCGATGAGCAGATCGGCACCCTTGCCGACCGGCTTCCTGAACAGGTCCGCCAGCAGCGGCACGACTGGAATATTCGTCCCGTCTACAAGATGGTCGATACTTGCGCCGCTGAGTTCGACGCCGCCACGCCTTACTTCTACAGCACCTACGAACAGGAAAACGAGGCCGACTCTATTGCCGTTGACAAGGCCGTCGTTATCGGTAGCGGCCCGATCCGCATCGGCCAGGGGATCGAGTTCGACTACTGCAGCGTTCATTCGGCTTGGGCCCTTCGCAAGGCCGGCTACCAGAGCATCATGATCAACTCCAATCCGGAAACGGTGTCGACCGACTTCGATACCTCGAGCCGGCTTTACTTCGAGGCCCTCGACGAAGAAAGCGTCCGCGATATTCTCGAAAACGAGAATCGGAACGGAAACGCTCCAGCGGTAATCGTCCAGTTCGGCGGGCAGACGGCGATCAACCTCGCTGATCCCTTACAGCGCGGCGGTATGACCCTGCTCGGCTCCGACGCCGATGTGATAGATCTCGCCGAGGACCGCCGCCGCTTCGAGAACTTCCTCAGCGGACTTGGCATTCCCCAGCCGCCCGGTTCCGGTGTTGCCACCATGGATGAAGCGCTCCAGGTCGCCCAGCAGATCGGTTATCCGGTGCTGATCAGGCCGAGCTACGTCCTCGGCGGTCGGGCGATGGAGATAGTCCACAGTACCGGTGAAATGGTGCGTTACATGAGGCTGGCGGTCGAGCTCGATACTGGTCACCCGGTGCTGATCGATAAGTATCTCGAGGGTAAAGAGGTCGAAGTCGATGCTGTTTGTGATGGTGAACGAGTCTTCATCCCCGGCATCATGGAACATATCGAGCGTGCCGGCGTTCACAGTGGCGACAGCATGGCCGTCTACCCCGGTGTCAATCTAACCGACGCCGAGGTCGCCACGCTGGTCGACTACACCGTCCGCGTTGGCCTCGGGCTCGAGATCAAAGGACTGATGAACATTCAGTTCGTCATTATGCCTGCCACTGAGTCGCGGGTGGCTTCGGTCTACATCATCGAAGTCAACCCGCGCGCCAGCCGGACGATCCCCTATATCTCGAAAGTCACCGGCGTACCGATGGTCAAGCTGGCCGTCGACGTGATGCTCGGCGTCAGTCTGGAAGAACAAGGTTACCAGACCGGGCTCTTGCCGAAGCGGCGTTTCTTCGCCATCAAGGCCCCGGTCTTCTCGATGTCGAAGTTGGTTGGAGTCGACACCTACCTCGGTCCCGAGATGAAATCGACCGGCGAGGTCATGGGGATCGACTACAGCTTCGAGGCGGCGCTCGCCAAGGCACTTCAGGCAGCCGGGCTGATGCTGCCGCCGCACGGCGGTATTCTCCTCAGTATTGCCGACCGTGATAAACTGGAGGCTCTGCCAATCATCCGCCGACTCTACGAGTCCGGCTATGACCTCTATGCCACCGAGGGTACGGCGGCGATGATCGAAGGTCTCGGCCTGCCGGTGACGATGATCACTAAGAAGCTCAGAGAGGGCCATCCCAACGTCGTCGACGTCATCCTGGACGGCACTGTCCAGGGTGTTCTCAATACCATTACCGGCGGCACTAGCGCCCTTCACGACGGTTTCATGATCCGCCGCACCGCCACCGAAAATCGGATTCCTTGTTTTACTTCTCTGGATACCGCTCGCGCCGCCGCCGAAGCGCTCGTTAGCGGCAGTCAGGCGTTCAGTGTCCAGCCGTTGCCGGACTATCGGGAGAAGCCGCCGACATGAAGCTGACTTCGGCCACAGTCGTTTCCAGCGACCAGGTGGTTGCCGATACCTTCCTGATGTGGATCGACGTCCCGGCGATATCCGCAGAGGCGACCCCCGGCCAGTTCGTCATGGTCCACTGCGGACCGGACACCGTGCTCCGGCGACCCCTGAGCATCCACCAGGTAGACGGCGATCGGCTGGCGCTGCTCTACTCCGTCGTCGGTGAAGGCACCGCTTGGCTCTCCGCCCGCGATCCCGGAGAGGCCGTCAATCTCCTCGGGCCGCTCGGTAACGGCTTCACTGTCACCGACGACGCCCAAAACCTGTTGCTCGTCGCCGGCGGCATGGGTATCGTTCCTCTATGCTTCCTTGCCGAGGATGCCGTCGCGGCCGGTAGGGATGTCAGAATCCTCTACGGTACGGCCAACCGCGACCGTTGTGAAGTACCCGGTGCCAGTCGTGTCTGCGCTGTTACCGAGGACGGTAGTGTCGGCGAACGGGGGGTTGTCACCGACCTTATCGCCAAGCACATCGGATGGGCGGACCTCGTCTATGTCTGTGGGCCGCCGGTTATGTACCATTACCTGGCGGAGCACATCGAGATATTCGCCGGTAAGTCGGTCCAGGTCTCGCTGGAAGAGCGGATGGGTTGCGGCTTCGGCGTCTGCTTCGGCTGCACCGTCACAACCAGGCAGGGCTTGAAACAGGTCTGCCGCGATGGTCCCGTCTTCGGTCTAGGTGACATAATCTGGTGACACTCATTGCCCGGCGTGGCCGGTTGTTGTGGATCAAGGAGGGCAGACAATGGGCGACAACGAGTTGGCGCTGCGCTATGGCAGCAATCCTCACCAGGTACCGGCACGGGTGCATCGCGACGGCGGATTGCCCTTTCGCGTTCTCAACGGCTCTCCCGGCTACATCAACATGCTAGACGCTCTTAATTCCTGGCAACTTGTCAAGGAACTTAAGGAGGCGCTTGGGTTACCGGCGGCGGCCTCCTTCAAGCACGTTAGTCCGGCCGGCGCCGCCGTCGGTGTGCCACTCAGCGACAGCCTGCGACGGGCCTACTTCGTCGGTAACGTCGAGTTGTCGCTGTTGGCGGTGGCCTACGCCCGCGCTCGCGGCGCCGACCGACTGTCTTCCTTTGGTGACTGGGCGGCGATGAGCGACATTGTCGATGTTGCCACTGCCCGTCTCATCGGCCGCGAAGTCTCCGACGGCATCATCGCACCAGGCTATGACGAAGAAGCACTGACGATTCTCAAAGCCAAAAAGGACGGTAAGTACAATGTAATCGAGGTCGACGGCGGTTTCACGCCCAGTAACCTTGAGAGCCGCGATATCTTCGGCGTTCGTTTTGAACAGCGTCGTAACGACCTCGAGATTAACGACGGCCTCCTGCGGAAGGCCGTCACGGTTAACAAGGCGATTCCTGACAGCGCCCGCCGCGACCTCATCGTTGCCACCCTCGCTCTCAAGTACACCCAGTCCAATTCCGTCTGCTTTGCCTACGACGGCCAAGTCATTGGCCTTGGCGCCGGGCAACAGTCACGCATTCACTGTACGCGGCTCGCCGGCGAGAAGGCTGACCACTGGTTCCTTCGGCAGCACCCGGCGCTGCTCGGGCTGAAATGGAAGAAAGGACTAGGCCGTCCGGAGCGTGACAATGCCATCGACCTTTACCTCCAGCCGGAACTGACCACTGCCGAAGAGGCGTACTGGGCTGAAGCCTTCGCCGAAGTTCCCACTCGTCTCACCACTATCGAAAAGCGTGACTGGCTCGACCGACTGGACGGCGTCGCCTTTAGTTCTGACGCCTTCTTCCCGTTCCGTGACTGCATCGATCGTGCCCAGCAGACCGGTGTCAAGTACGTTCTTGAGCCGGGGGGTTCGGTGCGCGACGAAGACACCATCGGCGCCTGCGACGACTATGGGATGGTGATGCTCTTCTCCGGTGCTAGGCTCTTTCACCACTAGGGGTGACCATGAGTGTCTCTGGCACACAGCCACCCTTGCTACTTAGCGGGGTGATCCAGGGATCTGGTAGTGGTTGCCGGAAAGACGAACTCGCGCCGTGCAGTGGCTCTGCCGCGGGCTCTATGCGAGAGTACGGAGAGTGAATCTCTCTGGGTGCTTTGCCGCCGGCAAAACGCAGGGGTATCCTCCCAGAAACCACCCTCTTCCTCTCCATTAGCCAGGAATGATAGTTAGGAAGGATGGTCGAGAGCGTTGTTCTATCAGGAGGTTGCTATGATCGTTACTGGTCGGATCGTCCTTGAGACTCGCGGTGAGTGCGATGTTGTCGATATCACGCCGCAGGTTGCTGCCGAGGTCACTGCCTCAGGCGTTGGCGCTGGCATGGTGACGGTCTTCGTTGCCGGTTCTACCGCCGGTGTCACCACCATCGAATACGAAGATGGCGCTGTCATCGATTTCGCCCGCACCTGGGAGCGGATTGCGCCTCGTGGTCTGTACTACGAGCACGACCGCCGTTGGGGTGACGGCAACGGTTACGCACACATCCGTGCCTCGGTGCTCGGCGGTTCGCTGGTCGTTCCTTTCACCGAGGGTCGTCTCCTGCTCGGGACGTGGCAGCAGATCGTCCTCGTCGACTTCGACAACAAGCCC
>CAZLUE010000064.1:0-7454 GCA_964562625.1 uncultured Dehalococcoidales bacterium | reverse complement strand
AGCTTCGGGATGACCATGGTGACAGCGTAACCAAAGTGCTCCCATGGTGCCCCAGCATGTCACTGGCCTCGGTCACCCTGAGCCACGGCTTGGGGATGCGGCTTTCGTTGCTGACGGTGACTTCCTGTTGGAAACGCTCGCCTACCTGGCAATGCTCCGGGGGCACCTCGGCGGTGGCGCTGATGTCACGAGTACCGAACACCGTCCACAGATAACTCACCAGCGGTACCAGCACCGACAGAAAGAAGATGCGTAACACCAGTTCCGAACCGGCCAGCAGTGCCACTGCGAGCAGACCTGCGGGCACCAGGAAGACAATACTGCGTGCTTTCATCACTCCAATGAAGCGGCCGACGTGGGACGAAAATATCGGGGTGGGTGGCACCAGTTCTACGTTCTGGCGGCAGTCCCAGGTACCATGACCGAGTCCAGAATATCGGCGACGCTCGCCTTTCCGCTCTTGTCCTGAGAAACGTCCGTTAACCGGATTATCAGTCGGTGCGCCAAGACGGGCTCGGCCAGCGCCTTGACGTCATCAGGTAGTACGTAGTCCCGACCTTGCAGCAACGCCCGTGCCTGGGTGGTCCGGAAGAGTGCCAGCGAGCCCCGCGGTGAAGCGCCGAGGTAGATCGCCGGATGGTCGCGCGTGGCGCCCACCAGCGACGTAATATACTGCTTCACCAAGTCATCGACGTAGATGTTCTTGACTTTCGTCTGGAGTTCGAGCAGATCGTCACTGCTGGCGACAGCTTCGGTAGTGTCGATCGGATGTGTGAACTGTTGCTGCTGGACGATCGCGATCTCGTCATCTTGCGACGGGTAGCCAATGCTGATGCGCAGGATGAAACGATCGAGCTGCGTCTCCGGCAGCGGGAAGGTCCCCTCGTACTCGATCGGATTCTGGGTTGCCAAAACGTGGAAGGGAGACGGCATCCGATGAGTGATCCCGTCGACCGTGATCTGGCCTTCCTCCATGCACTCCAGTAGTGCCGATTGAACCTTGGGAGTCGCCCGGTTTATCTCGTCGGCGAGGACGATCTGCGAAATTACGGGTCCGGGGCGGAACTCGAAGTCTACGGTCTTCTGGTTATATACGGAGACGCCGGTAATGTCTCCCGGTAGCATGTCTGGAGTGAACTGGATCCGCTTGAAGTTACAGTCAACCGACTTCGCCAAGCTACGGGCGAGCATCGTCTTGCCAACACCCGGGGCGTCCTCAATCAGCAAGTGTCCTTGGCTAATGAGGGCGATCACCGCTAATTCAATGGGCTCGCTCTTGCCGATGATGACTTTCTGGACGTTGGAGACTATTCGCCCGGCTATATCCTGCGCCTTAGTTAGCGCTTCATCCATCCGGCTTTACCCCACATGCCACGAACTACCGACGCTCCCCCAGCTTCACGACACTGATCTCATTGTAGCATAAAACCTGGCGGCTTATTCACAGGCAATCAGGGCAACAAAGGCCCACAGCAGTGACGCGTCACAGGCGACGTGGTTCGGGCAAGGCGTAGGGAATCAAGACAAAGTAGCGTGTGGGCAGGCGGTATTGGACCGTGCGGGCTAAAATCGCACTGTTGAGGCCAATTGGCGGCCGAGTGTACGGAACAGCCAACTGGCGCTCGGAAGCGCTCCGCCAGGTGTTGCCGCCGGTGCCAGGTTCTAGGCACGGGTAGCTCTGTCTTTCCTTCGACAACGGCCGCCACGGACGACTCGCTGGCATCGTCCGGACCATTCAGTTCACGCCCGTGTGAGTACCGGCGACACTGGGAGAATCAACTGTTCATGTCGCGGTCGATATAGAGGTCACCGCCACATTTCGGGCAACTCTCCAGTTTCCAGACAACCATCTCAGTCTCCTCCCTGAGGATCGTCGTGGCGACAGGCCACGACACCGACGTTAGTTGGCAATCAATGCGACCACCTGGCCAGCCTGCGCCGGTTTCTCAAAACAAGGTCTGTTACCGAGTCGGTGATCACAGTTGCCAAGCTGGATCCGTAACCGGTCAGGGCGACCAGCGGCGCTGCGTAGTATTCCGGCAAGTCGGCCCTAAACCGGGCCGACTTGCCGGCGGTGGTCAGTTCCTCGATAGGTGACAGAGCCTGGTCACCGTGGCTGTCATCCAGACGGGCGGCGATACCATTGTAGCCGAAGCCACCAGTGTTCCAACCGGAGTATAGAGGTCGCTGATTGACCTCCATCGAAGTGGGCGCTAGGATATGGAAGACGTCAATTCTACAAGGAGGAAACGCCGGATGGCGGGCTTGGAATTCCTGTCGCAACCGAATAAGTCGGGATCGGGATTACCGGCCGAGGATACCGACTTTACCAGAGAACACAGTTTCGAACTGGTCGCCACCATCGAACCCGGTTCGACCGTCGAAGTCAGGGATCTTTTCCGCGCTGGCCGGTGACCATCGCATGCCGCGCCAACCGGAAGTTTTGACGACTTCCTGGCAACCACCACTGCCGCCGGGGAGTCAATTACGGCGATTACCCTGTGCTATAATCCAATGGGAAAACGACCCGTGGTGACACCGATGGATGATCCGCAACTGGTGGAACAGCGAATCGAGGATCTTCGCGAGCAAGTCAACCGCCATAATTACTGCTACCACGTCCTCGATAACCCCGAAATCAGTGACGCTGAGTACGACCGGCTAGTCCGCGAACTGACGGGACTCGAGGACGAGTTCCCTCGGTTCCTGACACCGGACTCACCGACACAGCGTGTCGGTGCCGTCCCGGTCGAGGCTTTCGGCGTCGTCGATCACTCCTATCCGCTGCTGTCGCTGGGTAACGCTTTCGACGAGGCCGAGCTGCTCACCTGGCAGGCGCGTATCGCCAAACTGCTCGGTGAAGAGCATTTCGACATGGTCTGCGAGCATAAACTCGATGGACTGGCGGTGGCCCTGACCTATGTCGACGGCCGCTTGGCCACCGGAGCCACCCGAGGCGACGGTCTCCGCGGCGAGAATATCACTCAGAACATGCGTACAGTACGCAGCCTGCCGTTGACCGTTCCGAAGAACGCGCCGACGCGCTTCGAGGTACGTGGCGAGGTCTATCTGCCGCGCGCCGGCTTCGACGGGCTCAACCGGGAACGTCTCGCCGAGGGACAGCCGGCGTTCGCCAATCCGAGGAACGCTGCTGCCGGCTCGGTACGCCAACTCGACCCCAGAATCACGGCGCGGCGGCCGCTCGACATTTGTATCTACATGCTCGACTATGCCGAAGGACGGCCGGTGCCGGAGACGCACTGGAAGCGACTCGAGTACCTGAAATCGTTCGGCTTCAAAATCAACGAGAACAACCGACTCTTCGACGACATCGGCCAGGTCGAGGCGTACTACCAGCATTGGGTCGGCGCCCGCGAGACGCTTCCCTACGAGGCTGACGGCGTCGTCGTGAAAGTGAACCAAATCGTCCGGCAGGAACGGCTTGGGAATATCGGCCGCGAACCCAGGTGGGCGATCGCCTACAAGTTCCCCGCTGTTGAGGCTACCACGGTCCTCAACAAGATCGCCATCAGTGTCGGCCGGACCGGCACCATTAACCCGGTTGCTATCCTTGAACCAGTTACCGTTGGCGGGGCGACGATCAGGCAGGCGGCGCTGCACAACGAGGACGATACGAGGCGTAAGGACATCCGCGTCGGCGATACAGTAATCGTTCGCCGCGCCGGTGATGTCATCCCCGAGATCATCGGCCCGGTGTTGAGCAAGCGCACCGGCGAAGAGAAAGTATACGACCTCCTCGCCTGCTTGCCCCGCAACACTGAGGGGAATCCGGCATGTCCAATTTGCAAGACCACGGTCGTACGCACCAAGGGCGAGGCGAAGTACTACTGCTCGAACATTGTCTGTCCGGCGCAGGTGCAACACGGCATTGAACTGTTCGTTTCGCGCGCGGCGATGGATATTCGCGGTGTCGGCGAAAGCCTCAGTGCCAGTCTTCTCGCCGAAGGTCTGGTCAGTGATGTCGCCGATCTCTACGACCTGAAAGACAAACGTGACCGACTGGTCGCATTGGAGAAGATGGCCGAGAGGAGCGTCAACAACCTGTTGGCGGCAATCGAGGCTAGCAAGCAACAGTCGCTGGGCCGCCTCATCTATGGGCTGGGAGTCAGGCACGTCGGCGGTGAGAATGCTCAGGTACTCGCTGCCCGGTTCGCCGACCTTGACAAGCTCGGTGAGGCCACCGCCGAAGACCTCCTGGCAATCGACGGCATCGGACCCAAGATCGCCGAAAGCATCATCGCCTTCTTCGTCCAGGACGGTAATCGCCTGATTGTCGAGAAGCTGCGAAGAGCCGAAGTCTGGCCCACGAGTGAACTCAGGCCGGACATCACCCGGCTGCCGCTTGCCGGTACCGAGTTCGTCATTACCGGCCTGCTGGCGACATTTAGCCGGCAGCAGGCCGAGGAACGTGTCAACGCGCTCGGTGGCGCCACTCGCGGCGCCGTTACCGCCAAGACGACCCATCTCGTCGTCGGCGAAAACCCTGGCAGCGGCAAGATCACCCGCGCCAAGCAGTTGGCGACGAGACAAATCACCGAGGAGGAATTTCTTGCTCTTCTGGAGGAAAAAGCGTGACTTCAGGCTGATCGTCGGTATCGGTAACCCCGGTGCGCTTTACCGGGGTAACCGCCACAACATCGGTTTCATGTGCGTCAATGACATCGCTCGGCGATACAGCATTAGCCTCACCACGAAACAGTCGGAGGCGCGTACCGGTGAGGGCATCATCGGTGGCATCAACGTCCTCCTCGTTCGCCCCCAGACCTTTGTCAATCGCACCGGGGACGCTCTCGGGCCGCTAGTCAGGAAGTATCGCGTCACCCCCGACCGGCTGATCGTGATCCACGATGACCTCGATATGCCTCCGGGCAAGATTAGGGTACGCCTCGGCGGCAGTACCGCCGGTCACAAAGGCGTCCGCTCAACGATCGACGCCGTTGGCCGGTCGCAGTTCGTCCGGGTACGCGTCGGTATCGGCCGGCCCGAGGAAACGGATGAGCCCCAGAAAGATGTGATCGACTACGTCCTCGGCGATTTCACCGAAGAGGAAAAGAAAGTCTTCGCGACAGCTATCCCGCAGGTCAGCGAGGTCGTAGAGTACATCCTTAGCGAAGGCCTTACGGCGACAATGGATCGATTCAACTAGTGCATCAGGAGGACTGACATGGCGATACTCGGAAGGCCGGGACAGCCTACCGTGTTTTCCGGCATCCAGCCATCCGGTGATCTGACGGTTGGTAACTACTTCGGCGCGATGAAGCGCTGGGCGGCCGATCAGACCGACAAGGAGAACTATTTTTGCATCGTCGATATGCACGCCATCACCGTCCCCCAAAACCCAGACCTGCTGCGCCGCCGCACCCGTGAAGTGACGTCGCTATACATCGCCTGCGGGTTGGACCCGACGAAGAGCACAATTTTCATCCAGAGCCACGTCGCTGCCCACGCCGAGTGTGCCTGGATTCTCAACTGCGTCACCCCGATGGGATGGCTGGGACGGATGGCCCAGTTCAAGGTGAAGTCCGGCAATCAGGAGAGCGTCTCGACCGGCTTGTTCGACTACCCGGTTCTCCAGGCGGCCGATATTCTCCTCTATGATACCGACGAGGTCCCTGTCGGCGAGGACCAGAAGCAACACGTCGAGCTTGCCCGCGACATCGCCCAGCGCTTCAACAATATTTATGGCGAGACCTTCGTCGTCCCCAGACCGGTGCTGCCGACCACCGGCGCCCGTATCCGTGCCTTGAACGACCCGTCCAGCATAATGAGCAAGAGCCTCGTCCACAACCGCGGACACGGTGTCCGTATCGCCGACGAGCCCGACGAAATCCGCCACGTCCTCAGGCGCGCCGTGACCGACACCGGTCGCGAGATCATCTTCAGTGACGATCCTGAAAAAGCCGGTGTTAATAATCTCCTGGAACTCTACGAACTGGCGACCGGCGAGGGGCGGCCGGAGATAGAGGCGCACTTTGCTGGTAAGGGCTACGGCGATCTCAAGGCCGAGGTTGCCGAAGCCTTGATTGAAGAACTGCGCCCGATAAGGAAACGTCACCACCGGTTGATGGCCGACCTTGCCGAACTGGACGCAATGACGGCGCGGGGGGCGGAGCGGGCGCGAGACATCGCCGATCCCAAGCTGCGTATTGTCAAGGAACGGGTCGGCTTCGTCACGCTGTGAGAGGGCGCGCACCGGGGCTGAACTAAGGGAGATGTCGGCATGGACAAGATAAGCTACCGGCCAATCGAGTGGCTCGATGACCGCTTCCAGGTTCGGATACTGGACCAGACGCGGCTTCCCGCCGACGAGGTCTACATTGAGACGGCCGACTACCGCGAAGTTGCCGTTGCTATCAAGGAACTCAAGATCAGAGGCGCTCCGGCAATCGGTGTCGCCGGGGCCTACGGTGTCGCCGTCGGCGCCCTCGCTATTGACAGCACCAAGGTGGACGATTTTCGCTCGAAACTACGCGGCGTCGTCGAGACAATTAGCTCCACCCGACCCACCGCACGCAACCTCTTCTGGGCAATCGAACGGATGGGAAAAGCGGCCACCTTCGGCAGTTCTGTCACCGAGATCAAGGCGGCCTTGGTCGTCGAAGCCGAACGGATTCACATTGAGGAGGCGGAAGCTACCGAGCGTCTCAGCCGGCTGGGCGCCGACCTGATCGAGGACGGCTTCACGGTGCTCACCCACTGCAACACCGGCCCACTGGCGACCACTGGCTACGGCACGGCACTGGGTTGCATCATCTACGCCCACCAGCAGGGTAAGAAAGTCAGCGTGCTGGCCGACGAGACACGGCCGCTTCTCCAGGGGGCGCGCCTCACCTGCTGGGAATTGGGGAAAGCAGGCATTCCGGTGATGCTGATAACCGACTCGATGGCGGGTCACTTCATGAAGCAGGGCAGCGTCGACTGCGCGATTGTCGGTGCCGACCGCATCGCCGCCAACGGCGACACCGCCAACAAGATTGGCACCTATACGGTGGCGGTGTTGGCCAAAGAGAACCGGGTGCCTTTCTACGTTGCCGCGCCGACGACGACAATCGACGCTTCACTAGCGACCGGTGACGAGATCGAGATCGAGGAGCGTCGGCGCGAAGAGGTGACCGGTTTCCGCGACGTCACCACCGCGCCGGCTGGCTGCGCGGCGGCCAATCCTGCCTTCGACGTCACCCCGCACGGCTATCTGGCGGCGCTTGTCACCGAGCGTGGTATAATCAGGAAGCCTCTTGCCGACGGAATCGCGAAAGCGATTCCGATGAGATAGGCAAGGTAGTCTAGGCTGCGAAGTACACCCCCGGACGAACTGAGGGGGAAAGGAAACAACCATGATGCCTGAAGCTAGAATCGGAGTCATCGGCGGCAGCGGGTTCTACAACATCCCTGGAATCGAAGATGTCAAAGAGATTCCCGTCCACACCCCGTTC
>CAZLUE010000063.1:0-7495 GCA_964562625.1 uncultured Dehalococcoidales bacterium | reverse complement strand
GGGCCTCTACCGCATCGTCCAGGAAGCCCTGTGGAACGTCGAACACCATGCCGGGGCGAATACTGTCCGGGTGTCGATTGCCTTCGACGACGGGAAGGCGACCGTCAACGTCATCGACGATGGTGTCGGCTTTCACGTCCCCGCTGGCGGCAATAACTTCGCCGTCAGTGACCAGTTGGGACTGATTTCGATGCGGGAGCGTGCCGGTATTCTCGGCGGTCGTTTGCGCATCCGGTCGCAGCCTGGTGATGGGACGACCGTCTCAGTGACGGTCTCCGATGAGGGCGCCGGTGAGGAGTCGGTCGACTTGGCGGCCAGTATTCAGTGACCGGCGTCATTAGCCGGGGAAGCGGTTGGTGATCGGCAGCCGCCGGTCTCGACCGAACGCTCGTGGCGTGATCTTGACTCCCGGTGGCGCCTGGCGCCGTTTGTACTCGCTGATGTCGACCAGTCGCGCCGATCTCTCGACGACGGCTCGTTCGAAGCCCATCGCCACGATTTGCTCGACGCTCTTGTCCTCCTCGACGTAGGCGGTCAGGATCGGGTCGAGGACTTCGTAGGGTGGTAGGCTGTCGCTGTCGCGCTGGTCGGGTCGCAGTTCGGCCGATGGCGGCTTGTCGATTATCGTCGCCGGTATCAGTTCCTTCCCGGCGAGCGTGTTGCGGTACCGGGACAGTTCGGTGACCAGCATCTTCGGCACGTCTTTGATGACGGCGAAACCGCCGGCCATGTCGCCGTAGAGAGTCGTGTAGCCGGTGGCGTATTCGCTCTTGTTGCCGGTAGTCAGGACGATCCAGCCGAAGTCGTTGGAGAGCGCCATCAGGATGTTCCCCCGGATGCGTGCTTGAATGTTCTCCTCGGTGACGTCCCGTCTCGTTTCCGGTAGCGCTTCGGTGAGCATCTCCCGGTACGTGCTGAAGGCGGCTTCGATTGGTATCGTCAGAAGCCGGATACCGAGGTTCTCGGCAAGTAGCCGGGCGTCGGTCAGGCTGCCCGCCGACGAATAGCGTGACGGCATCGCCACGGCGGCGACGTTGTCCGCACCTAGGGCGTCGACCGCAATTGTCGTCACCAGCGCCGAATCGATCCCGCCGGAGAGCCCGATGACGACCTTCTCGAAGCCGTTCTTGCGGATGTAGTCCCGTGTGCCGAGCACCAGGGCGTCGTATACCTCCCCCGGTGGTTCCGGCAGCGTCGGATCGTGCCGTTCCAGCGGCGCTCGCTCTGAAGAAAACGGCTCGTCGGAGACGTTGATCGATGTTGTCCGCCACCGCTGACTCGCCAGCGGTGTCTCCTTTCGCCAGCGCGGGTCGTGGAGGCGCGTTCGGAAGATCGATTCGACGTCGAGGTCGGCGACTACCAGGTCCTCCTCGAACTGCCGGCCGCGGGCGACGAGGTGACCGTGTTCATCGACGATCATGCTGTTGCCGTCGAAGACCAGTTCGTCCTGGCCGCCGACGAGATTGACGTAGACGAATATCGCCACGTTGTCGGCGGCTCGGGTGGCCAGCAGACGCTCGCGGAAGCGGCCGCGTCCCAGGTGGTAGGGAGAGGCGCTGATGTTGATGATGACCTCTGCCCCGGCATAGGCCTGGGCGGTCGCCGGACCGCCTTCGTACCAGATGTCTTCGCAGATATTGACGCCGATGCCGACGCCGGCAACCGTGAACACCGGGCACTCGTCGCCGGCGCGAAAGTAGCGGTTCTCGTCGAAGACCCCGTAGTTCGGCAGGAATGCCTTGTGGTAGCTGCCGATGACTCGGCCATCGTGCAGCACGGCCGCCGAGTTGTAGACGTCCATGGCGGCATCGACGAAGCCGACGATCGCCGTAATCCCGGCGGTGGCGCCGGCGATCTCGTCGAGCGACTGCCGGTTGTCGTCGATGAATTGCGGCTTGAGGAGCAAGTCCTCCGGCGGGTAGCCGCAGACGGCCAGTTCGGGAAAGGCAACGATGTCCGTTCCCTGGGAGCGGGCGCTGGCGATGGCGTCAACGATCTTGCCGGTGTTGCCGCTCAAGTCACCGACGACAGTGTTGATCTGTGCCATCGCCACGCGCAGTCGCTGCATCATGGTCTTCTCGACTATCCCCGCAGTCCGTCCAAGGGCTCACCTCCCAAGGGGCGAGCCCCCTCGTTTCCGGCGCTTGGTTAGAGGAGGGGCAGGTACTTGTCCAGTTCGTAGCCCGTGATCTGGGTGCGGTACTCGTGCCACTCGTGCCGCTTGTTGGCGATGAAGTTCTCGAAGACGTGGTCGCCGAGCGTTTCCTTGACGAGTTCGCTCTCCTCGGTCAGCCGGATGGCGTCGTGCAGGCTGTCCGGCAGTGTCCCAATGCCTCTGGAGTCGAGTTCGGACTGTGACATCTCGAAGATGTTCTGCTCGACGGTCGCCGGCGGCTCCAGTTCCCTTTCGATTCCGTCGAGCCCGGCGGCCAGCATCACGCTGAAGGCGAGATACGGGTTGCATGCCGGGTCCGGGGAGCGCAGTTCGATTCGGGTGGCCTTCTCCCGGCCCGGCTTGTATTCGGGGACGCGGATCAGGTCGGAGCGGTTGCGCCGCGCCCAGGAAAGGTAGACCGGGGCTTCGTAGCCGGGGACGAGGCGCTTATAGGAATTGACCCATTGATTGCAGATGGAAGTCAGCGCCGGCGCATGCTCGAGCACTCCGGCGACGTAGCTGCGGGCCACCTTGGACAGATGGTAGTCGTCGGTCTTGTCGAAGAAGGCGTTTCTTTCCCCAGTGAAGAGAGACTGGTGGACGTGCATGCCGCTGCCGTTTTCGCCGAAGATCGGCTTCGGCATGAAGGTTGCGTAGACGCCGTGGGCCAGGGCCACCTCTTTGACGACGAGGCGGTAGGTCATGACGTTGTCGGCCATCGTCAGGGCATCCGTATAGCGCATGTCGATCTCGTGCTGGCTGCCGGCGACCTCGTGGTGGGAATACTCGATTTCGATCCCCATCTGCTCCAGCATCAGCACCGTCTCGCGCCGCATGTCGATGGCGGCGTCGGCCGGCGTCAGGTCAAAGTAGCCGCCCCGGTCCAGCTGCTTCGTCCCCTTGTCGTCTTCAAAATAGAAGTACTCCAGCTCCGGCCCCACGTAGAAGGTGTAGCCGAGGTCGGAGGCCCGTTTCAGCGTCCTCTTCAGGACGAAACGGGGGTCGCCTTCGAACGGGGTCCCTTCCGGTCTGAGGACGTCGCAGAACATCCGGGCCACCGCGTTTCGCTCGCGCGGCCGCCAGGGGAGCAGCCGGAACGTATCCGGGTCGGGCATCGCCACCATGTCGCTCTCGTCGATCCGGGCGAAGCCCTCGATCGACGAACCGTCGAAGCCCATCCCTTCGTCAAGGGCGCCTTCCAGTTCCTCGACCGTGATTGCAAAGCTCTTGAGGATACCGAGGATGTCGGTGAACCACAGCCAGATGAACTTTACGTCGTGCTCCTTGGCCATCTTGAGCACATATTCCTTGCCGTTTTTGCCTCTCTTCTCCATATCGTCTCCCTTTCTGTGGTTTCCTTCAGCCAATAATACAACTCTTGGCGCTCGGTATCCAGTCCCGATTCGCACTGCCTCATCCCGGAGAATGACGCGAACATCTCCCTCACCGGTCTATCCGGTGTCAGCCGGCCGCGTAGTCGCCCTAATCGCCGGGGGAACGACCCCCTCCGCCGGTGAGACCGGAACCGGGGCTGAGTCAGCCTCATTCGACGGCGTCTGCCGCTTCCCGATCATCCGACGGTGTCAGTCTAGCGGTGGTTTGTTTCCGGTAGATTTCGTGCCGGTTGCGGTGATGTAAAGCGTCGGCGGAGCGCTGCTAGTCACTCCGGGCGAAGCGGTACCCGATGTTTCGCACGGTCTCGATGAAGTTGTGTCCCAGGGGTTCGATCTTGCTTCGCAGCCGCCGGACGTGAACGTCCACCGTCCGGTCCCCACCGAAGTAGTCGTAACCCCAGACGCGGTTGAGCAGGGAGTCACGTGTGAAGACGCGACCCGGACTGCTCGCCAGAAAGCGTAGCAGTTCGTACTCCTTGAAAGTCAGCAGGATGGGATGGCCGGCGATGGTCACCTCGCAACGGGCGGTATTGATCACTAGGGCGCCGCGACTGATTTGGTCGGCCGGGTCACCACCCGTGCGGCCGAGCAGACGCCGGCTGCGGATGACCAGCTCCGCCGGATCCCACGGTTCGATGAGGAAGTCGTCGACATCCGGCCGACCGTTGAGGTGGTTGATAGTATCGGGGCGGGTCAGCACGATTCGCGGCACCCACTGCAGTCGGCGCAGTTCGTTGATGAGGGCTGCTGATGACATCCCGTCATCGGTAATCAGTATCAGATCGGGCGTCTTGTCGGTGACCGGTTCGTCCGGCGGCAGGTCGGTGGAGACTCGCGAGCAGGTAAAGCCGCTTGCATCGAGGGTGGCTGCCAGTTTCTCGATCTGGTCGTTTGGTTCGGCTACGATCAGCACGCTGGTCACAGCGTTTCTCCGCTCCGGTCGGTCGTCAGTAGGTGTAGAGCTGGCCGTAGGGGCGCAGCCAGCGAGGGTACAGCTTGATGAAATCAGCCTTGAGTATCTCTTCGGCATCGTGGCCGAAATGGGCGGCAAACTCGCCGATGTATCCTTCGAGTGCGGCGCGGTCGGCTTTATCGATCTCGGCGACACCGACTTCGCGGCCGAGTTGCTCTTCCGAGATGCTTCCCCGGATGTAGACGGCTCCCCCGTGCATCCCGGTGGCGACGAAGTTGGCCTGATGGCGTCCGTCGTCCAGGTTGAGACCGAGCAGGATGAGCGTGCCGCCGGCCATGTACTCGGCGAGGAAGTCCTGGGAGCTGCCGCCGATGACGATCAGCGGTTTCTGGTCGCCGTATTCCTTCATATGAATGCCGGTGCGGTAACCGACGCTGTCGCGGATGAAAATCTTGCCGCCACGGGCGGCCAGACCGGTGATGTCGCCGGCGCGACCGTGGATTACTATCTCGCCGTCGTTCATCGTGTTGCCGGAGCCTTCCTGGGCGTTGCCGTAGACGGTGATTCGTGAGCCGTTGAGGAAAGCGCCGAGGTCGTTGCCCGGCGTTCCGTGTATCTCGATATCCATCGGCCGTTCGAGGTCACTGCCGATGTAGCGCTGCCCGTACAGATTATCCAGCCGGACGTGGTCGACGCCGTCCACCGCCAGCTGCCTCAACTGTGCATTGAGTTCCCGGTAGTAGACGCCGCTGGCGTCCAGTGTCACCGTGGTCTTCTGCTTCGCCTTCATGCTAGCTTCCCGCCATTCTTACGCCGAGGATTTCCAGTTCGCGGTCGCTGAGGTCGATACCCCGCAGGTGGAGTCGGTTGCCGCGCAGGCTCTCTAGGGCGTTGACCCCCATGCCGCCGAGCATGTCTTTGATCTCTAGACTCCAGCCGCGGAGCAGGTTTGCCAGCCGCCGCGCCCCGATATCGGGGTTGATCCGACGCGTCAGGCTGAGGTTGGTGGTGCAGATGCCCCAGGCGCAGCGGCCGGTGTGGCATTGCTGGCAGACGTGACAACCGAGGGCGATCAGCGCCGCCGTGCCGATGTAGACGGCGTCAGCGCCGAGGGCGATCGCCTTGGTGACGTCGCCGCTGTTGCGGATGCCGCCGGCAATGACGACCGATGCCCGGTTGCGAATCCCTTCCTGGCGGAGCCGGCTATCGACCGCCGCCAGCGCCAGCTCGATCGGAATACCGACGTTGTCGCGGATTACCTTGGGAGCGGCGCCGGTGGCTCCCCGCAGGCCGTCGAGGACGATGATGTCGGCGCCGGCGCGGACCATGCCGCTGGCGATCGCCGCCGAGTTGTGGACGGCGGCAATCTTGACCGAGATCGGCTTGGTGTAGTTGGTCGCCTCCTTGAGGGCGTGGACCAGTTGCGTCAGGTCCTCAATCGAGTAGATGTCGTGCTGCGGCGCCGGTGACAGGGCGTCAGTTCCTTCGGGGATCATCCGTGTCAGCGAAACGTCGGCGCTGACCTTCTCACCGGGCAGGTGCCCGCCGATGCCTGGCTTGGCTCCCTGGCCGATCTTTATCTCGACGACGCAACTGTTCTTGAGGTAGCCGGAGTGTACCCCGAAGCGTCCCGAGGCCACCTGGACGATCGTGTTCCCCCCGAATTCCTGGAGAGTCGAGTGCAGGCCGCCTTCGCCGGTGTTCCACAGCGTGCCGGCTTCGCGGGCTGCCCGCGCCAGCGAATGATGGACGTTGAGGCTGACGGCGCCGTAGGACATCGCCGAGAACATCACCGGAATCTCGAGGCGGACCTGGGGCGGGATCGTGCTCGCCAGGCTGGCGCCGTCGGGGCCGAGTTCGATGCTGTCCGGCTTTCGGCCGAGGTAGGTCACCAGTTCCATCGGCTCGCGGAGCGGGTCGATCGAGGGGTTGGTGACCTGACTGGCGTTGAGCACCAGATGGTCCCAGTAGATGCGGTGGCCCTTGTCGTTGCCCATGCCGGTGAGCAGCATCGCGCCGCCCTCGGCCTGCTTGAGGACGTCCTCGATTGCCTCCGGCGTCCAGTTGCTGTGGTCGCGGTAGTCGAGCGGCTGCTTGACGACGGTCAGCGCCCCGGTGGGGCAAAAGGAGACACAGCGGTGGCAGCCGATGCAGTTCTCCGACTGGCTCCTGACGGCGGTGCCGTCGCTGCTGTCGGGGTCGCGGTAGTGGCTGTCGAAGGAGCACTGGTTGACGCAGACCTCGCAGCCGATGCACTGATCGGGGTCCCTGACTATCTTGAACTTGGTTGGCAGAAACGTCTTCATTTGATCACCCCTGGTTGCGCACCGGGATGCCCTTGCCGGCGAGGTACTGCTTGGTCTGCCGGATGGTATATTCTCCGTAGTGAAAGATGCTGGCGGCGAGGACAGCGTCCGCCTTGCCGGCGACCAGTGCCTGGTAGAGGTCATCCGGAGATCCGGCGCCGCCGCTGGCGACCACCGGTACCGTCACCGCCTCCGAAATCACCTTCAGTAGCTCGAGGTCGTAGCCGGCCCGCGTGCCGTCGGCGTCGATGCTGTTGACGACAATCTCGCCGGCGCCGCGCTCGACCGCCTCGACCGCCCATTCGACGGCATCACGCTCGGTCGCCCGGCCGCCGTCGGCGCCGGTATGGGTAAACACCCCCCAGCGGACCGGCTGCTCTTCGGGGATGCGCTTCGCGTCCATGCCGAGGACGATGCACTGGTTGCCGAAGCGCTCGGCGCCGCGGCTGATCAGCTCCGGGTCGAGCACCGCCGCGGTGTTGATCGAGACCTTATCGGCGCCGGCCTCGAGCATCCGGCGCATGTCGTCGGTCGTGCGCAGTCCGCCACCGACCGTCAGCGGGATGAACACCTCGGCGGCGGTTCGCTCCACCACTCCGACCATTATCTCCCGTTCCTCGCTGGAGGCGGTGATGTCGTAGAAGACCAGCTCGTCGGCGCCCTCTTCATTGTAGAAAGCGGCCAGCTCCACCGGGTCGCCGGCGTCGCGGTGGTCGCGGAAATGGAC
>CAZLUE010000062.1:0-7570 GCA_964562625.1 uncultured Dehalococcoidales bacterium | reverse complement strand
CCAGGCTGTTGGCCACCGCCAAGCCAAGATCATTGTGACAGTGAATACTGACGATTGCCCGGTCAATATTGGGCACGTTCCTGAAGACACCATCGACAAGGTCACCAAACTGTGAGGGCAAGGCATAACCGACAGTATCCGGTACGTTTACCGTGGTGGCTCCCTCGTCAATGACGGCCTCCAGTAGCTGGTAGATGTACTCAGGATCAGTACGGCTGGCGTCCATCGCGGAGAACTCAACATTGTTGACGTGTTCCCTGGCGCGGGCCACCGTACTCCGCGACATCTCCAGAATCTCTTCGCGGCTCTTCTTCAGCTGGTAGAAGAGGTGAATGTCCGAAGACGAGAGGACGATGTGAATGCATGGGTTCGCGGCGCCCTTGACCGCCTCCCAACTTTGGTCAACCGCTTCAAGATTGGCGTGCGTTAGGACGCAGATTGAGGCGGTGCGAATCTCCTTGGCGATAAGGCTGACCGCTTCGAAATCACCCGGTGATGTGACCGGAAAACCAGCTTCGATGACGTCGACACCGAGTTTCTCCAGCTGCCTGGCTATCTCCAGTTTCTCCTGGATGTTGAGGCTCCCCCCGGCTGCCTGCTCCCCGTCACGCAGCGTGGTGTCGAACATGATTACCTTGTCCATGGCTTTGTCTCCTCTTCAGCTATGCTGTTTCGACGTGGTCGTGAAGACTGCCAAGGGTTGCTGTCGTTCCACTGGGGGTACGGGGGGATCCTTTCCGGCACCGCGACGACACCGACCAGCGAAGTGCACAGTTCCCCTCGGTTCGGGAGGTCGGTGTCGCCGTTTAGATCGTTGGCATCCAGGAATTCGTTCATCCGGAAACATGTTCCCGGCGCGGACTGATGCTGGCTGCCCTTACAGCCAGGGCATCATCTGGCGCAACTCGGCACCGACCTCCTCGATAAGATGTTCGGACTCGATGCGCTTTAGGGCGTTGAAGGTCGGGCGACCAGCCTGATTTTCCAGGATCCACTCCTTGGCGAAAGTACCGTCTTGAATTTCGGAAAGTATCTGCCCCATCTCTTCCTTGACCATCGCGTCGATGACGCGCGGCCCGCGGACGTAGTCGCCGTATTCGGCGGTATCGCTGACCGAGTAGCGCATGTGGCTCAACCCGCCCTTGTAGATGAGATCGATGATTAGTTTCAGTTCGTGTAGAATCTCGAAGTAGGCGATCTCCGGTTGGTAACCAGCCTCGACCAGTGTCTCGAAACCCGCCTTGATGAGAGACGTCACTCCGCCACAAAGGACCGTCTGCTCTCCGAAGAGGTCGGTTTCGGTCTCCTCGGCGAAGGTTGTTTCGATGACTCCGGCGCGACTGCAGCCGATTCCTTTGGCGTAGGCCAATGCAATCGTGTTGGCCTTGCCGGTGGCATCCTGGTGCACAGCGACAATTGCCGGCGGACCAACTTTTTCGGTGTAGAGTTGCCGCAGCATGTGGCCGGGACACTTCGGTGCGATCATGATGACATCGACGCCCGCCGAGGGCGTGATCTGGCCGTAGTGGATGCTGAAACCGTGGGAGAAGAGCAACGTGTTACCCGCCACCAGCCCGGCGGCCACCGCATCAGTATAGATCTTGCCCTGAAGCTCATCCGGCGCCAACATGGAGACGAAATCGGCGCGCTTGGCGACCTCGGCAGCCTCGGCGACATCGAACCCGGCCTCCTCGGCGTTCTTCCAGCCGGCACTGCCCGGAGCCGACGCGGCAACGATGACCGTGCAGCCACTGTCGCGCAGATTTTGCGCTTGAGCGTGCCCTTGGCTCCCATAGCCGATAACGCCAATGGTCTTGCCATCGAGCATCCTGAGGTCGCAATCATTATCGTAATAAATCTTGGCCATTACTTGTCCTCCTCACTACTCTTTGGTATCCTGTCGAGATTGGGTTTCACCAGCAGAATCGGGTTGGGAACGCCGATGAGTACGCTTTCCGCGACGCTCCCGTAGACGAGCCGGCTTAGCCCGGAGCGACCGTGGGTCGCCATGACGATGATGCTGTGCGGCTCTTTGCTGGCATAGTCGACTATCTCATCAGCGGCCTTACCGACGATCACTTCGAACTTCACTTTGGCGCCGCGGTCGGCGAGGCGTTTGGCGATCGTCGCCAGGTATTCGGTGGCTGTCTGTTTGCAGCGCGTCACCTCTTTTTCCATGAACTCCCCCCAGTTGAGGGGACCCCCGGACAATTCCGGAGAATAGGGAGAATAGTAGGATGGTATAATTGGTGGGTCGCAGACCCTCACCAACGTCACCTCGATCGGCCGGATGGTCCGCTGGTTGGCCAGCGCTTCGACGTGTGGCATGACCGTCTCTGCCTTCTCCGATCCGTCCAGCGTTACAATCAGTGACTTTCTCGGCCAGGCATCGTAGGGAACAGCATCGGGAATACCGGCGTGGACGAACATGATCGGCAGCTTCGATGCCCGCAGCACCTTGTCGGCGACACTGCCCATTCGCCAGCGCCGAACGCCTGAGCGTCCATGGCTGGCCAGCAGGATCAGGTCGATCTTCCTCTCATCAGCGAAGCGAAGGATCTCATCTGCGTAGTGACCGTCGGTCAGTTCTCCGTGTACTTCGACGCGCCGATCTTCCACCGCAACCTCCAGCTTGTCTAGGGCATCCTCCACTTGGCTGGACAACTGTTCGGCAGACCGTTCTATGTAGGCGCGATGGATGGGACCGAATTCATGCCCCATGGCGCCGTAAACCTGGAGCAGGAAGACATTCAGGTTCAATCCGGCGGCCAGTTCCTTGGCGTACGGTAAGACAACTTCGGCGAGTTCTGATCCATCCAGCAGGACCATCATCCTGCGGTACATGAAGCACCTCCACTTGTCACGCTATCACAACACTACAAGATAGGCGGGGTGAAATCAACTGCCTTCTGCCCAACCTCGGACGCCCTCTCCACAGTGCCTCTTGACCTAGCTGCCCGATGCCCTCTGACGAGGCGTCGCCACCATCTTCCGGCCGTTTTCAAGGCTGGTGCTGCCTCGTGTCATCGCGATTCGTCCCGTCCGGACCACTTCCTTGATTCCGAAGTCATCGAGGAGGCTGAAGAGCGATTCAATCTTCTCTTCGTTACCGGTCACCTCGATCGCTACAGAATCGGCAGCGACGTCGACGATTCCGGCGCGGAAGATGTCCACGATCTGCATGATCTCGCTTCGTGTCGCCGCCGTCGCCGCCACCTTAATGAGAGCCAGTTCGCGGAGGATGATGTTGTCCTCGCTGATGTCGGACACCTTGACAGTAACCACCAGCTTGTCCAGTTGCTTACGCAGTTGATCGACCATCGCTTTCGAACCATCGACGACGATCGTCATCCGAGAGATGTTTGGCGTTCGAGTGTGGCCGACAGTCAGGCTTTCAATATTGAAACCGCGCCGCCGGCAGAGACTTGCCATCCGGTTGAGTACACCGGGCCTGTCTTCTACCAGGGCAACTAACGTGCGCTTCGCTGTGGCCATGCTGCCTCCTCCCGGTTCGGGTTCTCGAGGAGGTCCACCAGGCTCCCGCCCAGCTGTACCATTGGGTAGACATTCTCCTCTGGTTCGATCCGAAAATCAATCAGATAGGCGCCCGACTCCTTCAGCGCTTTGGCAATTGCTGGCGCGACCTCGTCGTGGTGCTTGACCGTCGCCGCCGGGATACCGTAGGCATCGGCAATCTTGACGTAGTCCGGACCGGAGAGTGGCGTCGCCACGTAGCGCTTCTCGAAGAACAGCTCCTGCCACTGGCGTACCATGCCAAGGTAGCCGTTGTTGAAGATGGCGATCTTGACTGGCAGCCCTTCCTGCTGGACGGTGGCCAGTTCCTGGATCGTCATCTGGAAGCTGCCATCTCCGTCGAGGCACCAGACGGTCGCATCCGGACGGGCGACCTGCACACCGACCGCCGCCGGCAACCCGAAACCCATCGTTCCCAGCCCGCCTGACGATATCAGGCTGTTCGGTCGGTCGAACTGGTAGTACTGTGCCGCCCACATTTGGTGTTGGCCGACTCCGGTGACAATCGTCGCCTCGCCCCGCGTCGCCTCGTAGACCTGGCGTACCACGTACTGCGGTAAGACGGAATCGCTGTCGCGGATGTCGAGCGTCGGGTGCTCGCGACTCCATTCGTCGAGTTGCCGCAGCCAAGCGCCATGATCGCCGGGAGTGACGCGTTTGATGAGCGCGCCGAGGACATTCCTGACGTCGCCGACAATCGGCACGTCCACCCTGACGTTCTTGCCGATTTCGGCCGGGTCGATGTCAATGTGAATGATGCGGGCATGCTGATTGAAAGCACCCACCTTGGCGGTGGCGCGGTCGTCGAAACGCATCCCGATGGCGATGATCGTGTCAGCGGCGTCGGTAGCCAAGTTGGCGCAGACCGTACCGTGCATCCCGATCATTCCGTAGCACAGCACGTGATTTTCTGGGATGCTGCTGATGCCGAGCAAGGTGGTGGCAACCGGAATCTGGGCGGTCTCTGCTAGTTCCTTCAATTCATCGTAGGCGGACGAAATGATGATGCCGCGGCCAGCAAGAATCACCGGACGTCTCGCCTCATTGATCAGCTTGGCCGCCTTCTTGATCTGTAAGGGGTGGCCCTCGATGGTCGGCGCGTAGCTCGGCAGGTCCAGCTTCTTTGGGTAACGGTACTCCGCCTGTTCCGTGAAGACGTCGCCGGGGACATCAATCAGCACCGGCCCTGGACGGCCGGTGCGGGCAAGATGAAATGCCTCTTTGATGATCCGCGGCAAAGATGCCACATCCCGGACGAGGTAGTTGTGCTTGGTTATCGGCAGCGTGATACCAGTGATATCGACCTCTTGGAAGGCGTCTTTACCGATGTCAGCGCGGTTCACCTGCCCGGTCAGCGCCACCATCGGGACCGAATCGAGAAAGGCGTCGGCGATACCGGTTACCAGGTTGGTCGCCCCGGGGCCGGAGGTAGCGATGCACACGCCGACCCTGCCGGTGGCGCGGGCGTAGCCCTCGGCGGCGTGGGCGGAGCCCTGCTCGTGACGCGTCATGATGTGGCGCAGTCGGGGAAACTGGGGCATCGTATCGTAAAAGGGGATTACTTTCCCGCCTTGAATGCCGAACACCACATCGACGCCCTCTCTGACAAAGCCATCCAGTATTATCTGGGCACCGGTCATTTTCATGGTAATCTCTCTCTAGCTGAAGACAGCTCCGGTACTGGCCGAGGACACCTTGTCACTGTAACGGCGCAGGTAGCCCGACACCGCCTTCGGTTGGAATTCGGACAGATCGGCAAGGCGGCGGGCGATATCGTCATCGCTGAGGTCAACTTCCAACCGGTAATTAGCAATGTCGATCTTGATCGTATCGCCCTCTTCGATGGCGGCGATCGGGCCGCGGGCGGCCGCCTCCGGGGAGACGTGGCCGATGGCGGCACCACGAGAGCCGCCGGAGAAGCGGCCGTCGGTAATCAACGCGACGTCCTTGTCCATCCCCATACCGCTCAGCAGCGAGGTCGGCGTCAGCATCTCGCGCATCCCTGGTCCGCCTCGCGGACCCTCATTACGGATGACGACGACGTCTCCGGCCCGGATACGGTCGGCGAAAATCGCCTTGGTGGCGTCCTCCTCGGAATCAAAGACGCGGGCCGGCCCCTGGTGCGCCATCATCTCGTGAGCGACCGCTGATTTCTTGACGACTGCCCCGTCCGGCGCCAAATTACCGAAGAGGATGGCGATACCACCGGTCGCGGCGTGGGCGTTACCGACAGAATGAATGACTTCGGCATCGAGCACTCTGATCCCATCGAGGTTCTCGCCGACAGTTTTGCCGGAGACTGTCGGCGCTTTCAGATTGAGACGATCGGCAACGACGCTCATCACCGCCTGGATACCACCGGCTCTGTTCAAGTCTTCGATGCGGTCTTCACCGGCCGGACTGAGCTTGCACAGCGTCGGCGTTGTCTCGTTGAGGCGGTTGATGCTCTCTAGGGAGAGGTCGATTCCGGCTTCCTGGGCGATCGCCATCATGTGCAGCACCGAGTTGGTGCTGCCACCGAGGGCCATGTCAACCGTGAAGGCGTTGTGGATCGATTCCGGAGTGACGATATCCCGGGGTCGGACGTTGCCGGTGACGAGACCGATTACCTTTTCTCCGGCCAGCCTCGCCAGTTGTCTCCGCTGCGCTGATGCCGCCATGACGGTGCCGTTACCGGGTAACCCCAGTCCCAGCGCTTCGGTCAGGCAGTTCATCGTGTTGGCGGTGAACATCCCGGCGCAGCTGCCACAACCGGGGCATGCGATTTCTTCCAATTGTGCCAGTTCATCCTCAGTCATCGTGCCGCGGGTAACCCGGCCGATCGCCTCGAAGACCGCGATGAGGTCGGCCTTGCCGTCGCCGGTGCGCCCCGCCAGCATCGGGCCGCCGCTGACGAAAATTGACGGCACGTTGACACGAACAGCCGCCATCAGCATCCCGGGTACTACCTTGTCGCAATTGGGAATGAAGACCAATCCGTCGAAGGCGTGCGCCTCGGCGACAATCTCCACTGAATCAGCGATTAACTCCCGGCTCGGCAGGCTGTACTTCATGCCGGGGTGGTTCATTGCGATGCCATCGCAAACGGCGATTGTGTTCGTTTCGAAGGGAACGCCGCCGGCGGCGCGAACCCCCTGCTTGACCGCCTCGGCGATCTCCCTCAAGTGGATGTGGCCGGGGACGATTTCGCTGAAGCTGTTGATGATCCCGATGAAGGGCTTGTCCATGTCCTGCCGGCTGACTCCCACGGCGTGCAGCAGCGAGCGGTGCGGCGCTCGTTCCAGGCCCTTCTTAGTGGCGTCACTCTTCATCTTCTCTCCCAGAGTTTTCGGCAAACTTCCCAAAAACAAAAAGAGCCGTCCCGGTGGGACGGCTCACGTTGAGACCAACCCACTCACACAGGAGGGCTGCTAACGATAAGCACGAGAACCGAGTTGCGCACATTCATACTATGTAGGCTATCATAGCCTTCGGTTATTGTCAACTAATCCCGGAATCAGACCGACGGCAGACACTCGCTGGCGGTGATCTTGTCGAGCCGACGCTGGTGCCGGCCGCCCTCCCAAACGGTGCCGATGAATATCTCCAGCATTTCAGCGAGCGATCCCATAGCCACCTCGGCACCGAGGCAGAGGACGTTGGCGTCGTTGTGGAGGCGGCTGCGGCTAACGCCGAAGACGTCATGGCAAAGGGCCGCTCTGATTCCCGACCGTTTGTTGGCCGCGATGCTCATGCCGATGCCGGTACCGCAGATCAGAATGCCGCGCTCGGCGGCACCTCGGATGACAGCAGCGGTGACATCACCGGCAACGTCAGGATAGTCGACCGCGTCATCGCTGTGGCAGCCGAGGTCGCTGACCTCGTGACCGGCGGCAGCCAGCAGCCCGATCACCTTCTTTTTTAGATCACGCGCTCGATGATCAGAGCCAATGGCAATACGCACCTCTAGTCTCCTTTTCCCATGATCGTCTCATTAACCACTTCCCGCAGCTGCGCCAGAGATATCGCACCCCCCCGAAGGACAATGGGTATCGCT
>CAZLUE010000061.1:0-7978 GCA_964562625.1 uncultured Dehalococcoidales bacterium | reverse complement strand
AAGATGAGCAAGAGCCTAGGTAACTACATCGGCGTCGCCGAGTCGCCAGAGGTCATCTACGGCAAGACGATGTCTATCCGTGACGAGCAGATTGCCATTCACTTTGAGTTGTTGACGGACGTTCCCATGGAGGAAATCACGGAGTTTCGGCGCCAGATTGATGGCGGCGAAGCCAACCCTATGGACCTTAAGAAGTGCCTTGCCGCCGACTTGGTGACGCAACTTTATTGCAAGGAGCAGGCCGTCGCCGCCGCTGCCCATTTTGTCCGGACCATCCAGGACAAGCAAGCTCCCGACGAGATTCGCGAGGTGCCAGCTGATGAGAATGAGGATATCCGCCGGGTCATGGTCAAGGAAGGGTTGGTGGGCAGTATGAGCGCCGCTACTAGGCTTTACAACCAGGGCGCTATCAGGAAGGACGGGAAGAAAGTCACTAGCTTCAACCCCGGCCTCCCAGGCGGTACCATCATTCAAGTGGGTAAGCTGAACTACGTTAGAATCGTAATCCCTGGCACCTAGCCAGGTTGTGTATACTTATCAGGAAGGAGAGACAGTATGGAGAACCTGCGTATTCCGGGACCTACCCCGTGCCCCGAGGAAGTCCTCCAGGCACAAACCAAGCAGATGATCAATCATCGCGGGCCTGAGTTTGGCCAGATCATCAGGGACATCACGGATGGTCTCAAGAAGCTCTTCCAGACGAGGAACGACCTCTTCCTGCTGACTTGCTCTGGTACCGGCGGACTAGAGGCCGCCGTGGTCAACACACTGTCGCCCGGCGACACGGTTCTCTCGGTCTCGGTCGGCGTCTTCGGTGACCGCTTTGCCACGATCGCGGAGCAATTTGGCGCCAAGGTGATACCGCTCAAATTCGAATGGGGCACCGCTGCCGACCCCGACAAGGTTCGCGACGCCATTGCAGCCGATACCAATATCAAGGCAGTGCTGATTACCCATAACGAGACCTCGACCGGCGTCACAAACGACCTCGCCGCGCTGAGTGGGATTGTTAAGGGTGCCGGTAAGCTGTTGCTCGTCGACGCCATCAGCAGCCTCGGTTCGATAAATCTTCCGGTCGATGACTGGTGTTGCGATGTCGTCGTTTCCGGTTCGCAGAAGGGCTGGATGGTTCCGCCGGGGATCGCTATGGTCAGCGTCAGCGAGGAAGCCTGGAAGGCGCACACCGAGGCCAAAATGCCGCACTTCTATTGGGACTTCTCGCGGGCGCGCAGCTACCTGGAGAGAGGCCAAACGCCGTGGACGCCGGCGGAATCGACCTTCTTCGCGATGAAGACGGCTCTCAAAATGATGCTCGAGGAAGGTTTGCCCAGCATCATCGCTCGCCACGTCGAAATCGCCGACCTGACCCGCCGTGGGATCGATGAGTTTGGCCTTTCCCTGTTTTCCGATGAGGCCCATGCTTCGAACACGGTGACCGCCGTCCGTGCTCCGGAAGGCGTCGATGTCAACCTCATCCGTAAGGAAATTTTCGCGAGGCACGGGATCGTCCTCGGTGGCGGACAGCAGTCGCTCGATGGTAAGATATTCCGAATCGGGCATCTTGGTCTTGTTACTAAGCAGGACATTGAGGCGGTTATGGCCGGCCTGCTTGATATACTGCCCGAGGTGGGCTTCACGCCTGTCTGATAGAGGTCGCGCTGTCAGGTCATGACGGGCGATAGGTAGTGACGAAGCCCCGAGGATGGATGGATGAAAGTGCTCATCGCCGACTCAATTGCTCGAGAAGGGATAGACATCCTTAAGGGCTGCGCCGAAGTCGATATCAAGACTAATCTCAAGCCGGAGGAACTGGTCGCCGTCATCGGCGATTATGAGGGGCTGGTCGTCCGCAGTCAGACGCAGGTTACCGCCGAAGTTATTGCTGCCGGAGCGAAGCTGCAGGTCGTCGGTCGCGCAGGCGTCGGAATCGATAACATAAACCTCGACGAAGCCACCCGACGCGGTATCGTCGTCGTCAACGCGCCCACCGGCAACACCGTCTCCGCGGCGGAGCATACCATCGCTTTGATGCTTTCGTTGGCGCGCCACATTCCCCAGGCCCACAACGCCCTCAAGGCCGGCTCATGGCAACGCAGCAAGTTTATGGGCACCGAAGTTCGCGGTAAGACTCTCGGCGTTCTCGGGCTCGGTAACGTTGGTTCGGAAGTCGCCCGCCGCGCGCACGGTTTAGAGATGCGCGTTATCGGTTCGGATCCGTTCATCTCAACCGACCGCGCTGGCACTCTCCAGGTCGGCCTCGTCCCGTTGAAGCAGCTGCTTCAGGAGTCAGACTTCATTACCCTCCATATGCCGCTGACGTCAAAGACGAAGGGTATGATCGGCACCAAAGAAATCGCACTGCTCAAGCCGACCGTTCGCATCATCAACTGCGCCCGCGGTGGCCTGATAGATGAGGCACTGCTTGCCAAGGCGGTCGTTGACGGTAAGATTGCCGGCGCCGCCGTCGACGTCTTCGTCGAGGAACCGATCTTGTCAAGCCCGCTCTTCGAGCACGATGAGATCATCGTTACCCCGCACCTCGGCGCCTCAACAACCGAGG
This sequence comes from uncultured Dehalococcoidales bacterium, assembly GCA_964562625.1. Classification (GTDB taxonomy): domain Bacteria; phylum Chloroflexota; class Dehalococcoidia; order Dehalococcoidales; family Fen-1064; genus CAZLUE01. The sequence continues at coordinate 5,418 of CAZLUE010000061.1, read as the reverse complement.
CCCAGGCGATGGCGGCCCGGGATGTCTCCGAACAAGTTGTCGCCCTGCTCAGTGGTGAGCCAGCCCGTTCCGCGGTCAACCTGCCGGTCGCCTCCGTAGAGACGATGACGGCGCTCGGACCGTTCGTCGAGGCGGCCGCCGTCGCCGGTAACTTGGCGTCGCAACTGGTCGACGGGCAGGTCGATTCGCTACTGATTCGCTATGAGGGTGAGATCGCAGAACACGATGTTAACGTCCTCAAGGCATCGGTGCTGGGAGGGCTGCTGGCTGGTGTCAGTGAGGAACGCGTCAACCTAGTTAACGCCAACCTCGTTGCCGCACGGCGCGGCATCAAGGTCGTCGAGCAAAAGAAGGCCGTCTTCGAGAATTACGGCAGCCTTATCAGCCTCGAGGCCACTACCAGCGCCGGGAGTATCACCGTATCGGTGACAGTGATGAGAGACGAGGTTCACATCGTTCGCGTTAACGACTACTGGATCGACCTCGTTTCCGGTGGCGGTTACTACCTGTTCAGCGACCACATCGACCGCCCAGGTATCATCGGCACCGTCGGACGGCTTGCCGGTGATGCTGACATCAACATTAGTTACATGTACGTCTCCCGCCTCAAGCCGCGCGGGCAGTCCCTGATGGTGCTGGCCCTCGACGAGGCGATGCCTGAGGAACAACTCCAGCAGTTGCTGGCTATTCCCGATATCCAAACCGTCCGGCTAGTACGGTTCTAGTCAACAGGCCCGGCACTTAACGGAAATAACGAGGAGGCGCAAGTGTAATGGCATACCAGGATCTTCTGCTCGAGAAACGAGAAGACGGTGTCGCCGTCATTAGTCTCAACGTACCAGAGAAGATGAACGCGATCACGCGGGCGATGTCGACAAATCTGCCTTTGGTCACCGAGGAACTGGCCGATGACGATGATGTCCGTGTCGTCATCGTCACCGGTGCCGGACGCGGCTTCTGCTCTGGCGCCGACGTCTCAATGATGGCCGGCGGGAGCGATGGCGGCGAGATTCCGCCACGAAGTGATCGGCTCAGAGTGACCGGCTCACCCCATTACGATGTCTTCCCAAGGTTAGAGAAACCGGTCATCGCCGCCGTTAACGGCGCTTGCGTCGGGGGGGGACTCTCGCTGGCGCTTGCTTGCGATATCCGTATCGCCTCGGACAACGCGCGCTTCGGTGTTGCCCAGGTGTCCCGGGCCCTAGTGCCGGACTACGGCCTGACTTACTACCTGCCGGTCGCCGTCGGTATGTCGAAAGCGCTGGAACTGATGTTCACCGCGGAGATGTTCGGTGCCGCCGAGGCGGAACGAATCGGGATGGTCAGCGAGGTCGTCTCCGCAGATGAGTTGCTTGCCACCGCTGACGAGTTGGCGATGAAGATTGCTGCCCAACCACCGATCTCGGTTGAACTCTCCAAACGGATGGTCTGGCGCAGTCGCTTCGACGACCTTGTCCGTCAGGTGGATATGGAGACCTGGGGTTCACGCATCTGCTCCCCCACCGAGGACCACCGCGAAAGCGTCAGGGCTTTCATGAACAAGTTGCCGATGCCGAAATATACCGGCCGGTAACCGGTTAAGGGTAACAGTATGTCGTACGAAGACCTGCTTCTGGAAAAGCGCGACGGGATCGCTACCGTCACGTTCAACGTACCGGAGAAGATGAATGCCCTGACTCTGGGCCTGAGGCGCAGCCTACTTCGCATCGGTGTCGATCTTGCCAATGATGACGACGTCCGCGTCATCATTGTCACCGGCGCCGGACGCGGTTTCTGTTCGGGGGCGGATCTTGCCAGTCCCGGCGCCGAGCGCAACCGTCGTCGGCGTCTGGAGTATGTTGGTGCCAGTCACGGTTCCGAGGCTTTCTTCAAGATGGACAAACCGGTCATCGCCGCCGTCAACGGAGCTTGCGTCGGCGCCGGCTTCTCACTGGCGCTGAGCATGGACATCCGTATCGCCTCGGAAAACGCCCGTTTCAGCGCCGTCTTCGTCCGTCGCGGGCTCGTTCCCGATTGCGGCATCAGCTACTGGCTCCCGCAAGCGGTCGGCATGTCGAAGGCGCTGGAGCTGATGTACACCGGCGAGATCATTGATGCCGCCGAGGCGGGGCGGATTGGCCTCGTCAGTAAGGTCGTTCCGGCCGACGAACTGCTGTCCGTCGCTAACGAACTGGCTGCCAAGATTGCCGCACAACCGCCGATCTCGGTTGAGCTATCAAAGCGGATGACCTACCGTGGTGTCGCTGACAAGGTCTCTCAGCAGATCGAACTTGAGACCGCCGCTCAGAGCATCTGTTCCGGTAGCGAGGACAACCGTGAGGCGGTCCGTGCTTTCTTCGAGAAACGCTCGCCGAACCGGTTCGTTGGTCGGTAGCGCCCCGCCACTACTCCAACCGATTGAACACCAGCCCGACCGGCGTCTTCGGATAGAAGTAGGTCGATTTTCGTGGCATCTTGTCACCGTTGTCGGCGATCGTCTTGATCAACGACGGCTCCACCGGCCGCAAGAAGACAGTGAGTTGGTATTCACCGCCCCTGACCCGGTCGAGCGCTTCCTGTCGATCCTGGCAGTAGGTTACCGTTCGCTCATCGCTGGCCGGGTTGACTTCCAGTAACCGGCCGAGGATGACGTGGTCGGCAACGCTGACGTCGATGTTCTGAAGAAGTCGGGTGTGGAAAGTCGGCATCATCGGCGCCACCGCCGCCGAGTCGCGAAGCCTCAGCAACAGTACGTTTTCGCCGGTTGCGCCGTAGCAGGCAATGCGGACATCACCGCTCTGTTCCAGTCGCTGGTCGATCTGTCGCCATAGGTTGGGCGTGTCCTGGGGAATCTCCTCGATTTCGAAAAGGGCCGGCAGTTTTTCGGCCAGCCCGGCCAGCCGCGCCCGCGAGATGCCGCGCACCAGCCGGTGCGGCGCAAGGATCACCAGCCCTGGATCTGCCAAATCGACCAGCGTCATCATCACGAAGTTGCAGTCCTCTTCGCCAGACCATGTCGAATCGGACGACTCGGCGGATAAGTCGTGCTGCTGGCGACGGTATGTCAGAGAACTTGTGTAGCGGTGGTGGCCGTCGGCTATGTAGAGTGGCTGCTTTGCCAGACCGGCGACGATCTTACCAATGGATCCACCATCGGTGATTGCCCAAAGGTCGTGCCGTTCCCCGTCCAGGTCACCGGCGCGCATCATCGGTCGCCGGTTGGCCTCGTGGTCGAGCACGCCGGCGATCCGCTGTTCCGAGTCTTCGAACATCGACAGTACCGGACTGGTGTTTGCCTGGAGCGCCTCGAGCAAGACGAGTCGGTCGTGCCGCGCTTCGGGTAGCGTGCCCTCGTGGGGACGGACGACCATCGTTTCCCACTCTTCGAGCCGTACACGGGCGATGATGCCGCGTCGCCGGTGCTTCAGTTCGTGGAGCTGAAAGTAGTGGTCGTGAAGGTAGATCGCCGGCGTCTCGTCAGCCTCGATCATCCCTTCGGCGAGCCACTTTACCAGCGTCTGGCTGGCCCGGCCGTAACGGCTGTCGCCGACCGTGTCCTGGGGAAGTTCACGGCCGAATTCGAGGCGGATAAAGTTGTGTTTGTCGCGTTCGTACAGTTCCTGCTGGAGTTTGGGGGAGATGATGTCGTAGGGTGGGCAGATGACGGGTGACAGGTCGCTGAGCAGCGACAGGTTGTAGTGTAGGCCCCGAAAGGGGCGAATTTCAGCCATGCCGGTTACTTTCCGCCGCTCTCGTTACGGTTGGGTCGCAATCAGTTTACTTTACGGACTGCGAGTGGCGCAACCCCGTTGCCGGTGTCCGTCGTTAGCGGTAACCGTCATCGCTGACAGCCTACCTCCGACCCGGGGTGTTGCGTGCCATCTCATGGTACAATCCTCCCTGGGAATCACCAGCGCCAGATTGGATTTGCACTCCGCTTTCGGCTACTATGGGATCACCATGACTCGGCAACAAGCTGTCTTGGCAATGGGCGTCGTCGCCGTCTCCTTCGCCGCCGTCCTCATCAGGCTGGCGGACGCCCCATCACTGGTCATCGCCGCCGGTCGGATGGGCCTTGCCTCGCTGGTCATCATTCCCGCAGCTTGGTGGCGTTCGTCCGACGAGCTACGGATTCTGACCCGCCGCGAATTTCTCCTCGCCGTCCTCTCCGGGGCTTTCCTGGCACTCCATTTCGGTCTCTGGACCACCTCTCTTAGCTACACTTCAGTTGCTAGTTCGGTGGTGCTAGTGACCGCCAGCCCAATCTTCGTCACCGTCGCCTCGCACTTCTTTTTCGGCGAGCGGCTCGGATGGCAGGTGGCCGTCGGTATTGTCGTCTGCCTCGTCGGCGCGGTCGTCATCGGTTACGGTAACTGGCAGGGTGGTCTCGGGTCGTTGCTCGGCGGTGGCCTCGCGCTGTCGGGCGCCCTCGCCGTGGCCGGCTACGTCCTCATCGGGCGACGCCTCAGGCAGCGCATCGGAGTTCTCAGCTATGCTTCGCTTACTTATGGAACGGCGGCAGTGCTGCTGGTGGTGATGGCCATCGCCGCGGGCTACTCGTTCACCGGTTACTCTGGAACCGCCTATCTGATGTTGGCGTTGCTGGCGGTGGTGCCACAGCTACTGGGCCATACATCGCTCAACTGGTCGCTGCGCTTCGTCTCGGCCACCCTTGTCACCGTTGCCGTTGTCGGAGAGCCGGTGGTGGCGACCGCTCTTGCTTACTTTATTCTCGACGAGGCTCCGATGCCTAGCGAGGTCGTTGGTGGCCTCCTCGTCCTCGGCGGGATATTCGCCGCCTTTCGCGGCAACAGGATTCATATGCAGCGGCGGTAGTCGTCGCCTAGACGGTCCCGCAGAATTAAGCGGGCGAGGAACTCGCTCTTCTGTTCGGTCATTCTGTCATCTGTCTTCCTTAGAAATCGATAACGAACTTGCCATTCTGGTAGAGCAGTTGATCGTCGACGCGGATTTCGCCGCCGTCGCGCAGGTCGCAGATCATGTCCCAATGGATAGCCGACTCATTCGTGCTGCCGGTCTCCGGGTAGCCAGCGCCGAGTGCTAGGTGGAAGCTGCCGCTGATCTTCTCATCGAACAGGATCTCCCGGGTGAAACTGGCGATGCCTTCGTTGGTGCCGATGGCGAACTCACCGATGCGGCTGGCCCCCTCGTCGGTGGCGATCGTTTGCCGCAGAAACTCTTCGCCTTTGTCGGCAGTTGCCTTGACTATCTTACCATCCTCGAACCAGAGCCGGACGCCGGTGACCTCACGTCCGCCGTAGAGCGCCGGGTAGGAGAAGCAAACGTGACCTGCGGTGCTGTCCTCGACTGGCCCGGTGAAGACCTCACCGTCAGGCATATTGAAGTGGCCGTCGCAGTTCTGGAAGCTCCTCCCGGCGATGCCGATCCAGAGATCGGTGTCTCGTCCGGCGACGTGTG
>CAZLUE010000060.1:0-8023 GCA_964562625.1 uncultured Dehalococcoidales bacterium | reverse complement strand
GTTTCCCGGCGAACTTCCCAGATACCAAAAGTGGTTCTGCGCGGTCAGTACGGCATCAAAGTCGCTCTTGCCGCCCCGCTTTTCCACCAGATGGAGCCGGGTGATTTCGATGGAGGGATTGGCCGCCTTGCACATGTCGTAAACGGTCAGGGCGGCCACCGAGACGGCGACCAGCGCCTCCATCTCGACGCCGGTCTTGCCGATGCTGCGGGCGGTGGCGGTGATGTCGACACGATCCGCCGCCGAAAGGTCGAAATTAACTGTGACGCTGTCGAGGAGGATAGTGTGACAGAGCGGCATCAGATCATGTGTCCGTTTGGCGGCCATGATGCCAGCGATACGAGCCACGGCTAGGACGTCGCCCTTCTTGAAGGAGTTGGCTCGTACCTGGTTCAGAGTCTCGGGCTTCATCGTCACACCACCGCTGGCGACCGCCTGGCGAGCCGTGTCCGGCTTTTCAGTGACATCCACCATGCGGGCCTCGCCGCTAGCGTTGACGTGGCTCAGTTCAGTCATCACCAACCTCCCACTCAAATACCGGGCGCCACAGAGAAGTATACTCCATCATGGCGGCAGGGTCACTGTCCGCGTTATAATCAACGTGGAGGTGACCGGGATCGTTGACCTGAAGCGCAAGTGCAACCGGAAGGCAGCCGACAGGCCGGAGGGCGGCGTGCCAGGCGGCGCGGCGATAGCCTGCTTCCGTTGCGGGCTCTGCTGCAAGCGCTACCAACCGCCGGTGACGGTCGATGAGGCGAAGGCAATCGCCGGCGAGCTCGGGATGACCCTCGAGGACTTCCTCGACCGCTACATCGACGACAGATGGTTCGAGCCAGGGATTTTCCTGCTCGATATCGACAAGGACGGCTGCGTCTTCCTCGAGCCAACGGTTGATGGCCGACCGATGTTGTGTCGTATTCACGGACTCCGGCCGCAGGTGTGCCGCGATTGGCAACCGGGTCAGGACAAGAAAGAATGCATCGAAGCCCTGGAACGGGATTGGGGGCTGAGCGCCAGTCCCTCAGGAAAGCTGCTCGGCCCGGAAGAGGACGTCAGACGCTTCCGCATCTTCCTACAGTCGCTCGACTGTGGAGATTGATATAATCGTTAGACCGTGGCGCGGCTTTAACAGCACCGTCCGTCCGTCATAGCATACCGACTACCAGTTGCCGGGTAACACCGTCACTGGCGCACGACAACCTCGAGGCGTCGCTGGCGTAGGTGGAAGTAGTATTGAGGAACACCGGCGCTCGTCCGGAGGGCGACGTAAAATTCCCGCTAGAGGGGCTTCGCTTTTTGGATTCCCCGTTCTGAGCGGGTTGTCCGGCATGGGGGAAAGCCAACGGCATCGCAGGGTGATGAAACACCCTTACTACTGTCCCGGTTGGTTCGCCAAAGTTGGCGAGCACACTAGCCGCCGATCTGACGCATCTGGCGCTTGCCGTGGATGAAATTATCGGTGAGGCGGTACTGCTCACGCTTCATCGTCGCCGCACCGAGCATCAACCCTTCCAGTTCCTCGAGCGAAGCGCCACGGCGAAGCGGTTTCTTGAGATCGATTTCGTCATCTTCAAGAAGGCATGGCCGGAGGTGGCCGTCGGCAGTCAGGCGGAAACGATTGCAGCCGGTGCAAAAGCAGTCGGTGACGGTGCCGATGAAGCCGAGTGTTCCCGGGGCCGACGGCAATCGGAAGTAGGTGGCCGGACCATTACCCGAGGCTGGGACGTGAGGCTCGAGCTTGCCGAGGGAACCTTCGATGCGCTCGGTGATTTCTGCGATCGACAGCGTTCCGCCTTCAGTCGCGCCGCCATCGGGCAGAAGGACGAACGGCATGTGCTCGATGAAACGGACGTGCCAGCCGTGGCTGATCGTCCTAGCGGCGAAGTCGAGTATCTCGTCGTCATTGAAGCCGCGGAGGGCGACCATGTTCACTTTAACCGGTTCAAGGCCGGTCTTACTGGCGACCTCGATGCCCCTCAGGACGGCATCGAGGCGGTCACCGCCGGTAATCTCACGGAACCGCCTCGCCTTGAGAGAATCGAGGCTGACGTTGACCCGTTTCAGTCCGGCCGCCTTCAATTCTTCGGCGTAGCCGGCGAGCCGCGTTCCATTGGTCGTGATGGAGACCTCGGTGATTCCGTCGACGGCAACCAGCATTCTCACCAGCCGAGCGAGATCGATGCGAACGAGCGGTTCACCGCCGGTAAGGCGGAGCTTTGTGACGCCGAGGTGGGCGGCGGCAGTAACGATCCGCTCAATCTCCTCGTAACGGAGAATGTCCTGGTGAGGGAGTGACGGCGCTGAGCGGTCACTACAGTAGACGCAGCGTAGGTCACAGCGGTCGGTTATCGAGATCCGCATGTAGTCGATTCGCCGGCGGAAGGAGTCAACCAGTCCTGTCATCTGTCTGCCTCACTATTTTCGTCGGCCGCCTCCGATTCTCGACGGATGACGTGAACCGCGGTCGCCTTGAGTGCGCCGTGGACTGCCACACCGGGTTCGAGCGCCATTTCTTCAGTGGAGAGCCGAGTCAGCAGGGCCGTCAGCCGGAAACCGCAGTCGATCTCGACATAGGTAACCGACCCGGCAGCGATAACCCGGATAATCTCGCCAGCGAAGGTATTACGGGCGCTGCTTGAGACCTCGTGCAGGGAGAGGGTCACGTCTTCAGCGCGGACGAGAGCGGATACCGGCTCGTCCACCGGAAGATCAGATAGCGCCTGTATCACGGCGGCGCTGGCGCCGCTGGGGGCGATGGTAACGACGCGCTCATGGCTGGCAGTGATGACACCGTTGATAACGTTCTCAACACCAACGAAGTCGGCGATGCGGTGGTTGTGAGGAGAACTGAAGATATCGCGCCACTCGCCGGTCTGGCGAATTTCACCGTCAAGCAGTATCGCCGCGCGATCGGCAAGGCGCTGGCCCTGTGACATATCGTGGGTGGTCATGAGGATGGTCATCCGGCGGCAGTTTGCTCCGGCGATCAGTTCTTCGATACGGGTTGCCGAGACGGGATCTAGGTTGGCTGTCGGTTCGTCGAGGAGCAATACCTCGGGCTCGACGACTATGGCCCGGGCGATAGCCACCATCTGCATCTCGCCGCCGGACAGGGTACGCGCCCAACGGTGAGGGTAGTCGGCAAGGCCGACACGGTCGAGGATTTCGGTGACGCGTGAGCGCAGCTCGTCGCGGGAGACACCGCGCCATTTCAGGCCGTAGGCGACGTTGTCGAATACGCTGGTGTTGAAGACAATCGGCTTCTGGAGAACGAAGGCCATGCGCCGGCGGGCAGCGAAACGACGCGGGGACAAATCGGTGACATCCTCGCCGTCGAAGTAGACGCGACCGGCGGCAGGGGCGTCGATCAGATCGAGCAGTCGCAGCAGGGTCGTCTTACCGGAGCCGGTCGGGCCGATCAGTGCGATGACCTCACCGGCGTCGACTGAGAAGTTGACGTTCCTGAGAATGTACTGTTCGCCCCTCGTCTGGCCGAGGCCCACCGTTTCAATCAGCGGCATGGCTACCTCCTTTGGAGCCGGTTGAGGATGATGTTGACGAACAGGGCGATCACGACTAGGATGATGCCGAGGGCGATGGCGAACTCGACGTCGCCGCGTGAGTGCTCCAGTGAGATCGCCGTCGTCAGCACCCGAGTGGCGCCATGAATGTTACCGCCGACGATCAGAGCAATGCCGACCTCGGAGACGGCGCGGCCGAAGGCCATGATGATCGCTGCGGTGACGGCAAAGCGGGCCTCCCTAAAGATGACGACCGCCGTCTGCGAGCCGCTGGCGCCGAGTGAGCGAGCGGTATCGACGATCAGCTGGTCCACGCCGGCCAGCGCCGTCAGCGTCAGTCCGAGCAGTATGGGCGTCACCAGCACCATCTGGCCGATGACCATAGCCGTCGGCGTCCACAGGATGTCGAGACCACCAAGCGGCCCTACTCGCGAGAACAGGCTGAAGACGAGAAGTCCGATGACGACCGTCGGCACGCTGTAGAAGGTCTGGATAATGCCGATAAGCAGTCGTTTGCCGGGGAAACGCTTGAAGTGAATGACGCTGGCCAGTGGCAGGCACATCAGAGAAGCCAATGCCGTCGAGGTCAGCGAGATGCGGAGTGAGCGACCGGCGATCTCGATCACCTCGGCATCGAGAGAGACGATCAGTTCGATTGCCTTGGTGAAGCTGTTCCATAGTTCGTTCACGTTAAGGCTCGCATATCGGTCCTGCGCCGGCGCACGAAGCGAACAGCGCCACTCCGTAGTCGTCGATTCCATAGTTGTCGATGACGGCCTGTACCTCGACGGAAGTCAGGAAGTCGATCATATGGCCGGCGGCGGCGGACTCGGCCGGTGACATTCGTTCCGGGGCGACGGCGATTGCCGAGTAGACGTTGATGAGTACGCCGGTGTCGGGCACCAATTGTACCAGATCGATATCGCGCTTGTGCGAGAGGAAGGTGCCGATGTCAGATAGAGTATAGGCGCGTTTCTCATCAGCCATAACGATCGTCGGGCCCATGCCGGCTCCGGACTCGACGTACCAGTCTCTTTGCCGGCGGACGGTCTCATAGTCTAGACCGGCGTGTTGCCAGAGGGACTGTTCCCGATTGTGTGTCCCGGAATCGTCGCCGCGTGAGACGAACTGGTGACGGTCTGCCTTAGCAAGCAGGCGGAGGGCATCGGTGGCTTCGAGGCCGGTGATGCGGGCGGGATCATCGGGTGGTCCGATGATGACGAAGTAGTTGTAAGCGAAGGGTACTCGTTCGACACCGTGACCGGCAGCTATGAAGTCGAGTTCGGACTGCAACGAGTGAACGGTGACAATCTGCACGTCGCCACGGCGGCCAAGATCGAGGGCCCTACCGGTGCCCGCGTACACTACGCTCAGTTCGATGGCGTACTTCTCCTGGAACATGGGTTTGAGGACGTCCCAGAGTCCGGTGTCGTAGAGGCTGGTGGTGGTCGCGACCCGGAGGGTCGTTGTCATCGAGCAACCGAGGGACAGCACGAGACCAGTGACGACGCCGGCGATGACCAGTAGCCACCAGAAAATAGCGACGACTGGACGCCTGCCGGTCGAGGGTGCGGCCGACTCAGGGCACGCCGACATATTCAAGTCCGCCCCTCCTTTCCAAATACGGGAGGCGTGGCGGTTTCCCGACACACCCTATCGTTTACCGCTCGTAGGCTTGGGAGACCCCGCAGGGATCAGAGATCGCCGTGTGGTCTCCGGCCCTTAGAGACGGCAGCTCGGAGGTAGTCGCACCATGGAACAAGTGATCTGGACGCTTTCAGGCGGCAGTCTCAATATAGCCGATATTCCCGCCAGCGGTCAAACCGCAGCCCACTGCGGTTGGGTGGTCGATGGTAGACTGCCGACGGTCCGGTGCGAAACCGTGTCGAGCCGGAGCTAGTCCTCCGGCTTGTCCCCATCGGGCAGGCGCCCGATCCGGGTTTCGCCAGTCAGCCGCAGCTTGTCACCAAGGAGGCTGAGCTTGCGCTCAGCGTCATCGTATTTGGTGGCGGCGTGGCGGATGTGCCCGCCGAGGGTGTCGTACTCCACCTGGAAATCGTCGAGGTCACCTTGAAGGCGCCCTAATTGTCCCAGGATTTCGCCGGCTGTCTGCTCGATGTGAAGTCCTTTGAAGCCGAGGATGATAACCTGGAGATAGGCGTAAAAGCTGTTCGGCGATACCGGAATGACCCGTTTCCGAAGAGCGTAGGAGTAGACCTCGTTCTCCTCGGTACCGTCGCGCAGGACAGTCTCGTAGTAGACGTTCTCGGCGGGGATGTACATCAGGGCGAAGTCGAAGGTGTCTTCGTCAGGGACGATGTACTTAGTGACGGCGTCGATGTGCTTCTTCACGGTGCGGACGAAATGGCGTCGCAACGAGGCCTTTGACTCTTCATCACCGGCGGCAACGAACCGCTGGAAGTCCTCGAGGGGGAACTTAGAGTCGATCGGCACCAGATAGTCACCGATGCGAATGACGGCGTCGACCGCCTCACCGCTACGGAAGCGGTGCTGCAGGGAGTAGTTCTGGTGGGGTAGTATGTCCTGGAGGAGCCGCTCCAGCATCAGTTCACCGAGGCTGCCGCGGAACTTGGGAGCGCGGAGGACTTCCTGGAGGCGGGCGATATCACCGCCGATGACCTCAATCCGCTCGGTGCCTTTGACGAGCTGGCCGAGGCTGTGCTGGACCTCACCAAAGACGCGGGTAGTATCGGCGATACGCTCACCGACCGTCTTCGAGATGGCGTCTCCCTGCTTCTGCCAGCGTCTCCGCTGCTGGATGTGATCCCAGCTAAAGAATATGATGAGGACGGCGAGGAGAATGATGGTCACGATTTCCACGCTTCTGGCCTCCGCTTGCCGTTCATTATACACCGTGGCGACAAGGGAAGCTCGCTCCGGGAAGGAGCCTCTGGCAGTAATGGGCAAAGTACTTCCACTCCGGCAGTGGGAGCGAGGAACTGAGGCGACTATCCCAACCCATCATGCCAGTGAAGGGGGAAGGAATATGAAGGATAGTAATTGGGGTACATCCTCAAACTGCTGCCATAATGGGGGAAGTTGCCCTTCAGTCGACCGCCGGTCCCTCTGGATTCCCCGTTCAGAGAGATTGCAGAGGTGTCCGAATATACTACTGAACTGGGCCGAGGACTGACATGCTCCGTGGAAATCAAGTCCGATGCAAGCGATGAGCTCCTCTACATTTACGATGCGGGGTTAATTCCAGAATGCGGCAACTTCATGCTGGAGCCGCGAGGCAGTACTACCAGGATAATTTTCGCTCTCCGGCTATAGACCAATCAAATCGTTGGATCGATGCAGCCGATTATCAGGCCGATTGTCAGTTGGCATTAGTGCCGGATTCTGGTTAAACTTAGAGAACGTATGGAGGCGGCAGCGCAGCAAGAGGGGTAACACCCCAAGCAGTGTACCAGCAAGAGCTGTCGGAGTTCCCGGCGTGTCCCGGAGTCGCAGGTAACGATCCCAATTACGCCAACCACGAAACGGAGGCAAGGCTTGGTCAAGCTACACCTTTTCTCAGGGTTCGAGAGGATATCCCTGGGTATTACCGCCGATATGGCACTGGGCCACCTCTACGACGACGGCAACAGCCTGCTCCAGCTGGTCCAGGCGGCTGCTGAGATTGGCGTGGGACGCCGCCGGGTGCAAATGTCGAAGAGTGGCGTGGTTCACTACGACCTCTGGGGGCCGGCGCTGGCGAGGGCGAAGAGACTCTTCCCGGTCGTCTCCAGGCGGGAACTCGGAAGTGACATTCGCCAGTTAAAGATAAGGGTAAGTCCAGTGAAGACCGCTACAAAAGGCCGGGAATGACGACGGACGAACCGGACGGCGATTCGGTTCGTCAATTACCGGAACCAGAGGCACTGGACCGAGATGAAGAAGGGTAATGACATCCTGTCGGGGGATGGGTCAACGCAGAAGTACCGCCAGAGGATCATCTAGCTGAACCATCTTGGTCAGTTACCGCCGGCGGCGCCACTCCCGACAGGGGGCGACTAGTCCGCGGCGGCGATTTCATCGAGGACCGGCATCAGGTACGGCCTGAAGACGGGATAGTTCTCACTCACCGCGAAGTGGCCGATCCCATTCATTTCAGTGAAACTGGCGACGTTGATCTGCTCGGCCAGCCGGCAGGCGTCGGCCGGGGACATCGAAGGATCGTGTACTCCCCGGTGAACAGACAGACGACCCGCTAGGTATCAATCCGCCGCGACCGGCCGCTGGTCAGGTCGTGCTCGATCGAATAGTAATAAAGGTCACCGCGAAAGACGGCGAACGCCCCGTGGCTGTATTCCCAAATTGTCTCGCGCCGGTATTTCTCGGAACTGGTCGGCGCAGTCAGGGCTCACATCAAGGCCGCCTCGAAGTCGTTATTGAGGCGCTGGTAGGCCAGCCAGGCAATCGAGCGGCTGACGGCCTCAAGCCTCAGCCGCGCCGGCGCCTTGCCGGAGGAGATCGGCAAGCTCCCGCGCGAGACCCTG
>CAZLUE010000059.1:0-8040 GCA_964562625.1 uncultured Dehalococcoidales bacterium | reverse complement strand
AGCGGGGGGCGATCGGGGTCAACCTCGGACGCAACGTCTGGCAGAGCCCGCACCCGGTACCGGCGATCAAAGCGCTAAGGGCCATCATCCACGACGACGCCACGGGTGAAGAAGCCCAGGCCCTGTTCAAGCGCGAGAAGAATGGCGGCTAGCACGGCATCCCCCGGCAACACTATGCGAGTGGCGATGTGGCACAACAACCACAACGTCCACGTCGAGACGATACCCGTTCCCGAGATCGGCCCCGGTGAACTGCTGGTGCGCATCGAGGCCAGCGGCATCTGTGGCAGCGACGTCATGGAATGGTACCGCCGTGATCGTGCCCCGCTGGTGCTCGGCCACGAAATCGGCGGCGAGGTTGTCAAGATCGGTGATGGCGTCGAGAGCTACCGGGCCGGGGAACGCGTCTGCGCCGCCCACCACGTCCCGTGCAACACTTGCCATTACTGCCGCAACGGCCACCCAACCGCCTGCGAAATGCTACGCCAGACGAAGTTCTACCCCGGCGGTTTCGCCGAGTACGTTCGTTTGCCCGCCATCAACGTCGATCGTGGCGTTTTCCGGTTGCCGGACAGCGTCAGCTACGAGGAAGCAACTTTCATCGAGCCGCTGGCATGCGTCCTCCGGGCGCAGCGCCGGGCGGGAATCCTGCCGGGCGACAGCGTACTCGTTGTCGGCAGCGGCATCGCCGGATTACTCCAGGTAGCGCTGGCGCGAGCCACTAACGCTGGCACAATCGTCGCCACCGACGTCAGCAACTTCCGCCTCGAAGCGGCACGGCGTTTCGGCGCCGACCAGACATTCACCGCTGCCGAGTTCACTCCCGAACGCCTCCGCGAAGTCAACTCAGGACGACTGGCCGACCGGGTGATAACCTGCACCGGAGCGCCCTCGGCAATCGAGCAGGGACTGGCATCGCTCGAGCGCGGCGGCACGGCGATGCTATTCGCCCCGACCGACCCCGGCGTCACTTTCCCGGTATCGATCAACGACCTTTTCTTCCGCAACGACGTAACACTGACGACGTCCTACGCGGCCGACCAGACCGACCACGAGACGGCAATGGAATTGATTCGGGTAGGCGCTGTGCCGGTACGGAAGATGATCACTCACCGCTTCGGACTGGAAGACACGCAGGAGGGATTCCGACTGGTCACCGAGGGCAACGAGTCCATCAAAGTCGTCATCGAACCGCAGAAGTAGCCGGGGACGTCGCCGCCGGGAGGATACCCCATGGGTCCGACGGCGCTCATCTTCCAAGGGCGGCCGGCAGGTAGAGTCTGTTGACAATCGCTCAGTGATTCCACTAGGATACAAGACACCATCGCCGCCGCGCGATCATGTCGACGGCGCTCCGCGAGACGGTACCACTACCAGCGCACGAATCGATAAGGATGGTTCTGATGACGCCAGAGAAATCCGCCCAGGAAGTCACCTTCAGGCAGGAGTTCCGCGCCTGGTTGAAGGTGCACCTGCCCCCGGGCTGGGGAACACCGGAGTACGAGTCTCCGGAGCGCCTCAGCGAAGAAGCCCAGCAACTCGGCGAAGACTGGACCAAGAAAATCTATGACGCCGGCTATACCGGCTTCGGCTATCCCAAGGAATACGGCGGCATCGAGCGGCCGGAGTGGCAACGCCGCGTCATCCAGCAGGAAATGACCCGCTGCGGGACACCGCCGGGACCGATGTCACAAGGACTACTGATGGTGGCGCCGACGATCATGGCTTGGGGGCAGGAATGGCAAAAGAAACGCTTCCTCCCCAAGATTCTCAGCGGTGAGGAAAGCTGGTGCCAGGGATTCTCTGAGCCCGATGCCGGCTCCGATCTCGCCAACGTCCGTACCACCGCCGTACGTGACGGCGATGAATGGGTCATCAACGGCCAGAAGTGCTGGACGAGCAACTGGAAATACGCCGACTACGGACTATTGGTCGTCAAGACCGAACCCGAAGGAACCCGGCACCGCAACCTCAGCTACTTCATTTTCGATTGCAGCTCACCTGGTTTCAGCCGGCGACCGCTGCGCCAGATGACAGGTGAAACCGAGTTCGGCGAGTTGTTCTTCGACAACATGCGTATCCCCCACGAAAACCTGCTCGGTGAACTCAACCGTGGTTGGTACGTCGCCTTAACCGGCCTCAGCGCCGAGCGTTCCGGCGGCGCTGGAATGACGTCCTTTGGCCTCGGCGGGGTGTGGGACAGTGGCGGCATCGGCGCCATCATCGATCTTGCCAGGAAGACGAAACGGCGCGGCAAGGTCGTCTGGGACGACCCGATCTTCCGCCAGCGAATTGCCCAATTCGCCATCGAAGGTGAGGCGCTGCGCTACAGCGCAATACGCGCCACCGCACGCCAGCAGAAAGGGATTGAGGGGCCTGGCAACGAGATGTCGGTCGGCAAGAACTTCGCCGCCGAGACGTGCCAGAGACGCGAGGACATGGTAATCGAGATGCTAGGATCCTATTCCCAGTTGGTGCGCGGATCCAAGCGGGCGGTCGATGACGGCCACTGGGTATACTTGATGTTGCGCTCACGCGGGGCGACCATCGAAATGGGAACATCCGAGATCAATCGCAACATCATCGCCGAGCGAATACTCGGGCTACCCCGGTAACTTCAATAACCGGTTCCAGCAACCGAGGAGCACGGAAAATGGAATTCATCCTGAACGAAGAACAGGCTATGCTGAAGGCAATGGCCCGCGACTTCCTCGAAAAGGAATGCCCGAAGATGCTCGTTCGCGAGTTGATGGAGCGTGACAACGGCCACTCGGCGGAACTCTGGAAGAAGATGGCCGATGTCGGCTGGCTCGGGCTGACGATTCCGGAGGAGTACGGCGGCGCCGGGATGACCTTCCGTGACCTGACCGTCCTCTGCGAGGAGATGGGTCGGGCGATGCTGCCCAGTGCTTTCCTGCCATCGCTGGTCCTCGCCGGAATGCCGATCCTCGACGCCGGCAGCGCTCAACTGAAGCAGGAGATGCTGCCCAAACTGTGCCGCGGTGAGGCCATCTTCACGGCGGCGGTCGCCGAGGAAGATGGTGACTTCTGGGCCGAAGGTGTCCAGATGCAGGCAATCCGCCAAGAGAATGAGTACGTACTTAACGGCAGTAAGCTGTTCGTTCCCAACGCCGCGGCAGCCGACTACATCTTGGTGGCTGCCCGCACCGGCCGCCGCGGCGGCGACCCCGAGGACGGAATCACGCTGTTTCTGGTCGACACCAGCGAGTGGGGAGTCTACGTTGCTCCGCTGCAGACGATGGACGAGACGCGGAAACAGTACGAACTGACATTGACCCAACTGGCCGTGCCCAACAAGTACATCGTCGGCGAAGTTGGCAAGGGCTGGCAGATACTGAAGAAGGCGGCGATGCAGATGACGGCCGCCCTCTGTGCCGACGCCGTCGGCGGCGGCCAATGGGTACTCGACACGACCGTTACTTATGTCAAGGACCGAGTCCAATTCGGGGTGGTCATCGGCAGTTTCCAGGCAATCAAGCACAAGTGCGCCGACATGTACTCGGTACTTGAGTACTCCCGCTCGCTGATGGAGTGGGCCGCCGAGGCGGTCAGCGAGTACGACGACAACGCCACCATCGCCGTCGCAATGGCCAAGAGCTTCGGCGGCGATGCCTACAAATTAATAACCGACCACGGCGTCCAGTGCCACGGCGGCATAGGCTTTACCTGGGACCACGACATGCATCTCTACTTCAAACGGGCACGCGCCTTTGACGCCGCCTTCGGCGACAGCACCTACCAGCGAGAGTTCATCGCCCAGAGCTTCGACTAGCCAGTGACATCCTCGGGCGAAGGGATCGATGACGGTGGCGAGTAGCCTCCTTCCACGGCTCAGGATCTGCCTGTTATGCTACCGAGGCAATCCTTACAGCGGTGGCCAGGGGATATACATTCACTACTTGTCCCGCGAACTCCAAGCGCTGGGACACGAGGTTCACGTCATTGCCGGACCGCCCTACCCGGAGGTCGTCGAAGGCGTCACCATCCACAAGCTGGAAAGCCTAAACCTCTACGAGTCGCCAGCTACTTCCTGGCAAAGCCTCGCGCGCGTCAACACGCCGCTCCGCCTCTACGAGTTCCTCGCCGTCTCCCTCGGAACTTTCCCCGAGCCATTCACCTTCAGCATCCGGGCCTACTATCGCCTCCGATCACTGATGGCCGAGCAGCCGTTCGACATCATCCACGACAACCAGTGCCTCGGCTACGGGCTGCTACTGATGAAGCGCCTCGGCGCGCCGGTGGTGGCCACCATCCATCATCCGATCCACATCGACCGCTCGATCGAGTTCCTCCAGGCGAAGGACCGGTGGGACAAGTTCCGCCTCTGGCGCTGGTTTTCCTTCATCCCGATGCAGCAGTCGGTTGCGGCCCAGATCGAGCGAGTAATAACCGTCTCCGAAAGTTCGGCCGAGCACATTCGCACGATGTTCCGCATCCCCGGAGAATCGCTTCGTGTCGTCTTCAACGGAGTGGACGTCGATTTCTTCGACAACAGTGGTCACGTCTCACGAGAGCCACACAGGCTTCTCATGGTCAGCAGCGGTAATGGACACACCAAGGGTCTGCGTTACCTGTTCGAAGCGGTCCGGCAGTTACGCGATGAGGCGGAGTACCTGGGCGAAACGCCGCTACGGTTGACTGTCGTCGGCAACGATCACCCGGAGGCCGAAGCCGCCCGATTGACCCGTGAGTTCGACCTCGACGACATCGTCACACTCACCGGCCATGTCGAACGGCAGAAACTGGCCAACCTCTACTCGGCATCGGAGATCGCCGTCGTGCCGTCTCTCCACGAAGGCTTCGGATTCCCCGCCGCCGAGGCAATGTCTTCGCGGCTGCCTGTTGTATCAACGACCGCCGGGGCACTGCCAGAGATCGTCGGCAGTGACGGTGATGCCGGGTTGCTTGTCCCGCCGGCCGACCCGGTGGCGCTGGCGGCGGCGCTCCGGCGTCTGCTCAACGATGAACCGCTGCGCCGCGGCATGGGAGAGCGCGGCCGAAAACGAGTCGTCGACCGCTTCAGTTGGCGACAGGCAGCCCTGAACACCCTCGCCGTCTACCGGGAGTTAGTCTAGGATGCTTACCGTCGACTACGATATCCTCGGCATCCAGCAAGGTGAGCTGATTCTCGATGTCGGCTGCGGCGACGGCCGCCACAGCATCCGCGCCTGCCAACAGCCGGGCTGCGTCGTCTACGCCCTCGACTTCAACCGCGAAAACGTCCGGCAAACGAGCTGCCGACTCCAGCTGATGCTCGACAGCGGTGAATCATCAGGTAACTATGCCGTCATCCGCGGCGATGCCCTGAAACTGCCATTTGGTGACGGCCAGTTCGACAAGGTGATCTGCACCGAGGTCCTCGAACACGTCACCGACGACTGCCAGGCGATAGACGAACTGAACCGCATCCTCAAAGAGGATGGCACAATCGCCGTCAGCGTACCAACCTTTCTCAGCGAGAGCATTTACTGGAGACTCTCATCACGCTATCACAGCACCCCCGGCGGCCACGTCCGCAAGTACCGCAAGAAGCAACTGATCCGCCTTCTCGACCGGCAGGACCTGCGCGTCTACACGACGCGGCGCAAGCACGGGCTTCACTTCGTCTACTGGCTGCTGCGCTGTCTTTTTGGCATCAACCGCGACACGGCACTGCTGCCGTCCCTCTACTACCGATTTCTCGTCTGGGACCTGATGAGAAAGACACGCCTTGTCCGCCTGATCGAACGAGTGCTCAATCCGTTGCTCGCCAAGAGCCTGATCGTCTACGCACGAAAAAGCAAATTGGAGTCGGCCAATGCTTAGCACCAAGGTAACGACGGACGGACTCAGCCGATTCGTCGACGAAACTGCCGCCTTCATCGTGCGTCATCAACTGCCGTCAGGGGCAATCCCATGGTACCGTAACGCCAAGACCGATCCCTGGGACCATGTCGAGTGCGCCATTGCCCTCGATCTCTGCGGCCGTTTCGAGGCGGCGGCCGCCGCCTACCGTTGGCTGGCAAGCATCCAAAACTCTGACGGCAGCTGGTGGTACAGCTACCGTAACGACCGGCCGCAGCAGCTCGCCAAGGACAGCAACCACAGCGCCTACCCGGCCACCGGCGTCTGGCGCCATTACCTGATCACTGGCGACCGCAGTTTCCTCGAGGAGATGTGGCCCATGGTTTCCCGCGGGCTCGATTTCACGCTCGGCCTGCAGCAACCGGAGGGCCACATTTACTGGGCACGCGACGAGCAGGACAACGCCTGGCCGAGCGCCCTCTTCGCCGCCGGCAGCAGCATCTGTCAAAGCTTGGCCAACGGCAACCGCATCGCCGTCGCCCTCGACTGCCAACGGCCCGACTGGGCGCTAGCAACTGCCCGACTGGCAAGCGCCGTCCGCGACCGACCGCACCTTTTCGAGACCGCCGGCGACAACCGGCGTGGCTACTCAATGAACTGGTACTATCCGGTACTGGCCGGTATAGTCACCGATGGTGAGGCCCGCCAGCGTCTCGCACGGCACTGGCCGGAGTTCGTCGTCGATGGTTGGGGCTGCAAGTGTTCCCTCGACCAGTCATGGGTGACCGTCGCCGAAACGAGCGAACTAGCAACGGCATTGGTCGCCGCCAACGAGATCTCTCAGGCCAACCGGCTGCTCGAGTGGACGCTGCGCTTGCGCGACAGTGACGGCGGTTTCTGGACCGGGATCAGCCTCCCTGAAGAGGTGATCTACCCGCCCAACGAGAAGACGACCTGGACGGCCGCCGGCTTCATTATTGCCGCCCTGGCTGCCTCGGAATCAGTCTGCGGCAACCGCTGTTAGGGCGCAACTACGATGACGCTGCGATGTATTCTGCGGCGGCTTTTCCGCCGGCCGACGGCGACGCTCGACTTCGTCGGTTACGAAGTCCTCATCGATTTCATCCGCGAGAAATCGCTGTACCGGCTGGACGGTGACTTGGTGGAAATCGGTACCTTCATGGGCGGCGGCACCGCCAAGCTGGCCCGTTTCGCCGCCGGTCACGAGAAACGTGTCTTCGCGATCGATATCTTCAATCCGGCGGCGGACACGACCAAGAGCCGCGACGGTACCCGGATGTCAGAGATTTACCTCGCCTACCTGGAAGGCAGCTCGCAGTGGAACAGCTACCGGAACGCCGTCCGCGACCTCAACAACGTGGTAACAATCGCTCAGGACTCCCGCACGGTCAGTTTTCCCGCCGGGCAGCACTTCGTCTTCGGCTTCATCGACGGCAACCACCAGCCGGAGTACTTACAGAGTGACTTCGACCTCGTTTGGTCGAATCTGGTTGCCGGCGGCGTCCTCGCTTTCCATGACTACGACTCCGAAATGCCGGAGGTGACCGCCGCTATCGACCGGATCGTCACCAGGCACGCCACTGGGATCACCGAGACCCACCGAATCGCTGCCAGTCACATCTTACTGCTGGTTAAGAGCGCCCGCTAGAGATAGTCGCTAAGGCAGCGGCGGAAGACCTCGAAGCCACCGGGAACATCATCGCTCACCTCCCTCCCGAAAGCGGCGGTGGTTGGAAGAATTCCAGATCTCCCGCAACGACTCGGCGGCGATATTGCAACTGTACCTAGTCGGCAAGGACAGGTACGTCGTCTACGCCGGTGGCCTCGGCCTGTGGGGATTCAAACCGAACGAACTGTCCGAAGCAATCGATAAGTACCTAGCAAGAGACGCGTAGCCGGTCGGCTGGCAGACTACCGTCGCCGGCGTCACTCGCCGGTGAACTTCGGAGGCCGACGCTCGATGAAAGAATCTTGAGATTCCTTCACGTCGTGTGGCGCCCGGCTGGCAAAGCTGAGCCCCAGAACCTCGTTGCGCAGTTGCTCTTCCAGCGTCGACTCCATGCTCTGCTGGAGCACTCTTCGCGCCGACTGCATAGCCACCGGCGGCCAGAAGGCGATTTGGTTGGCCAGTTCCACCGCCTCGTCCATCAGTTTCTCATCGGGCACCAGTCGGTCGATGAGACCGAGACGATAGGCTTCTTCTGCATCGACGAA
>CAZLUE010000058.1:0-8103 GCA_964562625.1 uncultured Dehalococcoidales bacterium | reverse complement strand
CCGGGTGGTGGTGCCCACCTCCATGAAAACAATAGTGACGGTCCCCTCTTCTCTATCCCAATCGGCGATAGTCAGTGGGATGCGCTCGCCCCTTTCATCAATCCTGATGACAACGAACTGCCCCGCCTGAGCCTTCCGGGCGACGCTGGGTGCTTCAATCTTGAAGAGGTGAGTACTGGGAACGAGGTCTTCTCTTTTCAGTATCTTATACAGTTGTCTATCCTCTCCACAGCGTGGCCGATACTGGTTAGACGCCGCTAACGAATCACGCCTGACCGTTCCTTTCGATCCTGTCGATCCTGACGGCGCAGATTTTGTATTCGGGTGTCTTGGCCACTGGGTCAACGGCGCCGCTGGTAAGCACGTTGGCCGGGCTCTCCGCGAAGTGAAAACTCATGTAGACGACGCCTTCATCAGAGACTCGGGTCACCCTGGCCTTGCTGGCGACACTGCCGCGGCGGGAAGTCACCCGGACACTGTCGCCGTCGGCGACGCCAAGTTTTTCAGCGTCGACCGGACTGATGTCGACCTGTCCTTCGGGGAGAAGGTCATTCAGATCGCCGATGCGGCGGGTCATCGTCCCCGAGTGCCAGTGGTAGAGGCTGCGTCCGGTGGTCAGCAGTAACGGGTACTTGTCATCAGGGACTTCGGCTGGCGGTTTGTACTCGAGTGGTGTGAAATGTCCCTTGCCGCGGGCGAACTGGGTGGAGTGGAGTATCGGTGTGCCGGGATGGTCGCTGGATGGGCAGGGCCACTGTAGGCTGCCGTCTTCGAGCCGGGTGTATGACATGCCGCCGTAGCTCGGAGTGAGCACCGCGATCTCGTCCATTATTGCCGAGGCGTTGGCGAAATTGAATCCGGCGGCACCCATTCGCTTGGCGATCTGCGCGGTGATCCACCAGTCGGCACGGGCGTCTCCCACCGGGTCAATCGCCAAGCGGACGCGCTGTACCCGGCGCTCAGTGTTGGTGAAGGTACCGTCCTTCTCAGCGAAACTGGCCGCCGGCAGGACGACGTCCGCTAACTCGGCGGTCTCCGACATGAAGATGTCCTGTACGACGAGGAAGTCCAGTTTCTCTAGGGCGGCGACGGCGTGAGGGGCGTTCGGTTCGGTCAATGGCGGGTTCTCGCCGACGATGTACATTGCTTTGACCTTACCATCGTGGGCGGCTTGGAACATCTCGGTGACAGTCAGCCCTGGCTGGTCACTCAACGTGGCGCCCCAGGCTTCCTCGAATTTCTGCTTGATTTCCGGGGCGGTAATCGACTGGTAGCCGGGGTAGACGTTGGGCAGCGCGCCGAGATCGCAGGCACCCTGGACGTTGTTCTGGCCGCTCAGCGGATTGACGCCGCTGGACGGCTTACCGAGGTTACCGGTCAGCATCGCCAGGTTGGCGATGGCGATGACGTTGTCGGCGCCGTGACTGTGTTGGGTGATACCCATCGCATAGACGATCGATGCCGGGCGGTTGGTCGCATAGACGCGGGCCGCGTCGGCGATATCCTCCGCAGGGACGCCGGTGGTCGCGGCGACGGTAGCGAGGTCGAAAGCGGTCAGTGACTCCTTGAAGTCCTCGAAGTTTTCGCAGCGCTCATCGATGAAGGCGGTGTCGGCGAGGTCCTCGTCGACGATGACACGCATCATCCCCATCAGCAGGGCGACGTCCGTGCCCGGCCGATGGCGCAGCCACTTATCGGCGCCGGTGACCAATCCGATCTCGCGGGTGTTGGCAACGATCAGCTTGCCGCCCTTGCGGGCCGCTTTCTTGACTTCGAGCCCGATTACCGGGTGGGCCTCGGTAGTGTTGGTGCCGATTGCCAGGATGCAGGCGGCATCACCGATTTCAGTGATTGAGTTGGTCATTGCCCCTGAGCCGAGTGTCGTGACCAGACCGGCCGCGGTAGGTGACTGACAGAGGCGGGCACAGTGGTCTACGTTGTTGTGGCCGAGGGCGGCGCGGGTGAATTTCTGAACCACGTAGTTATCTTCGTTGGTGCACTTGGCGGAAGAGATCACGGCGACCTCTTCCTTGTTGAGCGTTGCGAGCTTGCCGGCGACGAGGTCAAGGGCTTCGTCCCAGGCGGTTTCTACGAACTTGCCGTCTCGCTTGACCAACGGTGTCGTCAGGCGGTCGGGATGGTGAACGAACTCACCGATGCCGAATCGTCCCTTGACACAGGCCTGGCCTCGGTTGACGTCATTTTCCCTCAGTGGCACTACTCCGATGATACGGTTGTCCTTGATTTCCAGTCCGAGCTGGCAGCCGACGCCGCAATAGGCGCAGGTGGTAGCCACTTGGCGATCGGCGGTGCCCTCCCACTTGCGGCCGCGCTCGATCAATGCGCCGGTGGGGCAGACGTCGACGCAGGCTCCGCAGAACTTGCAGTCCGAATCACGCAGCGCCCGGTTGAAGGCAGTACCAGGCAACGCGTCGTTGCCGCGGTCGACGAAAGCGATAGCGCCGACGTCGCGAACCTCCTGGCAAACGCGGACGCAGCGCCCGCACAGGATGCAGAGGTTGTAGTCACGATCGAAAAATGGGTTTACGTGATCAATTGGAAGGTCCCGGTATTTGTATTCCAGCTCGACGTCCTCGATGCCGACGTAATCGGCGACTTCCTGCAGTTCGCAGACCTTGTTCTTTGGGCAAAGGACGCATCGCTGGCTAATTTCGACGCTGCGCAGGCAGACATCAAACGGGCCGCAGCGGTTCAGTCGCCAGCAAGTGAGACAAGGGTGGGGATGCTCGGTTAGAATCAGTTCGAGCACTCCGCGGCGGAACTCTTGAATCTGCTCGGTGTTGGTATGGACAACCATGCTGTCGGTCGCCGGAGTGGTGCATGACGTCGGCAAACCACGCATCTTCTCGATCTCGACGATGCAAAGGCGGCAAGCCCCGTAAGGAGCGAGATCGGGATGGAAGCAAAGCGTCGGTACGTAGATACCTGCCTTCTTGGTGGCGTCGAGCACAGTGCTGCCGGCGCCTACCGTCACTTCCTGTCCGTCGACGGTCAAAGTGATGTCAGCCATTACTACTGATTCCCTCAGCCGATCCAGTCTTCGTTAACGGTCCTCGAGGTCGCAGCGGAGGCAGCGCGCCGTTTCCACCTTGCCGTCACTGTCGGCGAATCCAAGCTCCGCCATACGGAAGCATGTGATTCGCTCGTTGATCGGCATAGCCATCACCGGCGGACGGTACTCAGCCTCGTCACCTTCGGGCGGAGCGTAGCCGGCGGCTTTCTCAACTGGCGCCAAGACTTCATCGATATCGCCATCGCCACCGAGATAGCGGTCAATGGCGATTGCGGCACGGCGGCCATCGGCGATTGCCTCGATGACCGATGCCGGGCCGGCGACGACGTCGCCGCCGGCGAAGACGCCAGGTCGCGTGGTCTCCGCGGTATCGGGGTCAACCTGAATCCGGCCGGCGCTGGCAACTTCTACCCCAAATCCATCCGGCGTCTCCGATTCTTGGCCAATTGCCTTGATCATCGTGTCGCACTGCTTGACGAATTCGCTGCCCGGGATTGGTTCCGGCCGCGGCCGACCGCTGCGGTCTACTTTGCCGAGTTCCATCCTCAGGCAGGTGACCTCGAGTCCGTTGTCATTGCGGTTGATTCGGCTCGGGTTAGTCAAGAAGTCAATCTCGATGCCTTCCTCAATGGCGGCATCGATTTCTTCACGGCTGGCTGGCATCTGGTCGCGACTGCGCCGGTAGACGATGCTGACGTTCTCGGCGCCGAGACGGAGCGCTGTTCGCGCGGCGTCGATGGCGACGTTACCGCCACCGACGACTACCACTCGCTTGCCGACGGTGACATGCTCATTGATGGTGACGTTGCGGAGAAATTCGGCGCCTTCGATCACGCCGGGGTTGTCCTCGCCGTCGACTCCCATGTTGAGCCCACGATGGGCGCCGATACCGACGAAAACGGCATCGTAGCCGTTGTTGAAGAGCCCATCCACCGACTCTATCCGAGAGTTGGTCTTGATCTCGACGCCGGCGTCGATGATGTCCTGAATCTCACGGTCGAGAATATCGTCGGGGAGTCGGTAGCGCGGGATGCCGACGCGCATCATACCACCGGTAACCGGTAAAGAGTCGAAGACGGTTACCTTATGACCTGCCTTGGCAACGTAGAAGCCGGCGGTCAACCCGGCCGGACCGGAGCCGATGACGGCGACGCGCTTGCCGGTTGGCGGCTGCGTTACCGAGCGCTCTTTCCACATTCCGTTGTCTCGGTCGGCGGCGAAGCGTTTCAGTTCCTTGATAGCGATCGGCTGCTCTAGCTGGCCACGCCGGCACTTGGGTTCACAGAAATGCACGCAGACATAACCGAGTACCGCCGGGAAGGGCACCTTCTCGCGGATGACGGCCACTGCCTCGGGGCATTTGTCCTCAGCGACGAGGCGGATGTAGCGCGGAACGTTGATGCCCGCGGGGCATGAGTTCTGGCAGGGTGACTTGACCAGGGCGCTGCAGGTACCCGCCCGGCACAGCTTCTTATTGATGTGTTCCTCGTATTCATGGCGGAAGTAACGCAACGTTGTCAGGACGGGATTGGGCGCTGTCTGTCCGAGGCCGCAGAGCGCCGTTGATTTGATCGTTCCGCAGAGTTTCTCCAGGGTAGGTATATCCTCGGGTCGTCCCTGGCCGTCGGTGATACGTTGCAGGATTTCGAGCATCCGCTTGGTGCCGACCCGGCAGGGGACGCACTTGCCGCATGACTCTTCCTGGGTGAAAGCAAGGAAGAAGCGGGCCATATCGACCATGCAGGTATCTTCGTCGACGACGATCATGCCTCCGGAGCCCATGATAGTGCCCGCCTTGCTCAGTTCGTCGTAGTCGACCGCGATGTCGAGTTGCTCAGCCGGTAGGCAGCCGCCGGACGGGCCGCCGGTGAGCACCGCCTTGAACTCCTTGTTGTCGACGATGCCGCCGCCGATTTCGTAGATGATGTCGCCAATCTTTATCCCCATCGGTATCTCGATGAGACCGGTGCGGACGATCTTACCGGCGAGCGACAGCGTCTTGGTGCCCTTGCTCGACTCGGTACCGTAATGGGCGTACCAGTCCGCGTTGCGCTGGAATATTGCCGAGACATTGGCCCAGGTCTCGACGTTGTTGATGTTACTCGGTTTGCCCCAGAGGCCGGACTGTGCCGGGAACGGCGGCCGCGGCCGCGGCATTCCACGTTTGCCCTCGATCGACATCATTAAGGCGGTTTCCTCGCCGCAGACGAAAGCCCCGGCGCCTTCCTTAATCTCCACGCTGAAACTGAATCCGGTGCCGAGGATGTCGTCACCGATCAGGCCGTACTCCTCCATCTGGGCGATCGCTCGTTCGAGGCGCTGGATCGCCAGAGGGTACTCGGCACGGCAGTAGATGTAGCCGTGGTTGGATCCGGTGGCATAGGCACCGATGACAAAGCCTTCGAGTACGGAGTGGGGGTCACTCTCCAGCAATGAGCGGTCCATGAAGGCGCCGGGGTCGCCCTCGTCGGCGTTGCAGATTAGGTACTTGTCTCCTGCGGGAGCTTCCCAGAGACGTTCCCACTTAAATGCGGTTGGAGCGCCGGCGCCGCCGCGGCCCCTCAGTCCGGACTGGCGCACTTCTTCGATCACCTCCGACTGGGTCATCTTGAGCACGCGCTCGACGCCTTCGTAGCCGCCGTTGGCGATGTACTGGTCAATGTCGTCGGGGTCGATGTAGCCGCAGTTGCGTGTCGATATCCGCACCTGTGGTTTCAGGATCGGTAGGTCTTCGAAACGTGGGATACCTTCGACAGTGCCTTCCCCGATGGTGGCCATCGCCAAGTCGGGGCGGGTGTCGTCGTTCACTAGATAGTCGACAACCAACTGTCTGGCGATATCGGGAGTGACTTCATGATAGCAGATGCGGGGTCGACCGGGCTTGATGATATCTATCAGCGGTTCGCAATAACAGAGCCCGATGCAACCGACTTCAGTGACGGCGGCATCGATGTTGTGCCGGGCCAGTTCTTCCCTCAGGGCGGTGACGGCGGCATCGGCTCCGGCGGCGCGGCCGCAGGTGGCTCGGCCGACGAGAATACGGGGTTTGTCAGAACACTGCAGTTCTTGCCTTGCTAATACAGCCCGCTTTCTGATTTCCTCGAACGTCATCTCTTTGGCGCCTCGGTGCGGTCGGGAACTGGTCGCCGCCTAATATTGGCCGATTGCTTGCCTTGTCTTGACGGTAGTCATGCGGCCGTGGACGGTGTCGTCGATGACCACCACTGGCGCCAGCGCGCAGGAGCCAAAACAGGCGACCCGCTCCAGACTGAAACGGTAGTCGTCGGTCGTGCCTCCGGGATCGATGCCTAGTTCGCGGGTGACGGTGTCCATGATGCGCCGTGCGCCGCGTACGTGGCAGGCAGTTCCCTGGCAGACTCTGACGGCGTGCTCACCTTGCCGTTCAAAACGAAACTGGGAGTAGAAACTGGCCACCCCATAGATGTCACTCCTCGCGATGCCGAGAAATTCGGCCACTTCGGCGACGGCTTCTTCCGACAAGTAACCGACTTCTAGTTGCACCTGCTGGAGCACAGGTATCAGGCTTTCCTTGTGCCCCCGGAAAGGGTCGAGGATTAGCGCTAGTCGTTCATGCATAGCTTTCGCCGGAAATCCCTCAATACATCTTTCAGCCGCCCGTAGTCTACCATGGAAGGCCGGATGCATTCAAGCCCCGGCCCTTCCCCTCCAGCGGTTTGATTTCTGGGCACGGACGGGAGGTCACTGGCATGGCGCCGGCCGGAGCAACTTTCCTCCAATGGTTGCTTGATTGCTGCGGTACAGTATACTATATGAAGAATTCGCTACTCCGGGGTTGAGAAGTGGTTTCGGCCGCGCCGGATCGGGAAGGGACCGTGGCGGAGCAATACTCTCGGTAGGCGTGACTGTCGCTGTTGCCCGGACTATTCTGAAGGTGAAGTAATGAGCATCGAGTTGGTTCATGTCGGCTTCAACAATATACTGGTGATGAACAGGATTATTGCCATCGCGTCGCCGAATTCCGCCCCCATGAAGCGGATGATTCAGGAGGGACGGAATAAGAGTCTGGTGGTTGACATGACCAACGGGCGACGGACCAAGGCGGTTCTTATCGCCGACAGTGGGCACGTCATATTGGCGGCGTTGGCGCCGGAGACGATTTCCGGTCGTTTGCAGGCAACCCAGCCGCGAGGCATCGGACAGGGTGAGGAGGACGAGGGAGACGAATAAGTCCGGTCGGACACTGGATGGGAGACCGGATTCGAGCATAATGAAGGCCGAGTCGCATTGTTTCGAACCCGTCGGGTCTTCCGGGGGAATCCAGTGTTGATCGTACTTTCCGGCCCTTCCGGCGTTGGTAAAGATGCCATCCTCGCCACGCTCCGTGAGACCGATCACAGTTGGACGTTCGTCACCACCTTGACGACGCGGCCGATACGGCCCGGCGAAGTGGATGGTGGCGACTATCACTTCGTGTCTCGCGACGAATACCGGAAGCAGTTGGAAGGAAACCGGTTGTTGGAATCGGCTAACGTCTACGGCAACTGGTACGGTGTTCCTCGATCCCCTGTTGAATCTGCCCTGGATAGGGGCGACGATGTTATCGTCAAAGTGGACATTCAGGGGGCTGCTACCATCCGGGAGATTATCCCGCAGGCGATCTTCGTCTTTCTGGCGCCGCCTTCGTTGGACGAATTGACGGCGCGCTTGACACGGCGGCTCACGGAGTCACCGGCCGACCTGTCACTGCGCATCAAGACTGCCAGGGAAGAGATGAGGCAGGCCGTGCAGTTCGATTACGTCGTCATTAACCACAACGGGGCTGTTGCTGAGACGGTTGCCGAGATCGAGACGATTGTCGCCGCCGAGAAGCGACGGGCGGTTCCGTGCGATGCTGCCCTGGCATCAACCGGTCCAGGCGGTGAGCAGTCGGGCGAAGACGTAGCCGAGCGCGCCGCAGACCGGGAATGTAAGCACCCAGGCGGTGACGATATTGCCGGCGACGCCCCATCTTACCGCCGATAGCCGGCGTGTCGCGCCGACTCCGAGCACCGACGACGCCGCGCAGTGCGTCGTACTCACCGGGATGC
>CAZLUE010000057.1:0-8134 GCA_964562625.1 uncultured Dehalococcoidales bacterium | reverse complement strand
AGTCGAGGCTCATGCCCAGCTTCTGGGTGTTGAAAGCGCAGCCGAAGGCGCTGCGATTGATACCCGGTTCGAAATCCTTGAAGGGCGGGCTGAGTCTCAGGGCGTCAGGACGCAGGTGGGATTCGACTCGTATTACCGTGGCGCCGTGCATCGCTAACTCACGACCCGGTTGTGGCCCGGCGCCGACCCATGAGAAATCACAGACCTTGACACCCTCGAAAACCTGATTCGTCATCGTGCCTCGCTCAAATCACCCCGCCCTTTTTCAGGGATCGGAGTCGATCCTCGGAGATGCCCAATTCTCGCCCGTAGACTTCGGCGTTGTGCTCGCCGAGTAACGGTGCACGGCGCTGAATCACCGGCTGCATCTCCGTCATTCTGATGGGAAAGCCGGGATAGGTGATCCTGTCACCGAGTTCGGAGTGGTGGATATTCTCGAAGAAGTCCCGGTACGCCAGTTGCGGACTGTGAGTGACGTCGGCAACATCGTTGACGGGGATCATAAGGATGGCGTCACGCACGGCCCGCTCCAGGCACTCATCTTTGGTTTTGGTTTTCAGGAATGCCTGGAGGAGATTGAAGCGACGGTCAACCTCATCCTGCGCGATCTCGCTGTTGGCTTCCATCCAGTTATGGTCCTTGAATTCGAGCATGTGGCCGGCCTCATTCGCCCAAGCCACCAGCGCCTTCGATGAGGCGACTCTGCCCGCCTGCCCGCCACCGAGCCAGCAGACCACGTAGCCGTCACGGCATGAGTAGATCGAACGGGCATAGATGGGACCTAGCGGCGCCGGTCGCGGGATCAGTGTTCCAGGTCCGCCACCCCTGACGTTGAACCGGTTGAAGTCCCACGTCTGCGGCGCGTTCGCCAGTGTCAAGATCATCGCTTGCTGACACGATTGGTCAACGTACTGTCCCTCGCCGCTGACATCGTGGTGATATTGAGCGACCATCGAGCCCATCGCCGCCTGGAGTCCGCCCTGCATGAAGAACTGCGGGGCGGAAATCCGCACTGGTGCCCTGTCGGTCTCACCAAAGAGCCACATTTGGCCGGTCAGGGCGACGCCGACGATGTCGGTTACCTGGTAGTCAATGTACGGACCGGTCTGGCCGAACGGTGTGATCGCCGTCATGATGATGTCCAGTTTGATCCGCCGGAGATCCTCGTAACCCAGTCCGAGACCGGCCAAGTAGCCGGGACGGAAGCTCTCGACGACGAAGTCGGCGGTGGCGACGAGTTGTCGGAAGATTTCTTGTCCTTCCGGCTGGTCGAGGTCCAGAGTGACGCCGCGCTTGTTCAGGCCGAGGTAGAACCAGGTAAGGCTCTTGTCAGAATTGGGATCATCATGGTAGAACGGACCGACACTCCGGGTCGGGTTGCCACCAGGAGGTTCGATTTGAATGACGTCCGCCCCAAAGTCACCGAGGATCTTGCCACAGAGCATGGCGCCGTCAGTCGTCAGGTCGAGGACGCGGCACAAACCGAGCAGGCCGTCTCGAGGTTCACCGTCCGCCATCCCATCTCCTTCCGGACATCGAAGCGACCCGGACCCGCTCCAAGCTGAGAGTTCGGCGGTCGCCGGGGGGGCTGACCGTCGATTGATTTCTACAGTCTAGAGGCAGCGGTGGTGCCTGTCAAGCCTGCGGCAGTTGGTGACCGGTGGTTGGGATTTCGGTGGGAGAGGAAGTCAGTCTATCATAGATGGTGTTAGGCCGGGCAGCGCCCGTCATCCGCCAGCGACACATGCTATAATGGCGGCATAACCGGCCGGGCCGGACCGTCGTTCCCGGATTGAGCCCACCGAGGAGGCAGTAAAGTGTCTGACGAAATGATCATTCACGAAAAGAAGGACGGCGTCGCGACGCTGACGTTCAACCGGCCCCAGGCGATGAACGCCGGCAACTTCCAGATGGTGCTGGAATCGCGTCGCGCGATCGATGATGCCGGCGACGGCACCAAGGAGGTCTTCCTCGGAGAGAGTCACGAGAAGCGGCGGACGGCGGGTAAGGTTGCCCGCATCAGAAGCGCCGGCGGATCGTCCGGCGTACCTCAGATCTTCAAACCGACAAATGTAGCTGAACGGTGCGGCGGTCGGCTACGGGATGGACATAGCGCTCTCCTGCGATATCAGGATCGTATCGGGGAACGCCAAGTTTGGTTATTCCTACGTACGTCGCGGTCTGATGGGTACCGAAATCGGGCCGCTGATGCTGGTGCACAATGTCGGCCTCTCACGAGCCATGGAGACGATGCTCTTCGGTGAACTGATCGACACCGCCGAGGCGGACTGGATCGGGCTGGTCAGCCAGGTGATTCCCGCGGAGAAACTGCTGGAAGAAGCCAATGCCCTCGCTGTCAAAGCTGATGCAGTCGGTCCCGCTTGCGCGGCAGGCGGTCAAACGATCGGTCTACAAGGCGCTCTACAGTCCGTCCGGGGTCGTCGAGTTCACCGGGAACTTAGTGTCGCTGTTGTCCGAAACCGAAGACCATCTCGAGGAGGTCAAGGCCTTCATCGAAAAGCGCGATTCGGAGTACAAAGGGCGATAGCCGAGGACAATTCGACTCGCATGTAGGAGATACGAAATGGGCGGTTCACTCAAGGTTCTGGCCGAAGCAGTCCAGGTAGGCGATGATAAGAAGGCGGTGCAACTTGTCCGGGAAGCATTGGACGGCGGCACGCCTGCGCTCGACATCCTTGATCAGGGTCTTGTGCCCGGCGTTCAGGCTCTGGGGCAACTGTTCAAGGACGGGCAGGTCTACCTGCCGGAGATACTGATCTCGACTCGAGCGATGAACCGGGGACTTGATGTGTTGCAGCCTCACCTCGCCGGCATCGAGGTTCACACGAAGGGTACGGTAGTCATCGGTACTGTGGAGGGTGACCTTCACGATATTGGCAAGAACCTGGTGGCGATGATGCTGAATAGCAACGGGTTCAACGTGATCGATGCCGGAGTCGACGTTACCCCGGAGGCTTTCGTTTCCGCCGTGGTGGAAAACAACGCCGACATCGTGGCGGTCTCTGGGCTGCTGACGACGACGATGACAAACTTCCCGCGAGTAGTAGAGGCCTTGAGCGCGGCCGGACTCGGAAAAGTTAGGGTGATGATCGGCGGCGCCCCGGTAACCCGGGCCTACGCCGATGAGATCGGCGCCGCCGGGTTCGCCGAAGATTGCGTCTCAGGGGTAGACGAAGCGCTTCACTTGATGGTAACGTGACGTCCGTTATCAGGGAGGATCGGGATGATATCTCAGAGGGACCGCTACAAGGCAATCGCGCGCTTCGAGCGACCGGGAGACCTCTGGTATCGCGACCTCTTCTGGAATGAAACGACGAAACGCTGGGCGGCTGAGGGCGCGCCCGGCGTCGTCCTGAGTGGCCCGCGACGCGGCGAGTACTTTGGCTTTGACCATTCACGCGTCATGGGAGAGATCGTCTCCGGCCTGGGCGATGCCGAATACATCGCTGGCGACACGGAAGCCTACTTGCCAATACCGCCGATCGTCCCCAGGTTCGAACCGCGCGTAGTTTCCGAGGATGCCACAACCATTGTTCTCGTCAACCAGGGCGGCCAGACCGTCCGGGTTCTCAAGAGCGGCCCCCAGAAGATGCCGATGTACCTCGACCACCCGGTCAAGGACCGCGACACCTGGAAAGACTACAAGAAACGACTCGACCCGACGACACCGGAGCGCTGGCCTTCTGACTGGGCGGCCTACGTCGAGAAGATGAACTCACGAGATTTCCCGGTGATTATCGCTGTCGGTAGTTTCTTCGGCTTCCTGCGCGAATGGATGGGCGTCGAAAACCTTCTCTACGCCTTCTACGATGACCCGGCGCTGGTCGATGACATGATGGACACGATGCTCCACCTCGAAAGGGAAGTCATCAAGCGTACCCTCAAGGATGTCCGCATCGACCAGGCCAACTTCTGGGAAGACATGTGCTACAAGACAGGACCGCTGATCTCACCGGCCATGTTCAAGAAGTACATGGTGCCGCGTTACCAGCAGTTGACCGACCTGCTGCGAAGTAATGGGATTGACATAATATACGTCGATAGCGACGGGAATATCAATGAACTATTGCCGCTGTGGGTCGAGGCCGGCATCAACTACATCTGGCCGCTTGAGGTCGCCGCTGGTAACGACGCCGTCGCCATCCGCAAAGAATACGGGAAGGATCTGATCCTCGGCGGTGCGATCGACAAACGGGCACTGTTGAAGGGAGAGGCCGCTATCCGTGAGGAAGTGTTCTCCAAGGTACCCTTCCTGCTGGAGCGGGGCGGATATTTCCCGTGTATCGACCATCTCGTTCCGCCAGACGTTACCTTCGAGAACTACTGTTGTTATGTCAATGTCCTGCGTGAAGCCGGCGGGTTGGAGAAACTATCGCTGTAGTCTTTCCCGATAAGATTTTTTTGAACGAAGACGAGGCTATTCTGGACACAGCCTTGAAGGCACTCTAGTAGGTTTGAGTGTTCGGCTGGGAGACGATCCGAAAGAAAACCTAGAGTTAGGCTTTCCAAGTTCTCTCACCATCTCTTGTATTGGACAAAAGATGGTGGCGCAGGTATGTGCTTTCAAACCTGGTCAGGCATCTAGCTATGGGCGCCGCGAAGGCGTGATATTCACCATTGATGGTCAAACTTACGCACATATCTTATCTACTTTCTTTCGGCGCGACCGAGTCGGCATGGGTTACCTTAGAGATTCACTGCTAGTAATCGTCGACTGCACAAACGCAGACGACAGATTGAAAAAGAGCTTGAAAGGCAGACTAAAGAACACCATGGTCTTAAGGCGCTTAGATCAAGGACGCGGTCTACACGCTATCCGTTGAGGATCTCGACATACCACACCCGGTGTGACTCTACCGGGTGCTCTGAGCTAGCGTCAAGTCGATTCCCGCCAGAGACGAGGCAAACCTCTCACTAGGTTAGGCACGAGCCGCACCCAGGCCTTCTGTAAGCGTCCCCTCTGCAAACGTCCCAACTCACGGCGGGTACTGAATCGGGTTTCAATGTACGCCGTGGCAATGGTGTCAATCGAGGCGGCCTGCGATGGCAGGGCAAACGCTAGGCGGGCACAATA
This sequence comes from uncultured Dehalococcoidales bacterium, assembly GCA_964562625.1. Taxonomy (GTDB): domain Bacteria; phylum Chloroflexota; class Dehalococcoidia; order Dehalococcoidales; family Fen-1064; genus CAZLUE01. Next base: position 3,039 of record CAZLUE010000057.1, on the reverse strand, counting down.
CTCAAGCGGTGTCTCATGGACCATCGGGCCTGTCCTTCCCCAAGAAGCCAGACGGCACATCCGTTCGTAGACCTCGGCCGGATTGTCGACCCGTTTCAGACCTTGTAGCCACAGGGCGTATCCGGACCTGACGGCGAGCGCCAGCACCGCCGGGATACCGAGGATGACAAAGTAGACGTAGAGCTGGGGGCCGGGTAGCGACCGGCCAGTGACCGATTCTCTCGACTCGCCAAAGATATCAAAGTTCGGGTCGGGCAGCTCATCTTCCAACAACAGGTCATCAGATCCTATGAACGCGATCGGATCCTCGATGAAGGCATCAATGACGGCACCGATGTTCTCCCCGACCGGGGTCGCCGAGAACTCGATCCAGCCGTAGCCGGGGAAATAGACCTCGGTCCGGGCGTGGTAGTCACGGATCCGGAGCAGGTAACTTCCTGTCTTTTCGTCAAGCTCTCCCTCGAGGTAGCCGGTGGTAAACCGGGCAGGGACGCCAACCGCGCGCAGCATCACCGTCAGCGCCGAAGCAAATGCCGTACATACGCCTTCCTGGGAGTCGAACAGGAAGTAGTCAACAGCATCGGTATTCTCGGGTATCAGTGCGGCCTGCAGATTGTAGTCGAGCGTGAGGACGTGCTCTCTGATCGCCAACACCTTGTCATAGGCGGTCTCGGAGTCCTGTGTCAGGTTATCGGCCAAAGTCAAGACGCGACGCGGTAATTCCACCGGCAGTTGCAGATAACGATCCCGGATTTCCTGGGGATGGTCGTCGCCGGCCTCAGACAATTCATCGGCCGTCGGCAAGCTGACGAAAGTAGTTGCCGTGTAGCGCTGGTAAGGTTGCATCAGACGCGGCGTCAGGACGGCGATGACGTCACCGGCAGTAACCTGGATCGGTCCCGCCACCGTTTCTTCTTTCGATGCGGCGGTAATTCCATCTTCTGCCTCCACCGTGGAGTCATCCGCGATCCCAATCTCATCGTCGCTATCGAATGCGGTGACTTCGACCGGCAAGCTGGCGGAGACGAAATCACCCAGCGTGAGGACGACATCCGTCTTCGTCCGGTTTTCGACCGAGTAGACGACCGTCTCGGTATCGCTGGAACCCGGTGACGGCAGCATGTCGGCCGAGTCGTGCTTAACGGTGCCCTCGCTGGTCCATCCCCAGCCATGGTACGTATCGTACCTTCGGGTGCGCCAGTAGGCGGGCTGGTCGGCAGTGACGATGAACTGGACGCGGGGGCTGAGACTGAGCGGGTCGGAGAATGACATCGAGTTCTGATCGCCACTGTCGAGCACGCTCCATTTGGCGTGGACGTCGGAGAAGATATTGTACCATGAGTCCTTGCCTTCCTCGGAACCGGCGAAAGCGGACAACTGAATCCGCTCGACTGGCGGCTTCGGTACGAACCACGCTGCCAGTACGGTGATAAGACTGATGGATACCACGCCGCCTACAAGATAGGCCATGCCCCGGTAATAATAGCGGGCACCTCGTCGACCGAACCAGGCTCCCTGCTTTGCCAGATTAACTTGCCCGATGAGGAGCAGCGCTGCCAGTAGATACACCGGCAGCAAGATGCGGTCATCCCTGGGCAGGTTAGCCAAGTTGACGAGAACTACCAAGCCGCCGAAGACGACCGCCAGCCAGGCGTTGCGCCGGCGCAGAACGAACCAGACGGCAGTAAAACCGATCAGCCAGGTGATGAAAACGAGGAACATTGCGAAGTAGATGGTGCCTTCATTAGGAGGGCTACTGATGACGGTGTCCCACCACAACGCCAGCGCCGATGCCACTTCGGGCGCCACGAAAAGACCGATCGCCTGCCAGGCGACGACTGCCAGTCCAAGGACAATCGTGACTGCGTAGACGGCTAGGATTCGCCACCCGGTTCTGACTAGCACTTGTCCGGCAAGAACCGCCATCACCAGGGTGGTTAGAAGTGACGGCTGCGGTTGGATCCAGGCAGCCTGCTCGATCGACCAGACGGCCACCGCCAAGACCAGCCAGACCAGAAAGATACTTAGCCACTCGTGCTGCTCAACGAGTCCGACCTGCCAGACAACCGACAACCGCAGCCGACGTACCAGGTGAGACAAACGGCCCGACTGCTCCCCGTCACTAGCCACTACTGCCATCTTTCACCATCTCACGGTACCTTGTGTGCAGAATCGACACCTGGTTATCGAGCGCTCGCGCTAGTTCATCTCCCTGCCGGACGATGTAGACCTGGACGTCGGTTGTACTGAGATTACGCGCCGCTGTAATGACACCGGCGTCGCCACCGAAAGATTCGACGTCGAGCAGAACGGTAACGACCGAGTCCACTCGGTTCCGCAACTGGCGGAAAGCGTCGACCAGTCCACCAGTGACCGAAGGTGTGATCACGATGATGACTGAATTGCCCCGTAGGTGATCTGTCCGGTGGGAGATCAGTTGGCCGATCGGTGTCCCGCCGCTGGCCTTCACCAGGGCCAGCGCCTCGAGCATCCGCCACAGGTGGTCGCTACCCCGCCCCGGCGGGATCATCACGGTCTCGTCTCCCTCCATCATCAGCCCGACACGCATCCCGCTGTCCATGTGCTTTCGAGCCAGTGAGGCGGCGATGGTCACGCCGTACTCCTCGGTGGCCTCACTGCCGTGTCCGGTATGGGGCAGCGCGTGCATGTCGAGGACGATCCAGATCGTCTTTGACGTATTGTAAGAACGGTCTGCGTCGAACACCTTCACCATCAACTTGTCGGCATGGGCGGTCCCCGGCCAGTAGACATGGTTGAGGCTGTCGCCGCTGCTGAACTCACGCAGTGAAGAGGCGTTCGGGCTGATTTGGCTGATTGCCTGGTAGCCGGAGCCATAGCCGAAATCGTTGAACGAAGATGCCTTGAACAGGGGAAGATCGACTGTCGCCGGGTATACAAGGATACTGTGGCGCTCGCCGACGGTATTCTCCCGGGAGAACAGACCAAAGGGGTCGGTGGCGGTCACTGTGACTTCGCCGAGGTGGTAGAGACCACGCCGCTGACACTGCACCGTCGACT
>CAZLUE010000056.1:0-8217 GCA_964562625.1 uncultured Dehalococcoidales bacterium | reverse complement strand
CTACGGGGCTCTTCATGCCAGCAGCGACGAAGTGATTGCTGCCGCCAAAGCTGCCCAGCTTCACGATTTTATCGAGACGCAACCAGATGGCTACGATACATGGATCGGCGAGCGCGGTCTCAACCTGTCCGGCGGCCAGAAACAACGACTGGCAATCGCGCGGACACTACTAATCAACCCGCGCATCCTGGTATTCGACGACTCGACCTCCAGTGTCGATACCGAGACCGAGTACCTGATCCAGAAAGCGCTGCGCGAATTGACCAAGGGACGAACTACCTTCGTCATCGCCCAGCGGCTGCAGACGGTGCGTGATGCCGACCAAATAATAGTACTCGACAAGGGGACGATTGCCGAGAGAGGCACCCACGAAGATCTTCTCAAGAGCGGTCCGATTTATTCCAAGATCTACGACCTGCAACTCCGCGACCAAGAGGAGTCCCTCGGGAAGGAGGTTGGACCGCGATGATGCACGGCGGCATGATGCACGGCGGCATGATGCATGGCAGCGGGTTGAAGCGCGCCGGCGACCTCGTCGACGAAATTGAGTTCGGCAAGGCATACGATCACAGCGTCGTCATTCGACTGTTGCGCTACCTGGGTGACTACAAACGCCACTTCGCCACAGCGACGGTGGCGATGCTTATCTTCTCGGCAACACAGCTGGCAATGCCGTGGCTGGTAGGCCGAGCGGTCGACATTATAGCACCGGGAGGATCGCAAGACCTCTCGCAACTGACGGTCATTTTCGCGATCTTCATGGGCAACGGCCTGTTCAACTGGTGGGGGCAATGGCTGCAGCTACTGAGCATGGCTTTCATCAGCCGCGGCATCCTTTTCAAATTACGCATCCAGATGTTCGACCATCTTCAGGAAATGTCCCTCGGGTTTTACGACCGACACGAAGTCGGTCGGGTAATGTCTCGTGTTCAGAACGACGTAGCCTCACTCCAGGAAGTGGTCAGCAACGGAATCGTCGATATCGCCGCCGATTTCTTGGTGCTGGTTGGTACCATCGTCATCATGCTGACGATGAACGTCAGGCTAACGCTTATCAGCCTGACGGTGATGCCAGCGATGATCATCTTCCTGGCGATCTGGCAGACCTATTCCCGGAACGCCTTCATGCGGGTCCGGATGGCGATCTCGGTTGTCAACGCCGGTCTCCAAGAAAACATCTCCGGTGCTCGCGTCATTCAGAGCCTTACTCGTGAGGACGTCAACTACCGTCGCTTCGACGATGTCAACACCGCCAACCTCAACGCCAACGTCTCGGCGGGACGCCTCTCGGCCGGTATCCTACCGATAACCGAGATAATGATGGGAGGGTCGATCGCGCTGATGATTATCTTCGGCGGAGTGATGGCGCTCGACGGGTTGCTGACCGTCGGCGCGCTGACCGCTTTCATTCTCTACGTGCAGCGCTTCTTCGATCCGATTCGACGATTGACGATGCAGTACACGCAGCTACAGCGGGCCATGGCCGGCGGACAGCGTATCTTCGAGGTACTCGATACCAAGCCGGAGATAGTCGACGCCGCCGACGCCACCGAGATGCCACCGATCACGGGCGAGATCGATTTCGACCACGTCAGCTTCAAGTATGTCCCCGACATCGAAGTACTGCATGATATTAATCTCCGCATCAAACCGGGAGAGACGGTCGCCTTCGTCGGCTCCACCGGCGCCGGCAAGAGCACCATCGTTAGCTTGGCTTGCCGCTTTTACGAGATAACCAACGGGACACTGACGATCGATGGCCACGACATCCGCAAGGTAACCCAGAGCTCGTTACGGCGGCAAATCGGGATCGTACTCCAGGAACCGTTTCTGTTTTCCGGCACTGTGAGGGAGAACATCAAGTACGGGCGGCTAAACGCCAGCGACGAGGAGATGGTCACCGCCGCCAAGGTGGTCGGCGCGGACATCTTTATCCAGAAACTAGAGCAAGGATACGACACGGAACTTCAAGAACGCGGCAGCAACATCAGCATCGGCCAGAGGCAACTCCTTAGTTTTGCCCGAGCGATACTGGCCGACCCACGAATCCTTATCCTCGACGAAGCCACCGCTAATGTCGACACCCACACCGAAATCGTTATTCAGAAGGCATTGCAGCAACTTCTCGAGGGCCGGACATCGCTGGTGGTTGCCCACCGCCTGTCCACCGTTCGTAACGCCGACCGGGTAGTAGTCATGGAGAACGGCGAGATCGCCGAGATTGGCAACCATAAGCAACTAATGAAGAAATCCGGTCTCTATCACCACCTCTACACGATGGGCTACGCCACCACCGGGAAATTGGATAAAGGGCGCATGCCGAACGCCAGCGAGCCATCGAGCTAAGCCAAAACAATCTCCATACCGACCGTTCCTCAGCCCTATCAATGGTGCCCTAGGCGCGTCACCACGTCCAAGTTGGACAGCCGAACCACATTCGGACAGGAGGTGGGTCGGGATATTTCCGCGACCGGAAATAATTACGGTTGACAGCCGCCGAGCTCCTTAGTAAACTCTGACTATCAAGTCTGGAGCCGAACAAGCGCCATAGAGGCGTGGCGGACGACGTCGACAGTGAGGAAAAGAACCATGATCGTAGACGTCCACTATCACTATTTCGGGCACTTCCCAACCGATGAGACGATTGCACGGCGTGTTGTCCAAGGGCTGCTCGACGATGCCGAACGGGCCGGAATGAAGAGGACGGTCGACGAGATACTGCCGGGCTTCCGCGACCGAGTCGACGACCCCGATGGCGACAAGCTGGTGGCGAGGATGGACGAAGCCGGCATCGACGTCACCGCGATCTGCGTCGTCGACAACGTCGAGATGGGCACAGACGACGACCGGATACTGACATACAACGAGCGCTGCGCCGGGATTACGGCCAGGCATCCGGGGCGGCTGATATCGCTCGCCGGGATCGATCCGAGGCGACCCAAGGCACCGGCGATGTTCCGCCAGTGCCTGAGTGACTTCGGGATGAATGGCCTGAAATGGCATCCCGACAACGGCTACTATCCGAACACTCCCGAGTCTCTAGAGGTTCTCAAGGTGGCCGTCGAATTCAGCGTGCCGCTGTTGACTCACTGCTCCCCTCTGCCCCACTCACGTGCCAAGTACTCGCAGCCGATCTATCTCGACGACGTGGCAATCGACCTCCCCGAACTGGAGATCATCGCCGCCCACATGGGCAACGGCTGGTGGCGGGACTGGCTGGCGATTGCCCAGTACAAGAAGATGGTTAGCGGCGACCTGGCAATGTGGCAGTTCCTACCGTTCAACCATCCGGCACGATTCCGCAGCTACCTTCGCGAGATCACCGACATCGCCGGCCCGGATCAGGTACTCTTCGCCACTGACGGGCCGGTGTTCGAAGGGCACGTTTCCAACAAAGCCTTCGTCGATGCCATCAAGGGACTAACGGCGACCGACGAGAGCGACATCGTCTTTACCCAAGAAGAGGTCGACGCAATTCTCGGCGGCAACGCCGCCCGCATATTCAAGCTGCAGTAGACGGTAAGGATGAGTGACTCAACTGGAAGGAGCGGAATGCCATTCAAAATACCAGTCGAGCAGGCCGACTAGCTGGCGATCGACTACATGTGTCTCGACTATCGCTGAGGGCCGAGAGTCCTGCAAGTTATGTGGGAAACTGAAGGTCTAGGCCGAACGACAGGCTCTGGGCGTCGATTGCATTCAACAGCGGCATCGCCAGCAACCAGCAGGCGGTCTGTAGCGCTGTATATTCGGGGGCGGTCTGCCTTGGGCTGCGCCACCCGAACGTCAGGGCGCCGAACAGGCAGACACCACTCGGCGAGCGGTAAGACGCGATGCTGCCCCGCTGGCCGAGGGACTCACCAACGAGTTCGCCTCATTGATCAGCATCGAACCTATCTAAGTCGATTTCACACAACCAGGGGCATGGGAGTACTTTCGCGAGAACGGAATCCAAGGGAGAGAGTGTCTCATTATGTCAACTAGACCGTCCACCGGTTGTGCGGACTGGGAAACGGCTGAAACCGAGGCAGCGGTCAGCCGTACGGCCGAGGCCGACGGTTGACAGTCAGACGACTTCGATGGTATTTTCTGACTGGCGCTGGGGTCTCAATCTAGATGATACCGGAGGCAGAACATGGATCGACCCGCCGTCGTCTATCTAATACTTTCGCTGACAGCGATTGTCCTGCTAGCCGGCTGTTCGAGCCCGCCGGAGGGTTCCCCCGAATGGCACCTCGCCCGAGCGTACGACTTTACCGAGCGTGGCCATTTCCTTGAGGCGATCGAGGAATACAGCGCAGTCCTCGAGATTAACCCGAACCGCGCCGAAGCCTACGTTAACCGAGCCGCCGCTTACAACAGTCTGCAGGAGTACGACGCGGCGATCACCGACAGTAGTTGGGCGATTTCGCTCGATCCCAGTTTGGTATTCGCCTACATTAACCGAGCCTACGCCTTCAACGAGAAGTCCCAATACGAGTCGGCGATCGAGGACAGCGACAAGGCGATCGAACTAGACCGGACGGTTGCCGAAGCCTACGTGCTGCGTGCCCAAGCCTACAACGGCCTCGGTACCTGGAACCTAGCAGTCGCCGACTGCAACCGTGCTCTGCACCTCGACGCCGAACTGGCGGTGGCCTATTTCCGTCGTGCCCAAGGGTTCAATGGGTTAGGTGAGACAGAGCGGGCAATTGATGACTTCGAAAAGTTCATCACCCTGACCGACAACCCACTGATGAGTAACACCGCCGTCTACGAGTTGGGGCGGCTCAAGTAGCGCGCCTCCCGTGACGGACCATCGCCGACGCGAGCCTTTGGCGATGGTCGAGGTACGCCACTCCCCTAACGCAACGTTCCCAAATAGCAGCTGGTGAGTTGACGCTGGCGTACGCGGGGGTCTGTGTAGTCCGGGAGCAACATCGGAGCGACGGTGCCTTCTGCGCCGCCGGCCGCTTCCAGTTCGCGGTGGTAGGCGCGAACATGATCCAAGTTGAGGTTACCGACTGTGCCGTGATCGCGGGCGAAGGCGGCGGCGTTCTCACCGGCGATCCGACCGAAGACGAGCACGTCCAGTAGGGAGTTACCCATTAGCCGGTTCTCACCGTGAATACCACCGGTAACCTCGCCTGCGGCGAACAGGCCGGGAACCGAGGTCGCCCCGATGGCGTCTATCTTCAAACCGCCGTTCTGGTAATGCAGCGTAGGGTAGACGAGCATCGGTTCTTTCGAGATATCGATACCGTGCCGCTCGAAGAAGATAAACTTGCCGGGGAACTCGCGGCGCACCGTGCCTTCCCCGGAGAGCTGGTCGACCATTGGTGAATCGAGCCAGACGGCAAGTTTACCGGTCGGGGTGGTAACTCCCAGGGAGCGGTCGAGGCACTCGCGGATACAGGCGGCCGATTCGATGTCCCTGGGTTCACGTTCGTTGACGAATTGCTCCCCGTTAACGTTGACCAGATTGGCGCCAGCACCACGAAACTTCTCGGTGATCAGCAGACCCTCAGTCTGTTCCGGGAAGACAGCCCCGGTGGGATGGTACTGAACCGTATGCAGGTGACAGACTTCAACGCCTGCCCGGTAACCGATGACGAGGCCATCACCGGTCGCCCCGTAGTGATTGGTGGTCATGAAACCCTGGATATGCAGTCGGCCGGAGCCGCCGGCGGCAAGAACGGTGGCTGCCGCTTTGACGACGAAATACTCCTCAGTCTCCAGATTATAAAGGAGGGAGCCACCGCAGCGGCCCGTTTCATCGAGGATAAGTTCGACGGCGGGGACGAACTCAACAACCTTAATCTTGCCGCGATTGCGCGCTTCGTCACGAATGGTACGCATTATCTCCATACCGGTGACGTCGCCGGCGCTGTGCATCCGCTTCCGGCTGGTCCCGCCGCCATGGATCGAATTCATCCGGCCGTCAGATTCCTTGGAAAACATCATGCCGAGGCTCTCCAGCCAGGAAAGGACGTCTGGCGCCTGTGTGACCAGAGTCCGCACCAGTTCCGGAGTGCATTTAAAGTGACCGCCGCCGATAACATCGAGGTAGTGGAAGTAAGGGGAGTCTTTGTCCGTCTTGGTGGCCGCCTGAATGCCGCCCTCGGCCATCATCGTGTTGGCGTCTCCATGACGTAACTTGGTGGCGATGACAACGCTGGCGCCCTGTTCCTCGGCGAGGAGCGCCGCGGCAGTTCCAGCGCCGCCACCACCGATAACGAGGACGTCCGTTTCGATGTCCGGCGCCGAGAGATCGACGGCATCCGGTTCGACACGACTCCTCGCTTCGAAGAGATCGGCAAACTCGTCAGGGATGATGTCGCCCTTGTTAGCGCCAACGAGGAGCGGGCGGCGGCCTTCCTCGCGATAGTCGGGGTGGAAACGTTCCAAGATATCATGCCGCTCATCGAGCGACATCATGGTGAACTCATCGCCGGCACGCTTGCGGGCGACCCGTTCCGAACGAGTCCCCTCTACGACCTTGATCAGTTCCTTAAGTTCAGGAGTGTAAGGCATTCATGATCCTCTAGAGATGGCCGGGGTCTTCAGGCGTCCAGTCATCGTCGGCCATGGGCGGTTCCATCTCACGCTCAACGTAGGTGCGGCGCAATTCCTCCTCGCCCATCGCCATGAGGGAATCGAGGTCGGCGGCGTATCTGTCCTCGGCGTTGGCGGCGACCGCCCGTACAAGGTGTTCGGCGCGAGGTACAATCTTGCTGCCGTAGATGCGGCGTGCCAGCTGCGCCATGTGGTACTGCGGCAGTTCGCCCATGCAGCGACTGGCACAGAGGCCGCACTGAATGCAATTGAACGACAGTCTGGCAGCGCGGGCGATATCGCCCTGCTTGAGAGCGGCCATGACGTCCATCATCTCGACGTCCATCGGGCAGGCCTTGGCGCAAAGGTTGCAGGCAACGCAGCGGAAGAGCTCCGGGTAAAGTCGGAAGATCTCGTCCGGCGCGGCTGAGAGTCCGGCGAAATCGGTAACGGCGCGGATAGCGGGGTAGAACGGTATCTGCGCAAGGTACATGTCCGGCTCGACAACCGTCTGACAGGCAAGACCAACTCGTAACCTGTAGTCGCCGGCCTTACGAAAAACGGTGGCGCAGGCCCCACAAATGCCTCCGCGGCAACCGCAGCCACGGATGAACTTGAAGCCAGCGTACTCCATCGCTTTCATGATCGTCAGCGTCTCAGGGGCTTCGTAGCGTTTTCCCATGACGAAGATCGGAATCAATCTCGGCGATGGCGCTTCTGTTTTCGGGCTTCCGGTAACTTGGCCAGTCCCTTCCTTAATCTCGCTCATGCAAATACCTTACTCTAACCCACCGGGACAAGTAATCCTTTATCTGCTAGCCACCTCTCGGCATCGCCGAAGTTCAAGTCGAAGCGGCAGACGGCAGGATCGACGCCGAGTGCCAAGGCGAGTAGCTGGCTGAAGTAGACGATCGGCAAAGGTCTAAGAGCGCTTCGGCTGGCGGCGAGGACGGCCTGTCTCTCGCCGAGATTATGGCAGCAAAGCGGGCAACTGACGACGATTGCCTCTGCCCCCTGCCGCGTCGCCACTCCGACGATCTGGCTGGTGCGCTGGCTAACCGACTCGGGATCATTAACGATCTCAAACGAACCGCAGCACTCGGTGGCGAGGGGGAAGTCAACCGGGGTCGTTCCGATTGTCAGCATCAGGTCGTCAAGTACGGTCGGATTATCGGCGGAATCGATGGCGGCTTCGGCGGGACGGGTCAGGGTGCACCCATAATAGACAGCCAGCTTGAAACCGGTGAGGGGTCGCTTTACGGCGGCGGCGACGGCACCCCAACCGATATTATCGCGCAGGACCTGGAGAAGATGCATGACCTCAAGACCGCCGTCGTAGTCGGGCTCATCGTCCATGAAGAGGTTGAGCGTTTTCAGGATATCGGGCCGGTTGATCGTCAGCCGATCGGCCCGTTTCAGGGTGTTGTAACAGAACGAGCAAAGAGTGACGAGGTACTCGCTCCCCTGCTCGCGGGCACGGATGAGATTGCGCACCGGAGCGACGTGATGGACGATGTCGTCCTCGGCAAGCGAGAAGACGGTGCCGCAGCAGTTCCAGCGCGATAACTCGACGAGGTCAACGCCGAGAACGGCCATAGCGGCGATTGCCGAGTCCTCGAAGTTTCTAGCGCGGGTCTTGAGAGTACACCCTGGGTAGTAGCTGAGCTGCATGTTCACTAGCCT
>CAZLUE010000055.1:1035-8344 GCA_964562625.1 uncultured Dehalococcoidales bacterium | reverse complement strand
GTCACCAACGACGACGCCGGTAAAATGGCGCGGCGGTTAGCCAAGGAAGAGGGTATTCTCGCCGGTATTTCGTCTGGAGCGGCTGCCTGGGCGGCAGTCGAGGTTGCCAAACGGCAGGAGAACAAGGGCAAACTGATTATCGTCGTCCTCCCTGATACCGGTGAGCGTTACCTGTCAACCTGGCTCTTCCAGGAACTCTACCAGCAGATGTCCGGAGTTTAGGCCGCAAAGGCTGACGCAGATGAGGAAACCGACTTGTTCAATCTAGTTAGAGAGGACATAAGAGCCGTTTTCGCCAAGGACCCGGCGGCACGCAGCATCATCGAGGTGTTGACCCTTTACCCAGGACTGCACGCCGTCTGGTCGCATCGCGTCGCCAACTGGCTCTGGCGACGGCGGCTACGCTACCTGGCGCAACTGGTATCACATGCGAATCGATTCCTGACGGCGATCGAGATCCACCCCGGCGCCACCCTCGGTCGCCGACTCTTTATCGACCACGGCGCCGGCGTCGTTTTCGGGGAAACATCGGTCGTCGGTGACGACGTCCTCATCTATCAAGGAGTGGTCCTCGGCGGAACTGCTCTGAGCAAGGTAAAACGCCACCCGACGGTTGGCAACAACGTTGTCATCGGTACCGGGGCTGTCGCACTGGGGCCGATCACGATCGGCGATAACGTCCGAATCGGGGCGGGGTCGGTCGTCATCAGCTCGGTCCCATTCGGCGCAACCGTGGTCGGCATTCCCGGACGAATCGTCGAGGATCGCCCCAAGACGACCGCTGATCTGGAACACGCCAAGCTGCCCGACCCGATAGCCGAGGCAATTCGCCTCGTCTTGAGGGAACAAGACAAGTTGGAAGAACGCCTCCGCAATTTGGAGAAGACAAGCGGCGTCACCATCGGCGAGGACGATCTCGAAGAGGAACGTCGCGAGATCATCAAGGAGTTCAGCCAGGGAGGCGGTATATGAAGTTCGAGACCATAAGCATCCACGGCGGCGACCGCGAGGACACGTCTTTCGGAGCGGTCGCCTATCCGATCTACCAGACCTCGACGTTCGCCTTCGAGGACATCGGCAAAACGCGTGGTTTCGACTATTCCCGCACCGGCAACCCGACGCGCAAGGTTCTTGAAGACACGATCGCCGAACTAGAAGGAGGCAACGCCGCGTTCGCCTGCGCCACCGGGATGGCCGCCGAGGCGGTGGTGATCCATTTGCTCAAGAGCGGTGACCACGTCATCTGCGGTGACGACGTCTACGGTGGCACTTTCCGGCTATTCGACAACATTATGAGGAGCTTCGGGATCGATTTTACCTTTGTACGCCTCGATTCGCGCGACAAGATCGAGGCGGCGGTACGACCGAACACACGCATGCTCTGGCTGGAGACACCGTCCAATCCGCTGCTCAACATCGTCGATCTCGAGATGGTGGCCGATATTGCCAAGCGATGCGAACTGCTAAGCGTGATCGACAACACTTTCGCAACTCCGCTCTTCCTGCGACCGATCGACTACGGCATCGACCTTATCGTTCATTCAACGACCAAGTACCTGAACGGCCATTGCGACGTCGTCAGCGGCGCCGTGGTGACCACCACCGACGAGTTGGCTGAGCGGGTTCACCTCAACGTCAACGGTATGGGAATGTCCGCATCCCCGTTCGACAGCTGGCTGGTACTGCGCGGTATCGAGACGTTACCGCTACGCGTCAAGCAACACGAAGCTAACGCCGCCATCGTAGCCGACTTCCTTTGTGGGCATGCCGCGGTAAAGACGGTATTCTATCCCGGCCTGCCATCGCACCCCGGACATGACATCGCCAAGCGCCAGATGAAGGGTTTCGGTGGCATGGTCTCTTTCGAGATGGACGGCGGCATCGAATCAGTGTACACGTTCTTGAGAACGATCGAACTCTTCCAGATGGCGGAATCGCTCGGTGGCGCCGCATCGCTGGCGGAACATCCGGCGACAATGAGCCACGCCTCTATGCCGGCGGAGCACCGTCACGCCGCCGGGATCAGCGACCAGGTAATCCGACTGTCGATCGGCTTAGAACAGGTCGACGACTTGATCGTCGACCTGTCGCAGGCCCTCGACGCCGGACGGTAGTCAATGAGAGATGAAAACACGTCTCCCGTCCCGCCCATCATCGGCGCGACGGGAACGGACTTGAACTGAGGTAGAAAATGTCCCTCGCCAAATCCTTATTGTGCCGAAAATGTGGACAGGCGTATCCCGTCGAGGCGATCAGCCGTTGCGGCGTCTGTCTCAGTCCAGTAGAGGTCACCTACGACTACGAGGCGATGGCCGACGTGATGAATCACGACAGAACAGCCGCCGGACCGACCAGCATGTGGCGCTACAAGGAAATGCTTCCGGTCGACGGCGAGGTGATCGACATCGGTGTCGGCTTCACCCCACTAGTCAAAGCCGACACGCTGGGAAAGGAGATCGGCCTCGATCGGCTCTACATCAAGAACGACTGCCTGACGCCGACCTACTCCTTCAAGGACCGTCCGGTATCGGTAGCCGCCACCAAGGCGCGGGAGCTGGGATTCGATACGCTGGCCTGCGCATCCACCGGCAACCTCGCGGCCAGCGTCGCCGCCCACGCCGCCAAGGCAGGCCTGAAGGCCTACGTCTTCGTCCCCGCCAGCGTCGAGCCGGGGAAACTGATCGGCATCGCCATCTACAACCCTAACCTGGTGACTGTCGAGGGAAGCTACGACGACGTCAATCGACTGTGCGCCCGCCTCGTCGAACGCTACAAATGGGGTTTCATCAATATTAACCTGCGACCGTACTACGCCGAGGGCAGCAAGACCCTCGGCTATGAAGTCGCCGAGCAACTCGGCTGGCGGACACCGGACTGCGTCATCGCGCCGGCCGGTTCCGGCCTGATGTTCACGAGAATCTGGAAGGGGTTCGAGGAACTGGCAATGCTCGGGATGATCGATCCGGCCAGCACCCACATGTTCATCGCCCAGGCCGCCGGCTCCTCCCCAATCGTCAACGCTTTCCAGTCCACCAGCGACCACGTCAACCCGGTTACCCCGAACACGATCGCGAAATCTATCGCCATCGGCAACCCGGCCGACGGCCAGCTCGCCCTGCGCATCGCCCGGCAATCGAGCGGCGGCGCCATCGCCGTCAGCGACGGCGAGTTGATCGATGGCGTCAGGCTACTCGCTGAGACCGAGGGTATCTTCGCCGAGGCCACCGGCGGCGTTGTCATCGCCAGCCTCAAGCAACTGGCCGCCTCCGGGACAATAAAGCGCGAGGAGTTGACCGTCGCCTACATTACCGGCGCCGGACCAAGAACCCAGGAAAGCGTCGCCGAAATCGTAAAACCGTACAAGGTACAACCGACCATCGAGTCTTTCGAGGAAGTACTCGGCGCCCGTGTCTGAGTTGCCCGCCTCGAGACGTGATAGACTACTAACAGGAGCCTTGAAACTCGCAGGGAGGCATAAAATGACCAAGCAGCAAGTGATGTTCACCTTTCCTCAGGAACGGATCAAGAGCCCCATCATCCACGCACTCGGCACCGACTTTGACGTGATTACCAACATCCGTCGCGCCGACATATCCGACGACAAGGGTTGGGTGGTCCTCGAACTCGAGGGTGAACCCGAACAGATCGAACGCGGCCTTGCCTGGGTGACCACCAAGGGTGTCAGAGTCGACCCGATCATAGGCGATGTTGTGGAGGGCTAGACAATGAAGCGAATCTACCTCGATTACGCTGCTACGACGCCGGTCCACCCCGAAGTCGTGCAAGCGATGACGCCTCACTGGACGGAGCACTTCGGAAATCCGTCGGCGATCTACTCCTACGGCCAGGAAGCTAAGGGTACCATCGAGGATGCCCGCGAGAAAGTCGCCGAACTGATCGGCGCCAGCCCGGAGGAAATCGTCTTCACCAGTGGCGGCAGCGAGGCCGACAACTTCGCCATCAAGGGCACTGCCTTCGCCGCCAAGAGCGGCAAGCATATCGTCACCAGCGCCATCGAGCACCACGCCATCCACGAGACCTGCTCATTCCTCGAACGGAACGGTTTCGAGGTGACCTACCTCCCAGTCGACGGTCACGGTCTGGTCGATCCCGACGACCTCAAGAAGGCGATAACGACCGGTACCATCCTCGTCTCCGTAATGCAGGCCAACAACGAGGTCGGTAGCGTCCAACCGATTACGGAGCTGGCGGCGATCACCCGCGAAGCCGGCGTCTACTTCCATAACGACGCTGTCCAGGCGGTGGGCCACATCACGACCGATGTTGGCGAACTCGGCGTCGACCTGATGTCGATCTCGGCCCACAAGCTTTACGGCCCCAAGGGAATCGGCGCCCTTTACGTAAGGAAGGGCACCCGGCTGGTCCCGTTTATGCACGGTGGCGGGCAGGAGAGAAACCGGCGCGGTGGCACCGAGAACGTGCCAGCAATCGCCGGTTTCGGCAAGGCCGCCGAGATTGCCCGAAAAGAGATGCCGGAAGAAGCGGAACGACTGACCGTTTTCCGCCAGCGGCTCATCGAAGGAATCCTCGGCACGGTCGACGGATCGCGTCTCAACGGGCACCCCGAGCAACGGTTGCCGAACAACACCAACGTCAGTATCGATTACGTTGAGGGAGAATCGATGCTGCTCAACCTCGACCTCGAAGGGATCTGCGCCTCTACCGGCTCCGCCTGCAGTTCCGCGAGCCTCGAGGCGTCCCATGTCCTGCTGGCAATGGGGCTGCTTCACGAGCAGGCACACGCTTCCCTCAGATTCAGTATGGGCAAATGGACCAAGCAAGAACACGTAGACAGGGTGCTGGAAGTATTACCGGCAATCGTCGCCAAACTTCGGACAATGTCACCGCTGTTGAAAAACCAACGGTAGGAGAAAATCAGAATGGCAAACGTTCAGTCGTTGTACAGCGAAAAGGTAATGGAGCACTTCAAGAACCCGCGGAACGTCGGCGACATGGATGATCCGGATGGCATTGGCCACGTCGGCAACACGGTCTGTGGCGACATCATGGAGCTCTACATCAAGGTTGACGACAACATCATCAGCGACGCCAAATTCAAGACTTTCGGCTGCGGCGCCGCGATTGCCACCAGTTCAATGGTCACCGAGATGGTCAAGGGTAAAACGATAGAGCAGGCCCTGGAAATATCGAACCGAGCGGTGGCCGAAGCCCTCGGCGGACTGCCATCGGTCAAGATGCACTGCTCTGTACTCGCCGAAGAGGCCCTGAAGTCGGCAATCGACGACTTTATCAGCAAGAGCCAGCAACTGAGCGGTACCGGCGATGACGAGCCCAACACCTGACCCCGACTGGCCGGCACTATGCTGAAGGCATTCGACGCCGGTAATCGACTCCCACCGACCGAGCACGGAGCAGTCAACAAGTAATGACAAACAGGTTAGAAACGCTCGAAATCATGCGCGTCACCGACCACGATTCGTTGACACTGGATGACATCGTCGTCGGCGAGTTCCCGATGACGCTGATGCTCAACGACCAAGAGCTGGTGACAATGCTCTGCACGCCGGCCGACCTCAAGTATCTCGCGATCGGTTTTCTCTTTTCCGAGGGCTTCATCGAGTCTAAGGGCGATGTCAAACAAGTGACCGTCAACCATGGTACTGGTGTCGTCAGGGTCGACACCGCGGACGTTGAAGGGATCGACCGTGAGGCGCTGTTTTCCCGGATCATCACCTCCGGTTGCGGCCGCGGCGCCTCCTTCTACAGCGGCACCGACCTCAGCGGCAAGAAGGTCGAGTCACAGACCAAGATCGCAATCGCCAGCATCCTTGCCCTCACAGGTGAGTTCAAGCAGCGTTCCGAGACCTACCGGTCGACCGGAGGAGTGCACTCAGCGGCCCTCTGTGACGGCGTCGAACGGACCATCCTCGTCTTCAGCGAAGACATCGGACGTCACAACGCAATGGACAAGGTCTTCGGGGAATGCCTGATGAATGATACCACAACCGGTGACCGCGTAGTCGTCACCAGCGGACGGATATCGTCTGAGATTCTACTTAAAGTGGCTCGCCGCAAGGTGCCGATACTCATCTCGAAGTCAGCACCGACCAGCCTCGCTGTGAAGCTTGCCAACGACCTCGGCGTCACTCTGGTGGGTTTCGTCCGCGGCAAACGGGCCAACGTCTATACGAATGCCTGGCGGGTCACGGCCACTAACGACGACTGATCCGGCCCGCCACCGGCGACTACTCGGTAAGGTCGACGACGACCTCGTTGGCATCCCAGATTGGTTCCACTTCATCCATGATCTCGTTCTTAATCGCCGAGGCAAACTAGGCGAAGGTTCTCAGCCGTGATCCCCGTGATATCCATCGTCATATCGCACGCCCAGATCTAATCGGCAAGCTCCACATAGGCGGCCAGCATCCTCTGCAGCCACTGGACGTTAGACGCCTTCATTTTGCGCTTGATCATCCATTTGCCCAACCCGAACATGTGCATTTTGGACAAAGTACCCTTGTCCAGACCACGCTTCTTCAGTGGTTCGAGACCTCAAAACGCAAAGAACAGCGAAACTCCCATACCCATTACCATGGCGCCGTTGCCGATGATGAGGTCAGAGTACATTTTGCCCGTATCGCCGCCGTGGACGACGATGCTCACTTTGTCCTTCTTTTCAGTATCCATCATGCTACCGATCCTCATAGCGCGGTATCCGAATGCGCCAAATACCGTCTTCCTCGATCACCCCGAATAGCTCGTAACCGAGCGCCTCCACGGCCATCGGTATCTCTCTTTTCGAAGATGGATGAGGAGCAATAACCTCGACGATATCACCCGGTTGAGTTTTGCGCAACGCCTTACGCATTTCGACCAGCGGTACAGGGCACGTCTAACGGATACAATCGACTTGTAATCTCAGCCATTTCAGACACCTTCTTCAAAGCCAACAGCATCGCCATCATAGCAACCACAATCATCTTAGGCCATTCGTCCCGATCCGTCTGTAACTAATGCTTACCTCCGGGGCAAGCGCGACCCGAAGGCCGACGCTGCCTGTTTCAAGAACAATTGACATCCATTCAGAGGGCAGGCTACAGTAGTGAAGATCGCCTTGTGGGGGCGTCTGACGAGGAGGCAACGGATGAAGAGGATTGCCGTTCTGACCAGCGGCGGTGACGCTCCCGGCATGAACGCCGCGATACGGGCCGTCGTCCGCACCGGCATCGACCGAGGCTGGGAAGTACACGGCATCAGGCACGGCTATTCTGGGCTCTGCGACGACGATTTCTTACGGCTCAGTTCGCGTGACGTCGGTGGCATCATC
>CAZLUE010000055.1:0-1012 GCA_964562625.1 uncultured Dehalococcoidales bacterium | reverse complement strand
GCGCCAAATTCAAGACCACAGAGGGCCGCCAACAGGCTCTGGACAACCTGCGCCACCACCGGATCGACGCCCTGATCGTCATCGGCGGCAACGGTTCGCAGAAAGGTGCCGACGCCTTATCACAGATGGACTACCCGGTGGTCGGGATATCATCGACAATCGACAATGACGTCCCCGGCTGTGACATCACGATTGGTGTCGACACCGCCCTTGACGTCGCACTGATGGCAATCGACCGCGTCAAGGTCACCGCTGCCTCCCACCGTCGCGCCTTTGTAATCGAAGTTATGGGACGCGACTCCGGCTACCTGGCACTGATGACCGGGGTCGCCGGTGGTGCAGATTGGGTCGTCATCCCGGAAGTCGAGACCGATCCGGAGCAGATCGCCACCGAGATCAAGCATCTCGCGAAACTCGGCAAGGGCCACGCAATTGTCGTCGCCGCCGAAGGTGCCGAGTACAATGCCCGCGGACTGGAGCGCTATTTCGCGGAACGCCAGGCGACGCTCGGCTTCGACCTGCGGGTGACCATCCTCGGCTATGTCCAGCGAGGCGGTACCCCCGGCGCCTTCGACCGGCTGCTGGCAACGAGACTTGGCGCCGCCGCCACCGAGCAATTGGCACAAGGCAACTACAACGTCATGGTCGGCCTTATCGATGGTCACATTCGACCACTACCGCTCACAGAGGTCACCGGCGGCAAGAAGACCCTTGACCCTTCCTTGTTCGAACTCGTCAGGGTGTTGGCAACTTAGACACCCGAAGACCGTCCTGATGACCGCCTGTATGGCAACCAGGGTGAACACGCCGGTGACCGCCGAGGCCGGAACTGATAAATGACCCTCCCGACCAATGACCGACCACTACTGCTCTCGAGGCGGGAGTTTTGTGAGGGCCTGTCGTTGCTCGGGGCGCTGGCATTACCTTGTCACCGTTCCTGCCAGGGTGTTTCAGTAACAACCCGACGAACAAGAAGTAATCGATGACAAAAGTAAGCCTAACAAGACACGCC
>CAZLUE010000054.1:5912-8453 GCA_964562625.1 uncultured Dehalococcoidales bacterium | reverse complement strand
CATCGGACCATACTTCGACGACCTTGTCGACCACGTCGACAAGATATGGGACGGCCTCGACGAGTACAAAGAGATCATCGAGGGGCTGAACGACACCCACGATTCGCTGGCGACCAACCGCACCAATGAGATCGTACGCATGTTGACCATCATCGCCACCATCATGCTGCCAATAACGGTTGTCGCCAGCGTCTTCGGAATGAACATCCCGCTCGGCATCTTCGCTAATTCCGGGTTCTCCGCCGTCTTCGTACTGATCATCTGCCTGGCCATCATCGGCGGCATGCTCCTCTTCTTCCGTCGCCAGCGCTGGATCTAGCAATGACCACTTCCTACCGTCTGGTCGTCATCGCCGCCGTCTTTGTCACTTGCCTCATCACCGCCAACGTCATTGCCGTCAAGGTCGTCTCGCTGGGACCGTTCTTGCTGCCAGCCGCCGCCCTCGTCTTCCCCATCAGCTACATCTTCGGCGACGTCCTCACCGAGGTCTACGGCTACGATTTGACTCGCCGCATTATCTGGCTCGGCTTCGCCTGCAACTTCGTTTTCGTCGTCTTCGCCTGGATCGGTCAGGTGCTTCCGCCCGCCGCTTTCTGGGAGGGCCAGGCTGCCTACGAGACGATTCTCGGCTACGCACCTCGCATTCTGGTGGCCTCCTTCCTCGGTTACCTCGTCGGGGAATTCGCCAACTCATTCGTTCTGGCAAGGATGAAGGTGCTCACCCGGGGCCGCTGGCTGTGGTCACGAACGATTGGCTCGACTGTCATCGGCCAAGGTCTCGATACTGTCGTCTTCATCATCGTCGCTTTCGCCGGCACGCCGGTGTTCGCCGTCGTGATGATTCTCCACCACTGGCTCGCCAAGATCGCTATCGAGGCGGCGGCGACGCCGCTGACCTACGGCGTCGTCGGCTACCTCAAGAAAAAGGAAGGCATCGACACCTATGACAAGGGCACCAACTTCAACCCATTCCTTTTCCGCGCACGCCGCAACCGGACGGCCGAGCAATGAGAGTCCGTATCATCGGAGCGCATAACCTCGAATCGAAAGACACCGCCCTGACCTGCCTGCTGGTCGACGACATCATCGCCCTCGACGCCGGATCGCTGACCAGTAATCTGCCGTTCGAAATCCAGCGCCGTCTCGAAGCGGTGCTGCTCAGCCATCACCACTACGACCACATCCGCGATGTTCCGATCCTGGCGATGAACTCCTTCTCTACCGGCAACAGTATCGACGTCTACGCCACCGAAACGACCGCAACTGCGCTGACTTCCTATCTGTTCGACGGCGGCGTCTACCTCAAGTTCCAGGAACGACCCGCCGACAACCCAGCTCTCCGCCTCCATCTGATCGAGCCCAACCGCGAATTCGAGATCGCCGGCTATCGGATATTGCCCGTCTCCACCCGGCATACCCTGCCATCTGTCGGCTATCAACTGACCTCGGCCGAAGGCAAGAGCGTCTTCTACACCAGTGACACCGGTGCCGGCCTCGACGACTGCTGGAAGAGGATCGTGCCGCAGCTGCTTATCACCGAGGTCACCCTCCCAAACCAGTTTTCCGATATCGCCCGAGATGCCGGTCACCTCACTCCCAACCTCCTCCGCCAGGAGATGGAGTCGTTTCGCCACATTCGGAGCTACCTGCCCCAGATCGTCGTCGTCCACGTCAACCCGGATTTGGAGGACGAAATCGAAACGCAACTGGCTTACGCCGCCGAGGCGCTAGACACACCGATCAGCCTCGGTTACGAAGGAATGCTGCTCGAACTCTAGCCGGCGGCCGACTTCACGCCCTGCTCATCAACGACAATCGGACGGAACGCCAGATACGCCAGGTGATCGAGACATTCAACCTCGACGGTGACGCTTACCCATTCAGCCGTTGCCTCGAATGTAACTCTCCACTCGTCCCAGTCTCCAAGAACGATGTCACCGAGCACGCCCGCCCCACGTTTTCAACACCCAACCGGGATTCATTATTGAATGCCCGGCGCGTCACCGGGTATACCACAAGGGCACGCACTGGCAGGCGATGATGCGCAGGCTCGAGGAACTGACGAGGCGATCGCTGGAGGAAGCTTAGATGGACAACGACAGCGGATACGACGGGGCCGGCGGTATCGCGACGCAATCCACCGACATAGTCGGCGAAGGCAACTTCATCTCCGGAAAGGACCGTAAGAACTACGCCCGTGACGAGGTCCCTCAGGACGCAGCGCTTCAAGCTGGCCTTAGACCCAAACAGCATCCCCAACCCCGGCAAGATCATCGACGCCGCCTGAGAGTGGCGCCATCCTCCCCTCCATCTTGACCGTAGTCAATCTTGTTGTTACACTTATGTCAAGGGACGCAACCCGCCTGGTGAGGCTGCCTCAGTGAAGGGTTCTATGACTGGAGCATAGGCAAGGTCGTGAAAGTCGTCACCACTGACGAAATGCACCGGATCGAGGAGGCGTGCGCCGCTAGCGGTACATCCTCCGAAATCCTCATGGAAAACGCCGGCCGCGCTGTTGCCGAAATCGTCCTAAAGACCATC
>CAZLUE010000054.1:5476-5902 GCA_964562625.1 uncultured Dehalococcoidales bacterium | reverse complement strand
AAACGACTCATCTGCCTCGTCGGACCCGGCAACAACGGTGGCGACGGCCTCGTCGCCGCTCGCTACCTCCATGACTGGGGTGCCGCTGTCGCCATCCTCCTCGCCGGCCGAAGGCCGCACATGGATCCCAACCTCCATCTTATCCGCGACCGCGATATCACCGTCGCTGAAAATATTGATACCCTCACCGAACAGCTGTCGGACGCCGACGCCGTAATCGACGCTTTCTTCGGCACCGGACGAATCCGCCCGCTCGAAAGCGTCTTCCGCCAGGCGCTGGGAGCCGTCGCCGCCGAGCGCGGGCGACGCCCCTGGCTCCACCTCTTCGCCGTAGACCTGCCGTCAGGGCTGGATGCCGATTCCGGCACCACCAATACCACCTGCCCCACTGTCGACGACACGATTACCCTCGGATTTCCCAAGGTC
>CAZLUE010000054.1:0-5466 GCA_964562625.1 uncultured Dehalococcoidales bacterium | reverse complement strand
GGGAGCCGCCAAGGTCGGCAAGATCACAGTCGTCGATATCGGTATCCCACCTGACCTGGCCGCTACCGCCACCATCGAACTGATCACCGACGACTGGGTACGCTCGTTGCTGCCCGCCAGGCCTCTGATGGCCAACAAGGGCACCTTCGGCCGGGTACTCGTCGTCGCCGGTTCGGAACGCTACGTCGGCGCTGCTATTCTCGCTTGCTCCGGCGCGATCCGGGTCGGCGCCGGTCTCGTGACGCTAGCGACCGCCTCCAGCCTCCATCCGATTGTCGCCACCGGCCTCATTGAAGCAACCCACCTGCCGCTGCCCGAGGCCCATCCCGGCGTCATCTCCTCGCAGGCGGTCGAGACACTCAACCAGGAACTGGACCACTATCAGGTAATGCTCATCGGTTGCGGCCTCGGCCAGAGCCCGTCGGTGGTCGATTTCGTAAGAGACGCGCTACTCGGCTGGACCGCTTCGGCGACCTCGCTCGTAGTCGACGCCGACGTCTTGAACGCCCTCGCCCCAGTATCGGAATGGTGGCGGCAGTTACCCGATGATGCTATACTTACCCCACATCCCGGCGAGATGTCGCGGCTGGCCGAAGTCAGTTCGGACGACGTCCAGCGGGATCGGGTCGGCCTGGCGCGAAAGATGGCCACTGAATGGCAAAAGACGGTCGTCCTAAAGGGCGCCTACACCGTTATCGCCTCACCCGACGGCCGCTGCCGCATCAACCCGATGGTAAACCCGGGACTGGCATCGGCGGGAACCGGTGACGTCCTCGCTGGCATCATCGCCGGATTGCGCGGACAGGGTTTGTCACCGGAGGCGGCCGCCGCCTGCGGCGTCTACCTCCACGGTAAGGCCGGGAAGATCGTCCGGGATCGTCTCGGTGACGCCGGAATGACAGCCTCCGACCTGCTGATTGAAATACCGGTGGCGATCAAGCAGCTGAAGGAGACCGCGGGACTCGAACCCGCCGGAGACGACTAGCGGTGCTGCTGGCAGTCGATATCGGGAATACCAACGTCACCTTCGGCGTCTTCGAAGGCGAGAAGCTGGTCAACACCTGGCGCATGGCAACCGACGCCAACAAGATGCCCGACGAATACGGTGTCTTCCTGCTCAACCTCGTCCGCATGGCCAGGCTGGAACCGGCAAAGATCCACGGGATCGCGATGTGCAGCACCGTCCCGCCGCTGATATCGGTCTTCCAGGAGATGTTCACCAAGTACTTCAAGGTGCCAGTTCTGACGCTGGGTCCGGGCACTAGGAGCGGCGTCCGCATCCGATTTGACAACCCCCGCGAAGTCGGCCCTGATCGCATCGCCAACAGCGCCGCCGCCCACCGGCTCTATGACGGCCACGTGATCATCGTCGACATCGGCACGGCGACCACCTTTGACATCATCTCCGGGGACGGTGATTTCATCGGCGGCGTCATCGCCCCCGGTATTACCGACGCCGCCAAGGCGCTCTTCACCCGCGCCGCCGCACTGCCCCAGGTCGAACTGGTCGCTCCGAAACAAGTTATCGGCTCCAACACCGTTGCCGGGATGCAGTCGGGCATCATCTTCGGCTACGCCGGACTGATCGAGGGCATCGTCGCCCGCATCAATCGGCAACTGGGAGAGAAGGCGCGCGTCGTCGCCACTGGCGGCTACGCTCCGCTGGTCATCAACGAAACACACGTCATCGATGAGGTCAACCCGGATATCACACTAACCGGGCTGATGCTGATATACTCAATGAATCCGTCATGATTCATCCAGAGCCATTCATCGTCCGCGATAAATAACTACCTGATCTCGAAGTCGGGCCTGACCCCAGGAGTGGGCCGGCACCGGTGGGAGGTAGCACAGTGCTGACTGGCAAAACGATCGTCCTCGCCGTTACCGGCGGCATCGCCGCCTACAAGGCAGCCGACCTAGCAAGCAAGCTCACCCAGAACGGGGCAACGGTCGACGTCATCATGACCAAAGCGGCCACCGAGTTCGTCACCCCGCTCACTTTCCGCAGCCTGACCAACCGACCGGTCGTCACCGGCGTCTTCAAGCTCGCCTCCGAATTCAGCGTCGAGCATATCGCCCTCGCCGAGGCCGCCGACCTCGTCGTCATCGCCCCGGCCACCGCCAACACCATTGCCAAACTCGTCGCCGGCATCGCCGACGACATGCTTTCCTGCACCGTCCTCGCCACCGAGGCCCCGATTGTCATCGCCCCGGCGATGAACGTCAACATGTGGCAGAACCCGGTCACCAGAGAAAACGTCACCAAGCTCCAGACGAGAGGATTCACCATCGTCGGCCCTGACTACGGACGGCTCGCTACCGGACGGATCGGAATGGGTCGCCTCGTCGACGTCGCCGAGATACTCGGCGCGGTTCGCCAGGTGCTCGGCAGAAACGGCGACCTCGCCGGTCGCCGTATCACCGTCACCGCCGGCGGCACCCGTGAGGCAATCGACCCGGTACGCTACATCGGAAACCGATCGTCGGGCAAAATGGGCTTCGCTATCGCCGAGGCCGCCCGCGACCGCGGCGCTAGCGTGTCGCTGATCGCGGCCCCGACCGGCATCCCATTCCCAACCGGTGTCGATCTCGTCAGCGTCGAAAGTGTTACCGAGATGAAGAAAGCCGTCGACAGCGCCGCTGCCCAGACCGACGCCCTGATAATGGCTGCGGCGCCTGCTGACTATATCGCCAGGAACATAGCCGGACAGAAAATCAAGAAAGGCACCGACGACCTCACAGTCGAACTCATCAAGGCTCCGGATATCATCAGCCAGATCACCGGCGGATTCCTCAAGATCGCCTTTGCCGCCGAGACGGAGAATCTTATCGCCAACGCCCGCAAGAAGCTCGACAGCAAGTCAGCCGACCTCGTCGTCGCCAACGACGTCACTGTGGCCGATTCCGGCTTCGGCGGCGACACCAACAAGGTAACCCTCATTAGCGCTGACGGTCAGGCGGAGAAACTGCCGCTACTTTCCAAGCGGGAAGTCGCCGACCGTATCCTCGACCGCGTCGCCGCGCTGCTGCCAAAGAAATAGACGAGGCGCTTTGTAGCGGAAACGCAGTCAGTTCCTGAAGTGGACGTGCTTATTGTCGTCAGGACGTGGCTGTACGCGAACTCCTGGGTGATAGAGCAAGTCTCGCCAGCACGCTCAAGGGACGCAGTGAAAGTACGGCAACACCTCAAATCCCTCGGCATTCCGCCTCAGGACGTGCCGTTTTCTAAGCGATGCGATGCGATGCGGTCTGGCGCATCGAATGTAAGGCCTTGAACGGCGGCGCTCCGCAAACGGACACGAACAACCTCGCTAGGGCTATTGCCAACATCGTCTCATACTCCACCAAAGCAGAATCCCGCCTTGGCCTCGCAGTTCCGAAATGGTGTTCAGACTGCACGAGAGACTGCTGCTGGCGCTGCGGAGAGCCGTGAACTTGTAGGCCCTACTGTATGTCGCAAGCGACGATATCCACGTCCTCGACCCACACTATGAAGAGGGCTGCGCCTCCTCTCTATCTTCTCCCTTTTTCCCTTCAGGGAAGGGGAGGGGGGATACAAGGCGTGAGGGTGGTACAACACCAGATTACCGCCGTCCCAATACTCCGGAATCCTGCTGACACTTGCCCGCCTCTGATCGGAAATCGCCGGCCGCATCCTCGACCGCGTCGCCGCACCCTCTCTCTCTTCTTCCTTGGAGAATCAGAGATTCCTCAGGGATACAGGGGGTGAGGGTCGTACAACGCCAGACAGTCTCCAAGAAACCAATCCGCCGCCAGCGCCCACCAACCTCGCATCCTGTTGACAACGAACCCCGTCTCTGCTAGTCTGGCACTCGTGAGCAATCGAGAATCCAAAGTCACCGTCGTCGTTACCGGCCCGCCCCGCTGACTGGGTTCGTCTGGACGTGAGCCGTCCCGGTGGGACGGCTCTTTTTGTTTGGGACAGACCCGCCCCACGACCGTACCGGCAGGCAATGCGGAGAAGCAACCAT
The DNA here is from genome assembly GCA_964562625.1 of uncultured Dehalococcoidales bacterium. GTDB lineage: Bacteria > Chloroflexota > Dehalococcoidia > Dehalococcoidales > Fen-1064 > CAZLUE01. Next base: position 1,471 of record CAZLUE010000054.1, on the reverse strand, counting down.
GACACAGGTACCCGAAATCGAAGCGGAGATGCCCAAGACCTACGATCCAGCCGGCAGCGAGGCCCGCTGGTTCAAATTCTGGCTGGACGAGAAATACTTCCACGCTGAGCGCGACCCGGATAAGCAACCGTTCACCGTCATCATGCCCTTACCCAACGTCACCGGCGACCTCCATATGGGCCACGTCCACTTCCTCACACCGGAGGACGTGATGACCCGCTGGCACCGCATGAAAGGCGACTCCGCTCTCTGGTTGCCCGGCATCGACCACTCAGGCATCGGTGCCCAAGTCGTCGTCGAACGCCAACTCGCCACCGAGGGCCTCACCCGCCACGACCTCGGCCGCGAGAAATTCATCGAACGCATGTACCGCTGGGCCGATGAATGCCGCCACAAGATCACCCAACAGGAACAACGAGTCGGTTCTTCCTGCGACTGGAGCCGCGAGAGTTTCACCCTCGAGGAAATACCCTCACGGGCGGTCCGCACCGCCTTCGTTCGCCTCTATGAAAAAGGACTCATCTACAAGGGAGAGCGCATCGTTAACTGGTGCCCCCGCTGCACAACCTCACTATCCGACCTCGAAGTCGACCACCGCGACGTCACTGGCGGGCTCTGGTACGTTCGCTATCCATTAACCGACGGCTCTGGTGAGTTCATCACCGTCGCCACCACCCGTCCCGAGACGATACTCGGTGACACCGCCGTCGCCGTCAATCCCGATGACAACCGCTTCAAGCACCTCATCGGCAAACACGTCATGCTCCCCGTCATCGACCGCGAATTACCTGTCGTCGCTGACGAAGCCGTTCATGTCGAATTCGGCACCGGCGCCGTCAAGATCACCCCGGCCCACGATCCGGTCGACTTCGAAGTTGCCCAACGACATGGGCTTCCGCTGATCAACATCCTCAATGACGACGCTACCATGAACGAGAACTCCGGCCCCTATCAGGGGATGGACCGCTTCGCTTGCCGAGACGCCCTCGTTGCCGACCTCGAAAAGTCCGGCCAGCTCGTCAAGACGGAGCCTTACTCGCACTCGGTCGGCCACTGCGACCGTTGTCAGACAATCGTTGAGCCGATTGCCAGTAGGCAATGGTTCATCGACATGAAACCGCTGGCGAAGCCGGCGCTCGCCGCCGTTAACGACGGCCGCGTCAAGATCGTCCCGCCGCGCTTCGTCAAAATCTACCGTAACTGGATGGAGAACATCCGCGACTGGTGCATCAGCCGCCAGCTGTGGTGGGGGCACCGCATCCCAGCCTGGTATTGCGACGCCTGCGACCAAGTGACGGTCACTGTGGACGACGGGCCGACCTCTTGCCGGCACTGCGGATCGGCCAACACCCGCCAGGATCCGGACGTCCTCGATACCTGGTTCAGTTCGGCACTATGGACACACTCAACCCTCGGTTGGCCCGACGACACCGAGGACATGCGCTATTTCTATCCGACTTCGGTAATGGAG
>CAZLUE010000053.1:0-8629 GCA_964562625.1 uncultured Dehalococcoidales bacterium | reverse complement strand
CCGTCTTCGCCTAGCGGCGCGGCCGGTCACCGCCGCCGCGGAAGGGCGGACGGGACGGCCCGCCGTCGTGTCGTCTCGGTGGCAAGTGGTCGCTCGACGGCGCCGGCGGCCGGTAGGCGGCGGTGACCGGCCGGGCGGTCTCGTAGACTGCTTTGCGAGAAAGACCGATCTTGCCCATGTCGTTCTTGATTACCTTGACGGTGATCTCGTCGCCAACGTTGACCTCGTCTTCGATAGTGGCCACTCGGTGGTTGGATAGTTCCGAGATGTGAACCATGCCTTCCTTGCCGGGTATGATCTCGACGAAAGCGCCGAAGGCGAGGAGACGGGTTACCTTACCGGTGTAGACGCTGCCGATCTCGATGTCCTTGGTCAGGCCCTCGATAATGGCCTTGGCCCGGTTGGCGGCAGTCTCGTCGGTAGCGCCGATGAGAATGGTGCCTTCGTTGTCGATATCGACGGTCGTCCCCGTCTCTTCCTGAATCGAGCGGATCATCTTTCCGCCGGGGCCTATGATGAGGCCTATCTTGTCCGAATCGACGGACATCTTGTGCATCCGCGGTGCATAGCGGCTGACATCAGGCCGGCTGGCGCCGATCGTCTCGTTCATAACGTCGAGGATGTGGAGACGGGCGTCCCGCGACTGGGAGATCGTGCTGGTGATCATCTCCATCGTGAGACCGTGGAGCTTTGTGTCCATCTGCATCGCGGTGATGCCTTCGGATGTGCCAGCGACCTTGAAGTCCATGTCGCCATAGGCGTCCTCGAGGCCTTCGAGGTCGGTCAGCACTGCGAACTTGCCGGCTTCGTCGCTGATCATCCCCATGGCGATGCCGGCGACCGCACGGGTAATCGGGATGCCGGCGTCCATCAGTGACAGGCTGCTGGCGCAGACGCTGGCCATCGAGGTCGATCCGTTAGAACTGAGCACCTCAGAGACGAGGCGGACGGTGTAGGGGAAGGCTTCGTCAGACGGTAGAACCGGCATCACGGCGCGCTCGGCGAGCGCGCCGTGACCGATCTCGCGCCGTCCGGCGGTACCGATCCGCTTGACCTCGCCGACCGAGAAACCGGGGAAGTTGTAGTGGTGCATGAAGCGCTTCGATTCCTGAAGGCCGAGTCCGTCGATTTGCTGCTCTTTCTTGACCGATCCGAGAGTGGTGATTGTCAGTACTTGGGTCTCGCCGCGGTTGAACAAACCGGTACCGTGGGTGCGGGGCAGGATTCCGGTCTCACAACTCAGGGGACGTACCTCATCGAGGCGGCGCCCACTGACACGGCGTCCCTTTTCGATGATACTGCCGCGAATCAGGTTCCTAGCGGTGGCCTCGAAGGCGGCGGCCAGTTCCGCTTTGGGGAACTGCGTACCGAGAGCATCGGAGACGTCGTTCTGAAGTCGCGACATGACGTCGTCGCGCTGGGTGCGGTTGGTTAGAAAGAGCGCATTTTCCAGTTGGCCGTCGAGGAAGCCAGCGACTGCGGTGGTTGCTTCGGGGTTGGCCTTGACCTTCTCCGGCGGGGTCGCCTTCTCCTGGCCGCAGGCAGCACGCAGCTCCTGCTGGAGACTAACGATTGCCTGATTGGCCTGGTGGCCGAGTTCGATGGCGCGAAGCATCAAGTCTTCAGAAACTTCGCTGGCGCCGGCTTCTACCATCGCCACCGCCTCTCCGGTGCTGGCCACCAGTAGGTCCAGTTGGCTCTTGGCCATGTCCGCCATCAGCGGGTTGACGACAAATTCCCCGTCAATGCAGCCGACGTGGACGGCGCTGACTGGTCCCGAGAACGGGACCTCGGATATTGCCAGGACGGCAGAACTGCCGATGAGGGCGAGGACATCGGGGTCGTTGGCCTGGTCGACCGAGAGAACTGTGATTACCAGTTGTAGGTCGCGCCGCCAGGCCTTCGGTAGGAGTGGCCGGAGCGGCCGGTCGGTGAGACGGGCGGTCAGGGTAGCTTCCTGGGTGGGGCGTCCTTCCCGCCGGATGAAGCCGCCGGGAATCTTGCCGGCGGCGTAGTGCCTTTCTTCGTAGTCAACCGTTAGCGGCAGGAAATCAACGCCCTCGCGAGGTTGTTTGGCAACGCACAGGGTCACCAGGAGAACGGTGTCTCCGTAGGTGATGGTTACGGCGGCGTCCGCCTGTCCTGCCAGCTTTCCGGTCTCAATCGATAGGGGTCTCCCCCCGATTTCACGTTCGAATCTTTGGATTGCCAAGGAAAAGTCCCTCCTAAGAATGTTTGCCGGTACTATTTGCGTAGGCCCAATCGTTTTATCAGTCTGTGGTACCGGCCAACATCTTCTCTGGTGAGGTAGGAGAGGAGTTTTCGGCGCTGGACGACCATCGCCATCAGTCCCCGTTGTGTGCTGTAGTCATGCCGATTGGCGACCATGTGACCCGTCAGCCGGTTGATCCGCTCAGTGAGCAGGGCAACCTGAACGTCTGTCGACCCGGTATCGCCGTTACGAAGCTGATATTCATCTACGATCTCTTTTCGTTTGGTCTTCTGCAACCTCTTTTCTCCTCTATCTTCACGATCTTCATCTTTCAGTCGAATTATAGCACACCTGGAAATAAGTGTAAACGCGTGACAGCTTCGACAAGATACACGCTTACGTGTAAGATTCTGGAACGGTAGAGGAGGATGGTAGTTACAATTAAGGTCATCGGGGGATATCTCCGGTTCGGAAATGGACGCGCTGATCAACGCCGCTAACAACCATTTCTGAATGGGGAGCGATGTCGCCGGGACACTGAAGCGGGCCGACGGGGAAAGCATCGAGGCCGAGGCGATCGGCCGGGGGCCTATTCCGGTTGGTGGAGCGATTGCCACCGAGGCCGGCCGGCTCAAGGCGCGATACGTCATACACGCGGCGGTTATGGGGTAAGATATGACGACCGACGGCTGGTAAGGTCGCCGCGGCGACCGCCAACAGCCTCGCGAGAACCGAAGAGTTGGGGGTAACGTGCATCGCTTTTCCTGCCCCTCGGTACCGGTGTCGACGACTTTCCGCTGGCGGGAATGCGCCCGGATCATGATCAATGTGGTCACTCGGCACATGCCACCGCCGACCACCATCGAGAGGATCGTCTTCGTCCTCTTCGACGAGACGGCTTATGACGTTTTTCGGGAGGAACTGAACGGGAAGTGCGGCCTGCAGGCGGTCCTGCAGGAAACAGGGGAACATCAGTGAACGGCCGACAGACGGGCCGCTTTCTCTTTGTTATGGATACATGATACCGTGTAGACCAAGGTGAAGTGGAGCCAGCGCGTTCGACAGGACGGACTGTCCCAGAGAGACGGAAATCGTGGTACTTTGGGAACGACTGGCATGGGCCGGCGCAGCGCTGAGAACCGAGATCGGCGAACTGGTGCGCGTCGTTTATCCCGGCCGGAGTAACGATAGGTGCGGCGCCGATCTTATCGATGTCGTGGTTACTATCGGGGACTGGAAGATGCCGCCGTCGATGCCCGACTCGGCCGTGTTAAAGGGAAGGCAGTACGGCTCTGCCATCGAACAGGCGACGAAGCGAAATTCCTCATCATGGCGGCCGTCTTCGTGGAGGAGCTTGTTCAGATTGGGGCGGGGGCAGGCGCTCTACCGCGGCATCGTGGGGGCGCTGGGCTATTCACGAAACAAGACGGATTTCTCTAACTGGTGAACCGAGCGCCACTGGCGACGTTGGAACGTCTGACGGCGAACGATGACTCCTCGCCGCGACTTTGGGACTACCTGCTGGCCGGTCGCCGGCCTGGCGAGTGACGATGTTACCTGCGTCGTGGCAGTCGTTCATGGTACAGGCCGGCCGCTTCGCCGGCTCGCCGTCTGTCGGTGATGGGCCACCTGATCTGCCGCTACCGGAGCGGCGGACTGCTGGTGGGTTTGATGGCGGTGGTCGCCGAACGGACGCCGGACGCGCTGCATCATGGGATGGTGTCTCGGTTGCTCGATGATCCGGGCATCCGGTCAGTATTGGTCAGCTAATGTCGGCGGTCTGTGCCAGCCGAAGGCTGGGAACGACGTCGATGTCGAGTTCGTCGGCTAGGCCGGACTCGAGGCGGAAGCAGCCGCAGGCGGCGATCATGGCGGCGTTGTCGGTGCAAAGCGCCGGCGCCGGGATGACGACTGGCAGCGGCGAGACGGCGACCAGCCGATCACGGAGCCGCCGGTTGGCGGCGACCCCGCCGGTGAGGACGATCTGTCGGGCACGGTACTGGTTGGCGGCGGCGACCGTCTTCGTCACCAGGACATCGACGACCGCCTCCTGAAAGCCGGCGGCGGCGTCGGCCGGTGACGCCAATTTACCGGCGTCGACCAGTCTCAATAGGGCTGTCTTCAGCCCGCTGAAAGAGAAGTCGTTACTACCCCTGAGCCACGCTCGCGGCAGTTGGATCGGGGTGGTCGCCTCGGCGGTGGCGTGCTGGATCGCCGGTCCGCCGGGGTAGCCGAGACCGAGCATCCGGGCGGCCTTGTCGAAGGCTTCGCCGGCGGCGTCATCCCGCGTTCCGCCGATCCGGGTATAGCTCCGGTGACCGTTCATCAGGACGAGATCGGTATGCCCGCCGGAGACGATCAGGCAGACCAAAGGGAAGACGGGGCGGTCGCCGGCGAGCCAGCTGGCGTGGATGTGTCCCTCGAGGTGGTTGACGCCGGTGATCGGCAGGCCGCGTGCGAAGCTGATTGCCTTGGCGGCATTGACCCCGGTCAGCAACGAGCCGGCCAGTCCCGGACCGATGGTGACGGCGATGCCGTCGATGCGGTCCCAGCCGACGTTGGCATCGGCCATCGCGCCGGCAATTACGGGGACAATTGCCAGAATATGCTGCCGCGACGCGACTTCGGGGACGATGCCGCCATAGCGGGCATGGATCTCCACCTGGGAAGCGATCCGGTTGGATAGGATGCCGCTGCCGTCTTCGACGACAGCGGCGGCGGTCTCGTCGCAGGAGGTCTCGATGCCGAGGACAATCATACTGCAGGATTATAGCACAGTCGTGCCTGCGGTGCTGTCGACCAGCTTTGACAGTGCTTACTCCCAGTGCTATTATGCAGCTATCGAGAACAGTCAATCCACGTTACGAAGAGGTGATGCGCTATGTCATTAGGCATGGTGATGCTGTACTTGGTGCTGCTCTTAATCTGCTTGGTTCTGTCCGCCTTATTCTCCAGTTCGGAGACGGCCTTCCTTTCCCTGCAGCGGGTGCGTCTCAAGCACGAAGTCAACACTAAAGTGAAGGGTGCCGAGCAAGTCGCCCGGTTGCTCGAACAGCCCGGGAGACTGCTGTCGACGATTCTGCTTGGCAACAATCTGGTCAACACGGCGGCAGCGGCGCTGGCGACGGCGCTGGCGGTAAATGTCTGGGGGCAGGGCGGCGTTGCCATTGTAATCGGTCTGGTGACGGTGGTCTTACTCGTTTTTGCCGAAACGACTCCGAAGACAATTGCCACCCAGCACGGTGCGCGGTTGGCGATGTTTTACGCCGCGCCGATTGAGTGGCTTTCCCGATTGCTACGGCCGGCGGTCGTCGTTCTCAGTTGGATCGCTTCCGCTTTCAGCCGGCTAGCCGGTGGTGCCCCGGTGCCACGTTCGCTGGCTGGTGAGGAAGAAATCCGGATGATGATCTCGGTGGGACGGAGCGAGGGTGAGGTCGAGGACGCCGAAGCCAAGATGCTGCACAAGGTCTTCGACTTCGGGGATCGGCCAGTCCGCGAGGTGATGGTTCCCCGTCCCGAAGTCGTCTGCATCGAAGGGGGCTCACAGTTCTCCGATTTCTTTGCCCTCTACGCGAAATCGCCATTGTCCCGTTTCCCGATCTTTCAGGAGAACATGGACAACGTCACTGGCATTCTGGCGATCAAGGACGTTCTCATGGCCGAGGCCAAGGGAACGATCGAACGGACCAGCATTATCGACGACCTGGTGAGACCGGCCTACTTTACCCCGGAGACGAAACGGATCGGGGAGCTTTTCGCCGAGATGCGCGATCGTAATTTCCAGATGTGTGTCGTCGTCGACGAATACGGCGGAACGGCCGGCATCGTCAGTCTCAGCCGCCTCGTCGAGGAAGTCGTCGGTCCGGTCGGGAATGAGCTCGCCGGTGTCGAAAAAGACTACGAGGCGATTAATGCCTTCACCTTCGAGGTCGATGGCGGAATGCGTATCGAAGAAGCCAACGCAGAAATGGAGCTGGGACTGCCCGTGGACGATGAATACGATACTGTGGCCGGCTTCATTCTCGAACTGTTGGGGCGCATTCCCCGACCCAACGAGCAGCTACGCTTCGATGGCCTCAAGGTGGTCATCACCGAGATGCGCGGCGTTAAGATCGAGAAGATCTTGGTGACCAAGGACGGGCATGCAACGACTCCGGATCAGGTTTAGCCGCGGGGAAGAACTGAAGTTCATCTCCCATCTGGACATAATTCGGCTTTGGGAGAGGGCGTTGCGCCGCGCCCGCATCCAGTTGGTCTACTCCGAAGGATTCAGCCCGCACCCGAAGATATCACTGGCGGCGCCGCTTTCAGTGGGTACCACCAGCGACGCCGAGTTGATGGACATCCAGGTGACGGGGCAGGTGTCACCTCACTGGCTGGCGTCGGCGGTCAACCAGCAGTTGCCTGCTGGAGCCGAGGTCTGCGAAGTCCAGTCGATCGCTGCGATGATACCGTCACTCCAGTCCCAGATGCGTTTCGCCGGGTACGAGGTTGAGGTTACTGATGTACGCGGCGCCGATGAAATCGACCGGGCGATCGACGACCTATTGGCGCGGGAGGAGTTGCAGTGGCACCACCACCGCGACACCGGACGGCGTGATTACGACCTGAGGCGGCTGATCGAGGATATTCAGCGATTGCGTTCCGAGGACAGCGGGCACACTATCGGCATGAGGCTGCGCTGCGACAGCAGCGGTTCTGGTAGACCGGAGCAGATTGTCGCCGCTCTCGGTGTCACCGAGTCCCCACGGGCGGTCCGGCGCACTCGGTTGATTCTCGGTACCGGGCGGCGCTCCGAACGGGCGGACTAGCGCCGTACTGACGGGCGCATCCCAACCTCGGAGAGTGTGATTCGATGATCAGGAGAGGCCAGGACCGGCAAACGATCGAAGCCATGGTGCGACGCTCGATTCTGGCGTGCGGCCCGCCGCCGGTTGGAAGGCGACTGCTGGTCGCTGTCTCCGGCGGGGCCGACTCGGTCTGTTTGCTGCACGTCCTCGCGGCACTCGGCGACTTCATCGCTGAAGAACTCGGTCTCAGCTTGCACGTGGCGCATCTCGATCATGGTCTGCGAGGCGCCGAGTCGACCGCAGATGCGCGGTACGTGGCTCGCCTGGCGCGGCGGCTCGGTATCGAAGTTACGGTTGAGCGGCGCGACGTCGCTGGCTACCGGCGGGAGCACCGGCTGTCACTCGAGGGAGCCGCCCGCGAGGTCCGTTATCGTTTCCTGGCGGAAACGGCCCTGGTCGTTTCTGCTGGTTGGGTGGCGACCGGCCACACCCGTGACGACCACGCCGAGACGGTACTGATGCATCTCATTCGCGGCAGCGGTACCACCGGCCTGCGCGGGCTGAAGCAGCTCAGCCGGTGGTGTTCCAGCGACGCGGCGGTGACGATTGTCCGTCCTTTGCTCGAAATTGGCCGTAAAGAGACAGTGGAATTCTGTCATCGACGGCGTCTCCGGCCACGGGTCGATACTAGCAACCAATCGCTGTCGCCGCTGCGTAACCGGCTCCGGCTTCGCCTGCTGCCGCGATTGCGGGAGTACAACCCGCGGATTCTCGAGGCGCTGGTGCGTACCGCGACCATTGCCGGCGACGACCTCAACGTTGTCGAGGGCGAGGTCGAGCGACAGTGGCAACGAGTCGTCAGACAAGAGGGCGAGACCGTCATCATCGACCGTAGTGGATTCCGCGAACTTCCCGCAGGGGTCCTCCGCGGCCTGCTGCGGAGGGCGGTCACGGCGGTTCGCCTTGATCTGAAGGACGTCGAGGCGAGGCATGTCGAGGAGATGCTGGCGGCCACAGAACTGCCGGCGGGGAGGGCGATCGACCTGCCGGGTGGGTTGAGGTTTGCTGTCGACTACGACCGCTACCTGATCGGCAAGGACCCGGGTGCCCTCTGTCCGTTTCCTGAACTGGTCGGGGAGACCGCCATCGAAGTCCCCGGTACGATCGACATTCCCGGATGGCGTATTCGGTCCGAAGAACTGCAGCCAGGTGCGGCGATAATTCCGGATGCGAATTATGGCTTCGTTGCTTGTCTTGACGCGGCGGTTGTCGGTGACCGTTTGTCGGTGCGTTCATGGCGGCGGGGCGACAGCTTCCGGCCGCTGGGCATGGCCAGCGACAAGAAACTGGGCCGGTTCATGATCGATGCACGGATCCCGCGCGCCTGGCGGTCGCGAGTGCCAGTGGTCGTTGCGGGTGAACTGACGGCAGTGGGGGAGCGGATTGTCTGGCTGGCCGGCTGGCGGATTGATGACCGCGCCAAGGTTACCAGCGGGACTGAACGGGTACTGCGCCTCGGTTTCGAGCGCCGAGCCGGGCTGGACTGACATGACGCGACTTCTCGCGGACGCAGCCGATGGGAGGTGGCGAATAAGGCCAGCCAGATATTGGGCACGAGTCAAAGAGA
>CAZLUE010000052.1:0-8895 GCA_964562625.1 uncultured Dehalococcoidales bacterium | reverse complement strand
TTGTCAGGCTCACTATAAATAGAGTAGGTATAACAAGAAGCACTCGCCGTATGATGTAACCGCTCATTAAGTCTTGTACCTCCTAGGCGTACACCAGCGGGGGCTCTGCCGTTAATCCTGTTTACTCAGAGTTCCGGACACGGGAGAGGACGGCAACTCTCGTCATACTGATGGCCCGCATCCCCGCGCCAGCTCGCTGGTGTCATCTGGTAATACCCGCAATCTGCAGATTGGGATATTCATTCTTGACGATCTCCCGTACGTCCATCAAAGCATCCACTTGTGACTGTGTTCCCGAGTATAATTCTCGTGCCGCACATTGTCAAACACATGTTAGCAACAAACTGAATCATTGACGTGCCCTCTCTCCTCCTGTTCACCCGTCTAGCACATAAACTGGTGCCGTTCGTTGGGGGCACGTCAGAAGACGATTGTTATCGTCTCGTCTGCTTCCAGATCGGTGTTGAGCCGGACATGCGGCCCGGCTAGCGGTGGCCTCGCCGGTGTCAATAGTGACTGAGGCCGAAGAGAAATTGGCCATTACCGATACGATTCCAACCGCCAGGCTGGAAAAAAGCGCCAACGGCAGGACAACCCCCATCAGCGTTATGGCTCTATTCCCAAATCAAGCAGACGGTTGAATGGATTTCCCAGCTACCGATGGGAGTTTGGCGACCGCAGGTCGCGGACCAAGTACCAGCCTTGGTCTAGGTAGCCGAACTCGGCGCGGTAGTACTCACGCGCACCGACGCCACTGAGCACCGCCAGTTGGCGGGCGCCGAATTCCTCACCGGCGATGCGTTCGGCCTCACGGAAGAGCGACCGCCCCAGGCCGCGATGTTGGACGAACGTGGGCACGCCCACGTTCGTTTCGGAGAAAGAGACGGCTGTCTCTTTCTCCGTCTGTCGCTCAAGCGGGACTTCAGGGCCGTAGACGTGCAGCTCTCGGACGGTACAGTGCCTATCATCTGAACCGTCGGCCTGCTGCGACTCGACGCGCAGTCGCAGCAGGCCGAAGAGTGTTCGCTGGTTATCCTCATACGACAGGAAGATCTCCCGTCCGCCGCTGGCGTCGTAGTCAGTCCTTACCAGCTTCGGTTCGCCAGGCGTCCAGCCGTTGTAGGAGCGGTGGCCGTACTCGCGGCAGCGAATGCACTGGCAGGCAGCGCCGTCGCGGGCCATCCTTTCCTGGACGACGCCGCGTAGCGAGTCCCGGCAACCGGCAACGACGTACTGAGTGGGAATATCGCGGAGCACCCGCGAGATTCTGACGTAGCCCGGCACCAACGCCTTGATTTCGGCGAGCAGCTCAATCATGGTACCGTCGGGGTAGGGCCGGTAGCGCCCCTCACGATACCACATTTCCAGTTCCGTTCCCGCCACCACCATAGTCGGGTATAGCTTGAGTCCGTCGGGCCGGAAACGCTGGTCGGTAAACAGTTGACTGGACATGTCAAGGTCGTTCTCCGGGGTGGCACCGGGCAGCCCCAACATCCAGTGGTAATGGACTTTAAAGCCGTGGCGCTTGAGCAATGACGTAGCTGCGGTAACGTCGTCGACGGTGTGGCCGCGTTTCACCAGCCGGGAGATGTCGTCGTCGAGGGTCTGGACACCCAACTCGACACGGGTCGCGCCGAATTCAAGCATCCGGTCGATCTTCGCTTGGCAGCACCAGTCGGGCCGGGTCTCGATGCACAGCCCGATGCAACGGTGCCGGGCAGTCTGGTTGGTCCGTCTGGCCTCAGCCAGCGTAACCGATTGCTCACCGTTGAGGGCATCATAGCAGCCTTTGATGAACCGGTACTGATAATCGGGTGGTGTGGACAGAAAGGTCCCCCCCATGACAATGAGTTCGACTTTGTCCGTCGGATGGCCCATCTGGGACAAAGCCCTGAGCCTGTCTTGCACCTGCCGGGCGGCGGCAAATTCGTTACGCGTGCCGCGCAGCACCGCCGGCGATTTCGGGGTGTAGCTCTGCGGCGTCGCCGGGTAGGTGGGGCAGTAGACGCACTCGCCGGGGCAAGGCATCGGCTCGGTCATCACCGCCACTGGAGTGACACCCGATATCGTCCTCGCGAACTTCCTCATGGCGATCTTCATCATGCTCATCAGACAGTGTAGCAAATCATCTTGCCGGCCTCAATCGAAGGTCCGGCTGGCCGTCGACGCCATGATTGTGTATCATGCACGAAGTGGAAATGTGTATACGCACGAAGGATCAGGACGAGAGACAACCACGGAAATATTTGATCGGATAGCCCCCGGATGGTATGATTTTCGGCACTGGTCGATCTTCTGGGCCGAACTCGAGGCGCTGGCCAAGCGCTGGCGGTGCGGTCGCTTGATGAACCTCGGCTGCGCCCACGGACCCGACTTCCTTCCTTTCATCGCTGACTTCGACCTCCATGGTGTCGATTTCTCCGCCGAAATGCTACGACAAGCCGGGCGCTACCAGTCAAAGTTCGGTTTTACCGCCGGTCTGGTGCGGGCCGATGTTGGCCGTCTGCCATTCGCCGATAAATCGTTCGACTGGGCGATCTCGGTGGCGACCTATCACCACCTGACCAGGGAGAGGCAGGCAGCGGCATTATCCGAGTTGTACCGGGTGCTGTCGCCGTCAGGAGAAGCATTCATCACTGTCTGGAACCGCTGGCAGCCGCGGTTCTGGTTAAGGCGAAAAGAGACGATCGTTCCCTGGCGCCTCCGTGGTGAGACGCTGCCACGCTACTACTACTTGTTCTCCTGCCGTGAGCTAGCGCATCGCGCCAAGGAGGCGGGCTTTCGAGTGCTGCCGTCGCTGCCGCCAAGCTCCGGCCACTCGAAACGGAGACTGATTGTTCGCAACGTCTGTTTGTTAGTGACGAAGGACCGATCCGGCGCTGTCGCCAACCGACGGACGTTGACAAGCGATACCTGACAATACTAGGATTTCTCCACCGGATGGGACGACTGGCCGGGTCGGGTAGTCGTTCCGACCGTGTAGCGGAGGTAGCGATGCCATGATGGTCAAGATCACCTGCATCAAGTGCGGCACCGAAGGCAGCATGTCGCTTGCCGACCCGGCCTACAAGGGGCCGTACCGGTGCTGGAAATGTCGCGAGTTGTTCGCCATCGAGATCGTCGACAACATACTAGAGGACTCAGGTCCATTCGACCAAGCGGAATCTGACCGTGAGCAGGAGATTCAAGCGCTGCGGGACAAGTTCAAGAAGAAGTAGCCAGCGACCGTGCCGATCGCGGGACAAACTCAGAGTGGAGGAACGGAGCAATGCCAATCGTTATCGTCGAGATGTGGGAAGGTCGTACCATCGCCCAAAAGAGGACAATCGTCGATGGGATTACGACCACTTTCGAACAGATCGGGGTTCCACCCGAGGCCCTTCAGATCGTCATCAATGACGTCCCTAAGCACAACTGGGCAATCGCTGGAAAACTGGCCTCGGAAATGTAGCCGGTGGCGGCGCCCCGGGCGGTATCCCGTTTAGTCCAGACGTTTCGTCGTTGCCGGCGGGAGTTGGACATGTCCGGGGCCGATATGATTTAATCCAAATGGAGATGTAGTAGCCGGGATGTGGCGATGAACAGCGGTCCTATCGTAGTGGTTCTTAGCATAGTTTTCATCATAGTTGCCTTCTCATTCCTCAGAGGAAAAGGTGGGGTCAGTCATAAACCGGAGGTCATCCAGTTCCTGCTGTTCGACATCAAGATCAACCAGGCACTGGTCAGTACTTTCTACGACCAGAAGAAGATTCGAAGCTTCGAGCGAACCAACTGGGAGATAAACAAGTCCAAGATCAGCTTTCTCAATGAGTCGCTCAAGGAGACGCTGAGAAGAACCTTCGCCATGGTCGTGGAGGTCAACGAGGAGATCAAGGCAGTAAAGAAGGACAAGACGCGCGACCGCCGTGAGGTCGACGTCAGCCGGTTGACGGATCCATTGGACAAGTGCCGTCGGGGTCTCGAGGGCTGGCTGATGGAGACACTCGGCACCACCGAAGTGCCGCCTCGCTACCCATCACTGACAGGCTTTCTTTTCGGCGAGCGCTAGTTTCCCCGCCGGCACTGGATCGACCCGTTCCATGTCGTCGATCCAGCCGTGGACCTGAGCACCCTACTCGGCTAGTTGTCCAGATGGTAACGTTCCGTTCCCCATCTCTGCCGGTAGGCGCCGGTCAGTTCCCTGAACAGTGCTTGGAACGAGGCTGCCCCGATATTCTCGGTGGACATCAGCAGGGCGTCCTCTAGGTTGTCGGTGTAGTAGCCGCGCCGAAACCCCATCTGACGGAAACCGTACTTGCTGTAGAGCGCCTGGGCGCTATCGTTGGAGACGCGCACTTCCAGGGTAACGATCGCCGCGCTGAGAGTGACGGTAAGGTGGACGATCGACTGCAACAACAGTTCGCCGATTCCCTTGCGCCGATCATCAATGCGGGTGGCAATTGTGGTCACGTGGGCTTCGTCGGCCATGATCCAGATACCAGCGAAACCGATGATCCGTTCCGGTCCGGTGGCACGGCGCTCCGATACCGACGGATCGGGGGCCGAGGAGAACCATCGACGCAACCGCATCCGAATCCCGGTGAGCCCGTCATCTGCGCGGACGGCGGTGGCCGCCGCGGACGGCGGGACCAGGTTCCCGGCGTCACAGGCGACAATGTAGTGCGCCAGGTGATTGTCCAACTCCCGCCTCAGATTTGGCGGCGGCCACTCTGTTGGAAAGGCCTCGCGGTCGATCTCGAGGACAGAATCGATGTCCTCCTTCCTCATCCGGCGAACGTACTGGGGCAAGACGCTATTCCCTGTCAGACTCCGGTTTCCCAACAATTGTAGCACAACCTTCGGGGGATATCCTTTTGCCCCCGACAACGTTACTAGCCAATGAGAGGACGTGCCGGGATTACTTGATTACGGCTGAATCTGGACAGGTGCTGAGATTAGCCAGTGCCACCCGGGGACAGTCAGCGTCGAACCGGACGCCAGCTTCAAGACAAGGGCAAGGGGCCCAACTCCTGGACATGGTCGACCGGCGTCCGAGTTGGTTTGGCTGGTTGCGAATCGGTTGGCAGCCGCGCTGGGCGATGGTCGGTCTGGTGGCGCAGGCGATCGTGGTCGTCAGTAGCGGTACCGCCGTTGTCGCCGATTCGGAGCATGCAAGGTAACCCCCTGTATTCGGCGAAACTAGCGACCGAGCGCGTCCGATTGGCGATGACCCTTTCCGATTTCGACCGAGCCGAGTTTCTGACGAGGTTGGCCGACCGGAGAGTCACCGAAATCTACTATGTGGTGACCAGGGGTTGACCGGAGCACGTTGAGCAGATCTCGGAACGCCTCATCAGACACCTTGAGATAATTTCGAACCTGTCTCTGGCGGAGGTAACGCCGGGCGCGCGAGCGGCTCAAGCGACTCGTCGAGACGCTGCGACAACGTCACCCGGCCATGCTGCGCGAAGCAGCGGATCTGGTTCCGGAGACCGCCCGGACCATCCTTCACAGGGCAAGTGCCGCCTCCGCGGACAGCTACGGCAAGGTGATCAAGGAACTAGAATAGACCCGATCACGGGACGACCCCGGTGAGCGTACCGACGAGGCCGAACCACCGGTACGGGATGAGCCGATGGAGGAGCCGTCTACCCGACCCGAAGTCAGCGGTGACGAGACGGCCATCGAGCCGGAAACTAGGAGTGACCCTGCCGCGACGACCGAGGATGGGACGAGTCTTTCCCCAGTCAGGCCCCGGCGACGCTGACTAGTCGGCTACGTTGCGCTATACTGGAGCCAGTAAAGCAGTCCGAGGAGGTCGTGCGATGGTCAGCATGAAGCAGCGTCGGGTCACCGGCCTAGTATTCGTCATCGCTCTTATCGGCATCACCGGATGTACGCCGGTGGACAAGGTCTACGATGAGATAATGGCATCGAACCAGCAAGAGGGGATCTGGGTGTCCGGCACCGGAGAAGTGGCCGTCGCCCCGGACATCGTCCACGTCCACCTTGGGATCGAAGCCCAACAGGAAACGGCCACTCACGCACAGTCTGACGCCGCCGCGGCGATGCAACGAGTGATGAAAGCACTGCTCAGCGGAGGTGTCGCCGATAAAGACGTCCAAACCCAGTCGTTCAGTATCCGCCAAATCAAGCGGTGGGACCGGGACCTCGAGGAGGAAACTGTCGTCGGTTATCGAGTCAGTAACGATGTGCTCGTTAAGGTTCGTGACGTCACTCGGGCCGCTGACCTGATCGACTCCGCAGTGGTTGCCGGCGGAGACTTCATTCGAATTGACGGTGTCAGCTTCACCGTGGAAAACCCGATCCCTCTCCAGGTGGAGGCCCGTCGGGAAGCGATCGCCGATGCCGCGGCTAAAGCCGAGCAACTGGCCGAACTGGCTGGTGTCGAGTTAGGGATGGCGACCTTTATCTCCGAGAGTAGTGGCGGACAGCCGCCAGTGCCGGTGCTGGCCGAGATGGCCGTCATGTCCGCTACCGTGTCGACGCCGATCAGTCCGGGAGAGGTCGAGATCCAAGTCACCGTTCAGGTGGGCTACCGAATCCGCTGACCGACCGGCCAACGCCGGTTCTGGCTACCAGAGACTCCGCTGTGGCGACGTTCCGCGGTCGTACTCCCGTCCCAGATGCTGGTAGGCCCGTGGCGTAGCCACCCGGCCACGAGGCGTCCGGCCGATGAATCCCAACTGGAGCAGGTAGGGTTCGTAGATATCGGATATCGTGTCGGCGTCCTCGCTGATAGCAGCGGCGATTGTATCCAGCCCGACTGGGCCACCGTCGAACTTGTCAATAATCGTCTCGAGGACCTTACGGTCAAGTTCGTCGAGGCCGATGGGGTCAACTTCCAGTCGCGACAGCGCCTCAATGGCCACCGCCTGGGTGGCAACGCCATCGGCCTTGACCTGGGCATAATCACGCACTCTCTTCAGCAGTCGGTTGGCGACCCGCGGTGTACCGCGTGAGCGACGGGCAATCTCCGTCAGCCCGGCCGGCTCGGCTTCCACTTGGAGAATCTGTGCCGAACGCGCCAGGATGGTGTCAATCGAGGCTTCGTCGTAGAAGTCGAGATGGTAGACGCTGCCGAAGCGATCTCGTAGCGGTGGGCTGAGCAAGGCAAAACGGGTCGTTGCACCGATCAGGGTGAAGGGTGGTAGGTTAAGGCGCAAACTACGGGCACCGGGCCCCTTGCCGATAACGATGTCGAGTGCGCAATCTTCCATCGCCGGGTAGAGGATTTCTTCGACCGCCCGGTTGAGTCGGTGGATCTCGTCGATAAAGAGTACGTCCTGCCTCTTAAGGTTGGTCAGTACTGCCGCGAGGTCACCGGTACGCTCGATGGCGGGTCCCGAGGTCACCTTGATGTTGCTTGCCATCTTGGCGGCGATGATGTGTGCCAGCGTCGTCTTGCCGAGGCCGGGTGGGCCGTAAAGCAGGACGTGATCGAGAGCCTCGCCTCTGGCCAGGGCAGCGCTGATGGCGATACCGAGGTTGTCTTTGACCGAGTGCTGCCCGATAAAGCCGCCGAGCGAGCGTGGCCGCAAGCTGGTCTCGATCGGCTGGTCATCGGTGCTCGTCTTGCCGGAAACGATGCGGGTTGAGTCTGAATCCATGTTCCTCCACCGAAGCACACCCGAAGCGTTCCCTGGAACGCACTGATGCGACATTATACCACAGGCCTCGCCGCGGTCCCGTGTCGGTAAGGCGCCGGAAAATGGCGGCGGGCCCGCTAGTAGCGGGCCCGCTCGGGTTTCGATAGTTTCTTCCGACAAGCGGCTAAAGGGTAAGTTCGGCCTCACTCGCGTCCTCAGTCTGATTGGTGTCCTCGGTGTCGCCGATTCCTTCGGTCTTGCCGGCTTCCAGAGTGAGCAGTTCTAGGTCTTCTTCGACCTGTTCGATTTCGGACAGCTTCTCCATTGACTTGTAGCGCGCCGGTATCAGACGGCCGATGATGACGTTCTCCTTGAGGCCGACAAGGTGGTCGGTGGCCCGTTTCACAGCGGCATCGGTCAGCACCTTGGTCGTTTCCTGGAAAGATGCGGCCGCCAGCCAACTGCCGGTGCTCAGCGCCGCCCGGGTAATGCCGAGCAGCATGGGGCGGGCGGTGGCCGGTTCGCCGCCTTCGGCCAATACCTTAGCGTTGATGTCTTCGTAGAGGAACCGGTTTACCAATTCTCCGGGGACAAGTTCAGTGTCGCCCGACGTTTCAGTACGGACCTTAGACAGCATCTGTCGGACGATTACCTCAACGTGCTTGTCGTTGATTGTTACGCCCTGAGAGCGATAGACCTTTTGCACCTCGTCGACGAGGTACTGTTGGGCGGCCTCCCGGCCGAGCACGTGAAGCATGTCCTGTGGATTAACCGAACCTTCCGCAAGTCGCGTTCCGGCGGCGATGAGATCGCCGTTCTCAACACGGAGACGCGTCATCACCGGGAAGCGGTAGCTTCTCTCTTCAGATTCCTTGTAGGCGATGAACAACTGTCGTTTCTCGATGACCACTTGGCCGGAGACGTGGGCAGTGAGCGGTTGCGCCTCCGCGGTCAACTCGATCGACTCCTCGGCAGCCTTGGTACCATTGCGCGACTTGCTCTTGGCGGAGGGCGGCAGGGCGAGGACCGTTCCGATATCGACCCACTGACCGTTGTCGACCATCAGTTGCCATTTCGCGGGGAGGTGATGCTCGCTGCGGAAGGTTGCCGAGTTGGCGATCTTGACCATCTGGCCGTCATCATCCTGGTAGATCTCGACAGTACCGCCGATCTCAGCCACGGTTGCCTGATTCTTAGGCGTTCTCGCCTCGAATAGCTCTTCAACCCGCGGCAGGCCGGTAGTGATATCAAGTCCGACGACGCCGCCGGTGTGAAAAGTACGCAGGGTGAGTTGTGTGCCCGGCTC
>CAZLUE010000051.1:0-9035 GCA_964562625.1 uncultured Dehalococcoidales bacterium | reverse complement strand
ATTTACCCAGTCCGAGGTCGCGGGCCAGTCTCTGGACGGGCAGTATTTCAGGATCGACCCCCATCATCCGTGCCATGACGCAGTCGACGGCCACCGCGTCGGTACCGGCAATCAGCTTGCCGAGCTTGCGCATCTGGCCGCCGTGGCAGGGGCCGTTGCCTTCGATGGCGGTGATCGCGTCGATTATCTGTAATTCAGGCGGACGTACCTGGAAGACGTCGCAAACGGCTTCGGCGAAGCGTTCGGGGGTCCGTGCCTCGAGGTGAAGACTGGCCTTGCAGGCGCCGGCAACATAGCCGAATGTGTTCTTGATTGCCCCGGTGATCCCCGTGCCGAGGTGTGTCTTGAAGATCGGCAGGTTGATAACGTGATCGGCGTCGAGAGCGACTCGTGAGACGGTTAGTGTGATGCCGGTCGACTCACCGGATCGCTGGACGACACGTTCTGAAATCGAGGTGAAGCATCCCTCCGAGGCGTCGAGAATCCCGGTGGCGTCGGCAACCGTCCGTGACGAATGGCGCAGCCCGCCAGGGTTGTCGCCTACCATAACGCGGGCACCGCGGTCGAGACAGGCACGAACAACCGCTTGGATCAGTACCGGCTTGGTGGTGTGCCCCAGCGCCGGCGCAGAAGGGCCGACCATGTTTGGCTTGATAAGCACCGACGCCCCGTTGAAACTCTTTGGCGCGAATGCTGCCATGATCTCTTCGACCATCTGCCGGACGTCATCGGCTGGCCTGATGATTACGCGTGATCGGTTGTCCGCGGTCCCCGGCATTCTCTGATTGCTGGTCACTTTAGCATCCTCTGCCCCCACCTTCGTGAAGCGTCACGATTCATCGTCAGCGTTTTCGCTGCTGTCACCAGAGTAACCGAATGCTGCCGCGGATTCAAGCTCCGCTGTGCTGGTCATCGATCGCCTGGCAGGCAAGACCGACGAACTCCTGGGACAGGTTGAGGTGCTGGTAGGTGGCGACCTGGGTCATGACTATCCCGACTAGCTTATCCACGGGATCGACGAACGGGAATGTGCAGTGGACGCTGCCTCACCAGAAACTGTCCACTGACCACGGGCTTGGTATCGGCTGGCCGGCGGCGAGCGTGTTTATCGTGTCGATGTTTCGCGTGATGCCGAAACTGAGACCGAACCCGGACCATGGTCCCGGTATCAGGATCGGTGACTCGCCGGCGGGAATCATCGTCAGTGTCTCGACCGTCCTGCGACCGAGAATTCGGGCGACATCCAGTTTACCGTCGTTGAGCATCATCACTACTTCGGTCTGCCCAACTACCCACATGGCAACGGACAGATAGAGCGCTCTTTTCGCGCGGACGAAGACGAGTTCTACCAGGTCGAGGAACTGCCTGCCGGTTTCGGTGGGCTCCAGACGGCCCTGCTCTCCTGGGACGTGGTGTATGAACAGGTGTGGCCCAACCAGGCGCCTGGCTACAAGACACCGCAAGGGTTTTACGAGGAATGGATGGACAAGTGTCCTGTAGAAATGAGGCACTGTCCGATATATACTGACCCGGTGCAGGGTATTGACAAAACCCTGAAATGAGATTACTATTCCCAGCACTCTTAGTTTGGAGCGTTTCGATGTCGGAAAAGTTCGTGGTTGGTGAGAAAGTAATTGTCAGACCGGCCAGCGACGAGACGATGCAAACACGTGACACCGCGCTTGAGTCGTTCGAGGGACAGACCGGTGAGGTTGTCGGCTTCTACTCGATCAGCCCCACGCCGGGACAGGTGTTTTACATCTATACTGTGAGCATCGGTACCGATAGCAAGAAAGCCGTCCTTCATGAGGACGAGATTGAGACCAAATTCCCATAGCCGTTGTTTGACGGCAGAAGGCGCCGTTAGCTCGTCGGGGTACAGACCCTGACGGAGATAGCCTCAAACGGTAAAACCTCGGTTGAGTATAGTTGTCGTCCCTACGGCTTTGACGGTCTCGGTTACTCCGGCTTGGTGCGTCAGTCGGCCAATCGCATGACCGTTGCGAGGCGGCTGTCACAGCCATCGATGGTGTAGGGCCGTTGCCTGCCGCTCACCGATTGTCGCTACTTAGCCTCGATACGGTCGCCGTGGTATCGCAAGGTAGTTCACCGTCGACAAGTAGCCGGGCTGATGGGGTCTGCTATAATGATACTTGGCTGGTGGCCGTGGAGCGTCGCGTGACCGGAGAAAGATTCATACTGGTAATCGACCAGGGCACCACCGGTACTACCGGCATTGTCTTTGACGCCGAAGGTCGTGTCGTCTCCCGCGCCTACCGGGAAGTGGTACAGCAGTACCCACAACCGGGATGGGTGGAGCACGATCCAAGGGAACTGTTCGAAACTTCGTTAGCGGTCGCCACTGAAGCGCAGGATCGCGCCGGTATCGGTCTCGATCGCGTCGCCGGTCTCGGCATTACCAACCAGCGCGAGACGACGGTCGTCTGGGAGCGAGACAGCGGCTGCCCTGTGTCCAATGCCATCGTTTGGCAGTGTCGGCGGACGGCGCCTCTTTGTGAAGAACTGAAGAAACGCGATCTCGGCCGGCTGATTGCCGACAGAACGGGACTGGTCATTGACCCCTATTTTTCGGCGACCAAGTTGCGCTGGCTGCTGGACAACACCCCCGCTGGGCAGGAACGGGCGAACAACGGCGAACTGCTCTTCGGGACGGTCGATAGCTGGCTCGTCTGGAACCTCACCGCCGGTGCGGTACATGTCACCGACCATACCAACGCTGCTCGGACGATGCTCTTCAACATCCATGAGCTCTGTTGGGACCGGGATTTGCTGGCGGAACTGGAGATACCGGAGGCGATGCTGCCGGCGGTATTCCCCTCAGCTCACGTCTACGGCCAGGTTGCCGCCGGAATGCTTGGCGACCGGCCACTTCCTTTGGCCGGCATTGCCGGTGACCAGCAGGCAGCCCTCTTTGGCCAAGCCTGCTTCGATACCGGAATGACGAAAAACACCTACGGCACCGGCTCTTTCATTTTGATGAATACCGGCGGGACGGCTGTTCGTTCGGAGCACGGCTTGGTGACGACACTCGCCGCCGGTACTGGTGACGAGGCGTTCTATGCGCTGGAAGGCAGTATTTTCATCACGGGGGCTGCAGTCCAGTGGTTGCGTGACGGTATCGGAATTATCTCCGAGTCCGACGAAAGCGAGACGCTGGCGCGGTCAGTGGCTGATAACGGTGGCGTCTACTTTGTGCCCGCCTTCGTCGGCCTCGGCGCTCCGCATTGGGACATGTACGCCCGCGGCACCATCGTTGGGCTGACGGGCGGTAGCGGGCGCGGCCACATCGTCCGTGCTACGCTCGAGGCGATCGCCTATCAGACGCGAGACGTTGTCGAAACAATGACGGCCGAGTCTGGCCTGGGACTCTCACTACTTCGGGTCGACGGAGGTGGCACAGCCAACGATTTCCTGATGCAGTTCCAGGCCGATATTCTTGGTGTCCCGATCCAGGTCGCCGAGATTACCGAGACCACTGCCCTGGGAGCCGCGCAACTGGCAGGCATCGCTGTTGGCGTGTGGCGCGACATGTCGCAGTTGGCCCGTTCGTGGCGGCCGTCGCGGAGATTCGAACCAGCGATGTCCGTCGACCGGCGTGACTCACTGTACGATAATTGGCGACGTGCCCGTGAGCGGGCCGGCGATTGGGCCGTTCGTTACGAGTTCTTACCATAATGTAACTTGATCGTTACCTCACGACTGATGCCTTTAGCTTTCCTTTACTTGGTACTACTAAACTCTGTAATGACGTACGTGTACGGAGGTATCGGGAATACGGCTTGGCCCCTAGGCCCTGGAGTTGCCTTCGGCAGATGGTGGAAGAAATGAAGATGTGGAGATTCAAGAGTTGTCCTCGCTGCAATGGCGATACTTTTATCGACAGTGATAGTGATGGCTGGTACGAGCACTGTTTGATGTGCGGTCACACCCGTGACCTGCCGGCGGAAGCAGTCACCAACTCACCGGCAATTACTGCAGACCGGAACCCTGCGGAGGCTGGTGGAACGACTTCTCCCCAGAGATAGCTAATCGGCGCTGCCCAAGGGGATTGGTGATTCCGACCCGTCTCGGCGGGTTCGTGATGAAACGGGGGTGACATGGAAGAGGTCACCCCCGTTCTTGTTTAGTCATTTGGCGTCGCCGAAATGCGTGGACGCGTCCGTGATCTGATGCGATCATTCGAAAGACTGTACCCTGACCACGAGGCTGACCAGACTGACTGCTAGGTCTACGTTGTCAAAGATTCTTCGAACATGCTGGCCCCGACGTGCTAGTCTCATTACTGACATCCTTACCGCGTTCTTGCTTGAGCTGCGATTCCCGGATTGTGGAAGCATCTCTTATGAGGACTGCCGACTGGCTGTGATGACAGACCGGACTCCGTTTCGTGGACGCTTGCCGATATGCTAAGATTGTCTGGCTGCAGTGGGGAGCAGGATAGCATGCAGGCTGGTGGCATTGTCCTCGCCGGGGGGCGAAGCGCACGCCTCGGTCACGACAAACTGACGGAGGTCTTCGGCGGGCGTACCATTATCGAGAAAGTGGTTGAGCGCGTGGCGTCATTGGTGGACGAAGTTGTCATCGTCACCGCCGGTGACCGGGAAATGCCGGAATTCGAGGAGATGTCTTCCGTTCGCGTCGTCACCGACCTATTCCCCGGAAAAGGACCGCTGGTCGGACTCTACACAGGCCTCAAGGAGTCGCGCAACGAATTGAATCTCGTCGCCGCCGCCGATATGCCCTTTCTCAGTGTCAACCTGCTCCGTCACATGCTCGATCTGGCCGACGGCTATGACGTTACCATTCCCCGTACCGGTGATGGAGTTGAGCCGCTTCACGCCGTCTACTCATCGAGTTGCCTTTCTCGGATCGAAGCGATGCTGGCGGATGACGAGCTCAGCGTCTACCGGTTGATTCCCAGGTTGAATGTAAGGTACGTCGATGAAGACGAGATTGCCGCGATCGATCCGGAGCGGCGCAGTTTTTTCAACATCAACACTGAAGACGACCTGCGGCGGGCACGCGAACTCGCCGGACGGAAATGCCGATGATTAGCGTCGAGGAAGCCCTCGAGAAACTGCTCAGCCACGTGTCTGTCCTGGCTTCCCAGAATGTCGTGATTCTAGACTCGTTGGGTCACGTTCTGGCCGATGACGTAGTCTCTGGGATCGACGTTCCGCCACTGGACAACTCGGCGATGGACGGCTACGCCGTCCGCGCGACGGATACCATCGGCGCCACTGAGGACAGCCCGAAATTACTGTGTGTCATCGATACCGTTGCTGCCGGCGCTATCTCGAGTAAGCCGGTTACAGCCGGTACTGCGGTTCGTATAATGACTGGGGCGCCGGTGCCTGCCGGCGCCGATTGCGTTGTTCAGTTCGAGCATACCGATGAAGCCGAACGGAGCCGACCGTCAACGGGTGCTGCGATTCTTGAAATCGGGGTGTTTCGCGAGGTCAAAGGCGATCTTAACATCCGACGTGCGGGGGAAGATATTGCCTGCGGTGCGACGGTTCTCACTGCGGGAACGACGATCCGGCCGGCCGAGGTCGGTGTCCTTGCGTCGTTGGGCCGCGACCAAGTCACCGTCGTAGCTCGTCCGGTGGTGGCTATCCTTGCTACCGGCGATGAACTCGTCGAGGTTGGCCGCCCGCTCCCAGACGGCAAGATATACAACAGCAACACTTACAGCCTGGCTGCGCTGGTGCGGCATTATGGCGGCGTGCCGCGGATACTGGGCATAGCCGGCGACAGCGAAGAGGCGCTGACGGCGTCACTCCGCCAGGGACTGGACGCCGATATGCTGCTGACCAGTGGCGGTGTTTCGATGGGTGATTACGATGTTGTCAAGGACGTTCTTGCCAAGGAAGGTGAGATCGGCTTTTGGACAGTGCGTATGAAGCCTGGTAAGCCGATCGCCTTCGGTACCATTCGCGGTCGTGACGCGAACGGTGCGCCGAAGAGCATCCCGCACCTTGGTCTGCCGGGCAATCCGGTCAGTTCGATGGTTACCTTCGAGATGTTCGCCCGTCCTGCCATCTTCAAGATGATGGGGAAACGGAACTGGGAAAAGCCGGCGGTGGAAGCCGTTCTCGATCAACGGGTCGCCAATCGCGACGGACGCCGCGTCTTCGCCCGCGCTGTCGTTGAGAAGCGTGATGGTGGTTACCGCGCCTTTCTGACCGGCCCTCAGGGTTCGGGAGTGCTGACTTCGATGAGCCGCGCCAATGGGCTGGTAGTCATTCCCGAGGACAGGGCAGAAGTGGCTGCCGGCGAAGTAGTCCGCGTATTGATGCTGGACTGGAACGAAGAGGCCGAACAGGAAGCCGGTGTCTAGTCACGGAAGCTAGACCGGCGCACGCCGGTAACGGAGGTGGATTTGCCGCGGTTGCTCCTTGTTAGGCATGGGCTTACCGAGTTCAATACGACGCACCGTTTCATGGGTTTCAGCGACGTTGAGCTTAGCCCGTCCGGCCGTCGTCAGGCGACCAGCTTGCGCGACGCGCTCGCTGCCGAAACTTTCAATACCGTCTATTCGAGTGACTTGAAACGCAGTCTGGAAACGGCCGAGATCGTTACCGGTGAACGTAACCTCAAAATCGTCACCTGCCCCGAATTGAGAGAGTGTAATTACGGGAGTTGTGAAGGTCTCACCTTCGGTGAGATCGGCGAACGGTACCCTGATGTCGCCGCCATGTGTGCCGATTTCACTTCCGAGCTGGCGTTTCCTGATGGTGAGAAGTTTCATGGGTTCCAGGCGCGTGCCTGCGACTTTCTGGAACGTCTGGAGAAGCATCAGCTTTCGGAAACGGTGCTCATCGTTTCCCACGACGGGCCATTGAAGGTGCTCTTGTGCTGCCTCTTGGGGATCGACTCGTCTAACTGGATGAAGTTCGGTATCGACAATGCCTCACTCAGTATAGTTCACCTGTCACTGCGACGGACGCTGCTTGCCCGCCTCAACGACACTTCCCATCTTCGAGAGGCCGATCAGCCTCCGGGATAACGACACCTGAAGAGCACGCAACAGCGAACGGGAATGAGATGACCGCTTCGTTGTCGACCGCTGCTAACGGATGGTAGAATATGGCCTGCGTGACTCGGCAGGCGCCGGGCGCGGTGGACTTTGGAGCAAGCGCGTCGTGTTCATCACTTTTGAGGGTGGCGAAGGCAGCGGCAAGACGGTTCAGGCGAGGCGATTAGGGCGCAAGCTGTCTCGGATGGAGATTCCATCGCTCCTTCTCCACGAACCGGGAGGTACCAAGCTCGGTGACAAGATTGCCCGCCTGCTCCAGTGGAAGGCCCCCGAGAATACTTCGTCGGTGGCCGAACTGCTCCTCTTCAACGCGTCCCGCGCCCAACTAGTTACCCGGGTGATACTCCCCGCAATTGAGGGCGGTGCCGTCGTCGTTTGCGATCGCTTCTCAGATTCGACGATTGCCTATCAGGGTCATGGTCGCGGCCTCGATGTCGAGATCGTCCGGCAAGTCAACATCGCTGCTACCGGTAGTCTCACCCCTGACTTGACCATCCTGCTCGATCTACCGGTGGAGATTGCGATGGCCCGCCAACTGGGCAACATGCCAGATCGTTTTGAACGAGCTGAGGTTGCCTTTCATCAGCGTGTCCGCGCCGGCTATTGGCAGATGGCGGCCGCTGAACCGAGCCGATGGCTGGTGATCGATGGCCGCCAGTCGCGTGGTCTGGTGGCCAGGGCGGTCTGGGTTCGGGTTTCCCGGTTGCTGGGCGCCGCCGGCATCCGTTCGGGCTGCGATTGATGGTAGACTCGTCGCCGCCGACTTTTGTCGAGGAACGGCGTCTGGCGGCGAGCGGATTCCGTCACATCGCCGGCATCGACGAGGCCGGTCGCGGGTCTCTTGCCGGTCCGGTAGTCGCCGCGGCGGTTGTGCTGCCGCTCGATATTGCCGCCGACTGGCTCAGTAATGTCAGGGACAGCAAACAACTTTCCACGGCGGTCCGCCAGGAGCTGTTCCGGCATATCCGTGAGGACGCCGTTGCTGTCGGTGTTGGCTACGCCGATGCGGACGACATCGACCGGATCGGTATCGTTCCAGCGACTCGGCGGGCGATGCATCTGGCCGTTGAAAGTCTGTCGCCACCGCCGCAGGCTGTGCTGATCGACTACATGACGGTCCACGAAATCGATTTGCCGCAGAGGGGCATCACCGGCGGTGACCGCCTTTGTTTGTCAGTCGCCTCTGCATCGATCATCGCCAAGGTGATCCGTGACCAAATTATGGTTCACTTCGACGCAGCCTATCCTGGCTACGGCTTTGCGCGCCACAATGGCTACGGTACCCGCGAACACGTCGCCTGCCTGCGACGTCTCGGTCCGTGTCCGATTCACCGGCGGTCGTTCAACCCAGTCCGGGCAACAATCACGCAATGAAATGGCGCCAGGCCGGCGATCTCGAAGAGAAGCTTGCCGCCGAACTGCTGGTAGACAAGGGATATCGTATCGCCGAGACCAACTCCCGCTGCCGCGAAGGCGAAATTGACGTCGTCGCCGTGAAAAAGATCGGCGGACAGCCCTTTAGAGTCGACCACATCGTCAACGTCATCGGTGAGGAATGACCTCATTGGCAGAGGTGTCGGTTTGCTCATGCCTGACGGTCATGCTAGAATGGGCCGTTGCGAGTTCTTGCCATGATTTCACCTGAGGCCGAAGTCGTGGCCCGAGGAATCACTGGGAGATTCGGGGCCGCTGATGGTTAGACTTACTGAAGACCTCGGTGCCTTCGCCGACCAGATTTGGGAGGGGTTCGCCGCCACCGATGCTGCTCAAGAGCGTGTGCCGCCGGTCTGCCGTGAGGCGATTCGTTACTGCGGTCGGTCGATCAGTGCTGTCCACCGTCGGGAGATGGACAGCACTGGCGTGCTGCTAAGTTCAGCACGCCGGTTGCTTGATGAAGCCGCCGAAGCGGTCACTGCCGAGCGTGAATTGTCGCAGGTCGGCTGCCACTGCGACGCTCAAGATGAGTACGTGAAGG
>CAZLUE010000050.1:0-9165 GCA_964562625.1 uncultured Dehalococcoidales bacterium | reverse complement strand
GTGCGGTCACATCAAGCTTTGCCGCGGCAGTTGCCAAATCAACTGGTGGCGGCATACCCGGCGGTGGCTGTTGTCCCGGCTGCGCGCCTACCGATGGTGGTGGATCATCCGGTGGTTGCGTGCCTTCCGGTGGCGGCATACCGTTCCTGGGAAAGCCAAGCGCTCTCTGAAGTGATTCTTCCGAGACACCGAGTCTTTCCGCTGCGGCCGCCAGGTTTGGAGGCCCTTGAGTCGGATCACCCAATGCGTCATGAAGCTGCTGTGCGGTCACATCAAGCTTTGCCGCGGCAGTTGCCAAATCAACTGGTGGCGGCATGCCTGGTGGCGGCACACCCGGCAGTTCGGCGGATTGGGGTTTCGGCGGCTCCGATACGGTTCGCTCGATAGCTTGCATGATTTCTTCCAGCTTCCCACCACCGAGATTAATATCGAGATCGGTCACCACGCTGGCGGGCAGTTCCACAAGGTCTTTCTCTGTCCAGGTCAGGGCACCCGCGAACACTTCGGGCTTGTACAGATTGCCGTTGGCACTTGGGAAGTGCCTGCTGACGAATGTCTTGTCAATCTGCTCGACCTGCGTGTACAGCCCGAGGTGGGTATCGTTTACCCACAGATCGACAAAGGCCGTTCGCGGAGTGGGTATGTCCATCTGTTCAAAGAGTTCGTAGGCAAGGCTCTCGCGAATTAAGGTAGGATCGCTGAAGCCATTATTAAGATTGAGTTTCTTCAGGCCGCGGAAGGCTCGCGTCGAGTTGAAGAAGTTGAAGTCGACCTTCAGACTGAATCGCGGTGTACCGGACTGAACAGCGTGCCGGAGAGAGGAGTTCCCCTTTGGCCTAACAGCCACATTGGGCACAAGTTCACCATCGTACCAGAAATCTGCCCGTACGTATTCTTCCGAGAGTGCATTGCTCTGACATGAATTCCAGTCTTCAGTCGCCATGACGATGTGCACCGTGACGACACGGTCGGTGGCAAACGGGCTGGAAGCTGCGGCGGCCTCCTCGGGCATCTGCCCGCTGCATCCCACACTGCTCAGGAGCAGCAGGATGAAAGCAAGCATTCCTGACAAGATCACCCTGCCATACCTCCGTGCGTCCCCCCTTTTATTAGGCGGTATGTTCATACTAGCCTGTCAACATGAACCCAACATGAAATGAAAATGAACGTTCGGTAGGAATTCGACTGCGATTCTCTTCATTGTAGCGGATGTCGGTTTATGGGACTGGTAATATCATACCAGCGATGGATGTGGCCGTGCAGTGCCGCCTCACTGTCGGTGAACTGCGGCTATCCACCCATCCGGAATGGGGATCAGGGAGAAGGTTGGTGCTTTTGATGAACGGCTAGATAGCTCCCGCCTCGCGCAGCTGCTGTATTTCTTCGTCGCTCTTGCTCAGCAGATGCGCCAGCACTTCCCCGGTGTTCTCTCCGAGGTCGGGTGAGGCTCGAGTCGCCTGCGCCTGCGTCCGCGAGAAGCGGAACGGCGTGTTTGCCACTTTGAGCTTACCCTGCACCGGGTGCTCGACCTCGATTATCATCTCCCGGGCGGCGATCTGCGGGTCGGCGGCCACCTTGCTGATGTCGTTGACTGGTCCGCAAGGGATTCCCACATTCCCCATTTCGGTCACCCACTCGGCCGTTGTCCGTCGGCGCATCGCCTCGTTAAGCATCGGCTCCAGTACCTCGTAGTTCTGGGTTCGCAGCCAGCCGTTGCCGAAGCGTTCGTCGTCGATCAGATCGACCCGGTCGATGGCGGCGCAGTAGAGTGGCCACTGGTCTTTGAGACCGCCGCGCAGGGCCACCGCCACGTAGCCGTCGCTTGTCGGGAAGGCTTGGAACGGCGTAATCACCGGGTGCCTCGTTCCCAGCTTTCGTGGTAGTTCGCCGGTGTTGAGGTAACGGACGAAGGCGTTCTCCTGGACGGCCACTTGGCAGTCAAGCATGCTGATGTCGACCATCTGTCCCTCGCCGCTGGTGTGCCGTTCCTCGAGGGCGGCCAGGGTGGCGACACACATGAACAATCCGGCGGCAATGTCGCCGTAAGATACCCCAGGTCGTACCGGTGGTCCGCCTTCCTCGCCGGTGATGCTGAGGATGCCGCCCATCGCCTGGATAACAATGTCAAAGGCCGGCTTCCGCGAGTAGGGCCCGTACTGGCCGAAACCAGAACCGGCGACATAGATAATCCGCGGGTTCCGCGTGCGCACCGTCTCGTAGTCCAACCCCAGCTTCTCCATCGTACCCGGTGTGTAGTTCTGGACGAGCACGTCGGCCGTCTCTACCAGCTCCAGAAAGACCTCTCGCCCCGCTTCCAATGACAGGTTGAGGGTCATGCTCTGCTTACCACGGTTGAGGCTGAGGAAATAGGTGCTAACTTCACCGACGCGCGGTCCGTTGCCGCGGGCGATGTCGCCGCCCTCCGGTCGTTCCACTTTGATCACCTCGGCGCCGAGATCGCTGAGCAGCATCGTCGAGAACGGTCCGAACAGTACCTGGGTCAGGTCGAGGACTCTGATTCCGGCGAGCGGTCCGGCCATGGTTCACCTCACTTGTTCCGGCGGTAGCCACTATCGTACACTATCCGTGCCGCCGCTCCAATGGATGCTGGGAATTGAGGTCGGATGGTTGGTCAGGAGATTGCCGAATTCTGTGTCGTCGGTCACGTCAGTCGCGATATCGTCCGCGTCGGCGAAGAGACCACCGAGATGCCCGGTGGTACCGCCTTCTACGCGTCACTGGCGATGAATAGTCTCGGCGCTAGCGTCGCCGTCGTCACTAAGGTAGCCCCCGAGGACGGCTACCTGCTTGATCAAATCCGCGGCGATGACGTTACTGTCTTCACCGGCGAGACCGGTCGCACTACCGTCTTCGAGAATGTCTACCCGGACTCGCTGACCACTCGAACGCAGCGTGTCGCCGCCATCGCCACGCCGTTTACCCTGAACGACGTTACCGACATCATCGATGTTTCCGGTGACGCTGCCGGTGCCTATCTCCTCGGGCCGCTGACCGCCGGTGACCTGCCCTTGGCGGTTGTCGCCGCCCTCGCTAAGCGGGCACCGTTGTCTCTGGAGGCCCAGGGATACATGCGCGCCGCCTTCCCTAGTGACGAACCGGTACGCTTTGCCGCCTGGCCGGAGATGGCGGACGTGCTCTCGCTGGTAACCTGCCTCAAGGTGGACGAGGTCGAGGCCGGTGTACTTACCGGGGAGGGCGAGCCAGCCCGCATGGCCGCCAGGTTGGCCGAGTACGGTCCGACCGAAGTCATCGTTACCGCTGGCGCTCGTGGTTCGCTGGTATGGTACCAGGGCCGGACATACCCGATAGCTGCCTGTCCGGTGGCTCGCCCGGTGGACCCGACCGGATGCGGTGATACCTACTTCGCCGGCTACATAGTCGCCCGCTGGCGGGGGCGGACACCCGAAGAAGCCGGTCACGCCGGTGCGGTTGCCGCCGCCGCCAAGCTGGCGGTCCACGGTCCGCTGCCTCGGGCCGTCTAGCAGGACACCGAAAAGGCGTTGTCCGGGTCGTCTCTAACTCTCGCCTTGCCACAGGCCGTGGACATTGCAGTAGGAAAGAGCGGCAAAGCTGGCAAAACCAGCCACGGCTACATTAAATGCCACCGTCGGGCCGGTAAATGACGGCGCGAAATCGGCTCGACCCAGCGCAATCACTTGGCCATCGGTCTTGATACCGAATAATTCCAGCCAGGCGATGTGGTGCTCAATCGTGTTGGGGTGTGCCGTTTCCTTACCGACCCTTACCAGAATCGTGTCACCGCCACTGGGGCCGTGGTCAGACATGACCTGGATGTCCGGCAGGTGTTTTTCTTTACCCTCGGAGGCGGCTGTCTTGACGATATCGGTTAAACTCATTACTCTGGACTCCTTTTGTGGTACTCTTGATTTTACCTAGTAGTTCTCCGCCAACAGTTCGTAGTAGCTCTGCCCGAGATCACAGGCCGGACACCTCTCAGGCGCTTCGGTGTCTTCGTGGACGTAGCCGCAGTTGCGGCACTTCCATCTGACCACCTCGTCCTTCTTGAAGACATTGCTCCCGATGACGTTCTTCAGCAGGGCTTGGTAGCGCTTTTCATGCTGCTGCTCGACTTCGCCGACCTCCCTGAAGAAATCGGCTATCTCGGTGAAGCCCTCTTCACGTGCGGCCCGTTCGAAACCGGGGTACATGTCGGTCCACTCGAAGTTCTCACCGGCGGCTGCGGCCGTCAGGTTGGACGCGGTGTCGCCGATTCCGCCTAGGAATGCGAACTCGCGCTTGGCATGTTCGCGTTCGTTCTCGGCAGTCTCGAGAAATATCGCCGCGATCTGCTCGAACCCGGCTTCCCTGGCTACCGTTGAGAAATAGGTGTACTTGTTGCGTGCCTGTGATTCTCCGGCGAATGCCGCCATCAAGTTTTGTTCCGTCTTGCTTCCCTTGAGTTCCACTTTACCTCCTTATGATTTTGCTGCCGTGCGTTCCCAGAGGGAGGGCGGTCACGACGTTTCGCTATTAGTCTAGCAAGGCTGGCGGGCGTCGTCTGTGACAGTTATCACACACTTGATCCGGCGGCGCGGTACTACTTGGTCCCGAGGCGCATCGCCGCCGCTTCGACCAGGCTGTCGACGTTGACATTGTGGTCGCGGCCGACCGCTCCGGGCAGCCGCGACCACTCAGACATCAGTATCGGAATCATTGCTGAAACTGACGGTGAGCGGTGCCGCCGCTGTTCGGGTTGGCGGTTACCCCCGGCCTCAGAGGGCGGCGTGCACCCCGCCAGATGGACGATGATCACGGCAGGCCATGCCGGGATGGCACGTTTCAGGTTGACTGTTGCGCCGCCGTGAACGAGTGCTGGAGTACCACTCTCGTCAGGCTGGCAGTCGCAGTCTATAGGCACGGTCCGGGCATGTCAAGGCGTGTCCTCCGGTGAGGTTGGTGCATCACTGTCCGTCGGCTCTTCCGGTGCCTCTGTTTCCATGACCCGGCGACTCGGATTCCGGTTGATGTGCAGTTGAAAGACATCCGGACGGGAATAATGGCCCGCGATGTCACACATCGCCTTGGCGGCAAAGATGTCCTCCGTTGAACAGTCGGCTGTCAGGATGCTCTCCCCTTCGGCTGGTCCAGCGATGATTTCGCCAGTTGGATCGATTACGCAACTCGCTCCCGGATAGTTGCGCGCCAGGTCTCGGTACCCTTCCGGAACCCGGTCTCGCGACAGAATCGCACCAACGTCGATCACGTAGGCGCCCGACTGCGAGGCGAAGGCTCGGGACAGCAGCATGTGGCGCGAGTGTTTCATCCCCGGCCAGGCGGAGACGTGGACCTGGCTGCCCTGCGTCATTAGTGCGTAGCCGGGCAGTACCATGTTGTGTTCCCAGCAGTTAAGCCCGCTGATTCTCGCGTAGGGACGGTCGTAGACGGTCAGGCTGCTGCCGTCACCTTCGCCCCAGGCGGTCCGTTCCCGGTCGGTCGGTTTGAGTTTACGGTGGCGCCCCAGGATTATTCCGTCGCTGCCGATGAACAATAGCGTGCAGTAGACCGTACCCCGCGTCTCTGCGTCTCGTTCGGCGACCCCGATGACGACATCGATTGCCGCCCGGCGAGCTGCCTCACACAGTCGGTCGGTGGTCGGACTCGGGATTTCGACGGCATTCGCCACGTATTCGGCCGCCATTGACCGCGTCGCTTTGCCCCACACGAAAAACGGATAGCCGGGCAGCCAGCACTCGCCGAATGCCGCCAGCGTCGCTCCGACGGCACCGGCTTCTTGAATGAGCCGGCAGGCCTTTTCGGCCGACGCCTCCCGGTCGAAGTAGACCGGCTCGGCCTGGACCGCCGCCAGCTTGAACCGACTGTATTCTGTCATGTCCGCTGACCCCCCCCCCTGAAAATCCTAACATAATAGGCGGCACGGCGTTTTGGGGCAGGTCAATCTCGCGGTTGCTTGTACTGCCGGTTACGGCTCGGTTATCGCCGCCTCGCCGCCCCAGCGTAGTCCGGTGCACTGAAGGTCCGGCCACCTGTCGCCTCGGTCTTTTCGAACGTGTCGTTTTGCTCTCTGGTGCCCGACTGGCGTAGACTGGGGATACCGGCGATGAATCTGCGCCGAGGACTGCGTTTCGTTTTCGAGTTCAATCATCTTCGTTTGTAGAGCGATTCATACCATGACGCTTGGTTGAGGTCTGAGGTGGATCCAGAACAACACCTATCCGGTGACGGCGACCTCGGGCCAGTGCCTTCCCGGGGCGGCTGGCGCCGCCCGTTGGGCAAGCTAAGGACCTTCCGCTCCCTTAAGAACACCATGTATCGCAGATATTTCGTGGCGATGCTGGCCCAGATGGCGGCGATGAACATGCAGATGTTTGCTCGCTCCTTGCTCATCTATCGCCTCACCGGATCGCTTACTATTCTCGGTGGAGTGGCGGCGGCCAACGCCGTGCCGCTACTGGTTTTATCGCTCTTCGGCGGCGCCATCGCTGACCGCTTCCAGAAGAAATGGGTGGTGATGGCCGGTCACGGCGTTTCGGCCCTAACGTCTCTGGCGGTTGCTCTACTCCTTGGTTCCGGTTACCTGAGCGAGGGAAACACTGGGTCATGGTGGGTGTTGCTGCTTGCCTCGGTCGCTCACGGCGCTGTCATGGGACTAACGAATCCCGCACGGGAGGCCATCGTCCGTGAGATCGTTCCCGTTCGGGAACTACTCAACGCCATGTCGCTGAACTCAATGGGAATGCACGGCTTTCGTCTCTTCGGTCCGGCACTGACTGGCTTCATCGTCGTCAAATATGGTTTTGAGACGGTATACCAGGTGATGGCTGTCTGCTACATTGTGGCCGGGTTACTGATAGCCATCATGCCACCGACGAGTAAGATCGCCATCATTCGGGAGGACTTCATCACGTCAATCAAGCATGGTTTCGGCTACCTGCGGGGCGAGACCACGCTGATGCTCGTCATCGGCTTCTTTCTGGTTGGCTTCGTCCTTTCGATGCCGTACACGATGCTGATGCCGGCCTTCGCTGATGATGTCCTTAAAGTCGGTACCGAGGGTATGGCCACGCTTTTGGTCTTTTCAGGGATTGGGGCTGTCGCCGCCACCTTGGTGCTGGCGTCGCTGCCCAACAAACGGCGCGGCCTGATACTGATGGGGGGCAGCTTAGTGCTGGGTCTCGCCTTGGTCGGCTTTTCCTTCTCCGAATCGTGGCCGCTCTCGCTCGGACTGATCATTGTCGTCGGAGCTGGACAGGGCGTTCAGATGACCATAGTCGTCACCTTGGTCCAGTACTACGTCGATCCCCGCTACTTGGGACGGGTGATGAGCATCATGATGATGCAATTCGGCGTCGTTAATTTAGGCATCTTCGCTGCCGGATTTCTTGCCGACGCAACCAGCGTCCAGTTGGCGGTCGGTAGTTTCGCTATCGGACTCGTCGTCGTGACACTGGTGGTGCTCGTCTTTGCCGGCCGCATCCGCCGTCTTGACTGACTGGTGACAGCCATCTCCGGCGGGCGGAATCCTCGCAAGCCTAGCGGGTGCCCAGCACGGTCGTTAGTTCCAGGCTGACGCCGTTCCTTTCCAATTCGACATTCACCGAGTCGCCAGGGCTGGTGTACTCTCCGAGGTAGGCCGTCAGTCCGGCCATGTCACTGATTCTCGTCCCGTCGATGGCGACAATGATGTCGTTTGCCATGATCCCGGCTTGCCAGGTCGGTCCCGCCGGCGTAACGCTGCCGACGACGACGCCGCGTACATTGTCACGGCCGATCTGAATGGCCAACTCAGGAGTAAGGTCGCTGCCGAGGATACCGAGCGATGGGTAGTCGAAAGCGCCGTTGCTGATGATGGCATCGGCGACCCGTCGTACCTTATTTGCCGAGACGGCGTAGGAGATGCCCTCACCGCTTTCTGGGCCGATGCGGGCAATGATGACGCCTAGGATTTCACCGTCGGCGTTGAATAGCGGTCCGCCGGAATTACCGAAGTTGGCGGCGGCGTCGAATTGAATCAGGTTGGCGATCCAGCGGGCGTCCTCAACGCTTCCGATCTCCTGGAAGCGGTCAACCTGACTGACGACGCCGGACGTTATTGATCCGGCGAGGTTGAACGGACTGCCGATGGTAACTACCGATGCGCCTGCTTCCAAGAGGCTGGAGTCGGCCAGCGCCAGCGGGCTGATATTCATCTCCGTTTCCAGTTGCAGAACGGCAACGTCACTCAAGTATGACACGCCGACTACTGTTGCCGCTGAGAGACGGCCGTCGGAGAGGACGATGTATATCTCGTCGAGGTCTTCGATAACGTGATTGGCGGTGACGATATGCCCGTTACCGTCGTAGACAAAGCCGGTACCGATTGTGAACGTCCCGTCGGTCACTTCGACTACCCCACGGCTGACCGAAGAGTAGACCTCATCGGCCCGCAGTGGCGCGTTGGCGTCGACCTGTTTGATCTCGGCGCCGAGGCCGGTGACATCCCGTTCGATATCCTCAATGCCTGCTTTCGTCTCCTTTGCCGCCGCCTCGGAGGCGGCAATTCGATCGATGCTGGCTCGCAACCGGACGTCGAGCGACCCGAGACTGGTGGCAGATATCTCATCGAGAGTTGCCAAGGCGTCACTGACAGTCTCGATACCCTTCGCCTGTTGCTCCTGTTCACCGTGCAATACCGCCAGCTCGCCATCGAGGGCGCTGATCTTTTCAGTAAGCGAGACGATCTCCACTGCAAGCGAGTCGATCTCCATTGCAAGCGAGTCGATCTCCCCGGTGAGTCGGTGCGCATAGACGCCGGCCATCGCCGCCGCCAGCACCAACACCACTAGTACACCGGCAATAATCCTGTTGGTCATCTAGTGTCCTCTCCCCTGCAAGACCGCCCGCCTATCGGTGCGGCGAATCAAGTCGTCGGATGCGGTTCGACTACATTCTATTATGTATCATGGCGGAGGGTAAAACATGAACTGGGAGACAAGTCATCATCCGTTGCAACTGGATACCTCCCTACCGAGTTTCTCCACCAGTCCCTGGGATACCGGACCCCGGTTGAGGTGTTCGTCTCAACACCGGTGGCTGTCACTAATGAAAGTGTGCTAGAATCCGCGATACCCGACCACTCGAGAACAGTAGAACCCAATCTTAGCTTAACATTGACCTTGTCCTGTC
>CAZLUE010000049.1:0-9240 GCA_964562625.1 uncultured Dehalococcoidales bacterium | reverse complement strand
GACGGTCTGGCAGGGCCGATTGGAGGTGCACCAGAGGGGCAGCATCGTCGCCTTGCATCCCGGAGGCACAACTGATATCCAGAAGATTGAGATGTCCCGCAGGATCGGCATCGGACGGGTCGCCCCGCAGGCGGCTGTCGAGGTAAGGGACTAGGTGGATCGCGCCAATCGACCGAGGTAAACCACCGGTTAGGCACGAGGGCTGCTGGAACAACGCTCTGAGGAGACGTGAAGAATGGATCTGTCACTAACTGAAGAACAAGAAATGTTGAAGAGTATGGCCCGCGATTTTGTGCAGCGCGAGTGCCCCAAGGCGACGCTCCTTGCCTTAGACAAGACTGACACTGGCTTCTCGCCGGACACTTGGAAGAAAGCCGCTGCATTGGGCTGGCTGGGAATGGTCGTCCCTGAGAAATACGGCGGCGGGGAGAGCTGCCTGACCGACGCCGCGGTGCTCTTTGAGGAACTGGGCAGAGGACCGGTCGGCGGGCCTTTCTTCTCTTCAGGCGTCCTGAGCAGTCTGATCGTGCTGGAGGCCGGGACTGAGCGGCAGAAGCAACAGATACTGCCAGGGATTTGCAGCGGCGAACGGATTGCCACCCTGGCTCTTACTGAGCCAGATCCCAACTATGGCTGGAACCCCGAGTCCGTGGCGATGGCTGCCGAGCCTGCGAACGAAGGCTTTGTCTTCAACGGCGTCAAGCTCTTTGTGCCTGACGCAGTGGGGGCCGACTACTTCATCTGCGCGGTGCGCACCCCTGCGAGTAGCCAATTCACCCATGGAATAAGCCTGATCATGGTGGACAGGCGGACACCAGGGGTGTCGGTGCACAGTTTGGGTGGTTGGCTGTCCCGTGGCGCCGAAGTCAGGTTTAACTCCGTTGAAGTACCATCTTCCGCAGTGCTTGGTGATCCCGGTCAGGGATGGGCTGCGTTGCAGCGTGCCATTCAGAAATCGATACCTATCATCTGCGCATATCAGGTGGGCGGATGTCAGTCGGTATTCGACCTGTCGGTCGAATACAGCCGGACAAGGATTCAGTTCGGACAGCCAATCGGCCGTTTCCAGCGAGTGCAGGATCACATCGTCAACCTGGTGAACCAACTGGACGCCGCCCGCTGGACGACCAACGAGGCATTGTGGAAACTGGACTCCGGTCGGCCGGCGTCGGCGAGTGTACACCTGGCGAAGGCGACGACCAGCACCGCCTATCACCAGGCCTGCCTGCATGCCCACGAAGTGCACGCCGGTACCGGGGCGACGATGGAGTATGGCCTGGTCTTGCATACCAGAATGTCGCGCACCTTGCTCGACTGTCTGGGCGGACCCGACTTTCATCGCCAGAGGCTGGCCGACGCGTTGGAATTGTAGCGACTGAGCCGCAGCTGCCCTTGCCGCGAACCGGACGACCACTGGCGATCGCTGTTATGCAACCGCCGAGTGGGTTTCGTAACGACCTCATTGTTTGGCGTACGAACGCGCAGTGTTCGCCGTCCTGTCTTTTTCGGGCGCCCGCGCTATGCGATGACACGCTTGCCGGCCTCAGCGCACTTGCGGAAAACGATGTCCCTGCCCATCGGCGTGGAACCATCGAAGGTCACACCCTAGATAGGATCAGTCAGATATCGGATACTAGCCAAAGAGATGAAAGGGAGATATGCCAGTGTTTCGATGAGAGCAGAAAAGACTATACTGCCGAGAGTGATGCGCCTGGTACGGCTCCCGGCAGATCCGACTGAGACGGCAGCGCATCGATAGGGTAACGGACAGATAGAGCGCTCTTTTCGCACGGACGAAGACGAGTTCTGCCAGGTCGAGGGACTGTCTGCCGATTTCGGCGGGCTCCAGACGGCCCTGCTCGCCTGGGGCGTGGTGCATGAACAGGTGCAGTCCAACCAGGCGCTTGGCTACAAGACACCGCAAGGGTTCTACGGGGAATGGATAGACGCATCTTGTAGGAAGGGAAGTACTGTCCGATATCTACCGACCCAGTGCACACCGTTGACGCCACTCGTCCCACGCGCTATCATTTCCCCAGAGCAATGCCATACCGGGCGCCGCTCGAACACTCAGGGGGGGTCGCCATATGACTGGACCACTCGACGGTATTCGCGTTCTCGACCTCGGTCGTTTCATCGCGGGCCCGTTCTGCGGAATGCTCCTCGCTGACCTCGGCGCGGAGGTCATTCGCGTTGAGCGTCCCGGCGGCGGTCAGGACCGTTTCCTTGGCCTCATGAGTCCCGCCGGCTCCTCCTTCGGCTTCTCCAACCAGAACCGCAACAAAAGGGGCATCACCCTCGCCTTCGAGCGCAATGACCGCGCCAAAGAGATACTTCACCAGCTCATCCACCAGTCTGACGTCATCGTCGAGAATTTCAGCCCCTCGGCCGCTGAGGCAATCGGCATCACTTACGACAAGCTCCGCGTTGTCAAAGAGGACATCGTCTTCGCCCACGTCTCCGCTTTCGGCCCGACGGGCCCTTACAGCCATCGCCTCGGGTTCGACCAGATCGCCAAGGCCATGTCGGGTGCGATGTCCGTCTCCGGTTTCCCCGGAACTCCTCCGACCCGTGAACAGGTGCCCCATATCGACTACATGACCGCCTGCCTGACGACCATCGGCATCCTCTCGGCGCTCTACCATCGCCAGGCCACCGGCGAGGGACAGATGGTCGATACCGCCCTTCTCCAGACGGCCATCACCTTGATGGCGCCTATCATTGGCGAATATGAGACATTGGGCCTGAAGCGGGTACAAGCCGGCAACCGTGGCTTCTGGACCGGTCCGAGCGACCTCTACCAGACGAAGGATGGCCGCTGGGTGATGCTGGCGATTATTACCGACTCTATCTGGCGACGTTTCTGCCGTTCGATTGGGCGTGAAGACCTTGCCGACGACGAACGATTTGGCTCCGATTTCAAGCGTTTCGAGCATCGTGAGATCGTCGACCCGGTGGTCGCCGAATGGGTCGCCGGCCAGACCGCCGACGAAGTCATCACCGCCGCTGAGAAGATACCGATTCCCTGCGGACTGTGTCATGAGCAGACCGAGGTTGCGGGCAACCCTCATATCCAAGAACGCGAGATGCTCCATCAGGTGCCCTTGCCCGATGGCGGCACAATGCCGGTCACCGGACGGCCGGTGCGCCTCTCGAAAACACCGACCAGTATTGATCGCTCCTTTCCTGAAGTCGGCGAGCATAACCGTGAAGTCTACGGCGGTCTCCTCGGCTACTCCGATGATGACATCACCCGCCTCATCCAGGATGGTGTCATCTAGCCGGCTACAGGAGGGAAGTCTAGGGGGTTCTCCTGTGGAGAACCCTCGATAGCGTTGCTTGGAGCAAGTCAAAGGTGGCTCCGCGAATTGCTCCCCTTCCACCTCCGGACGGGGACTCCAAAGTAGCGGGAGCCCTACGGCAGGAGTTGGTGAGTTCGCCCGAAGAGCGAACCCTAGGCGTTTTGCCGGAGGCGAACCGCAGGGATATTCCTCGGACTCATTTCCTATTCCCCATTCCTGGTGAGGAAGGAGGCCATGGGGATGGCAGCCAGCATCCGCCCAGCCCCACGCTAGGATTACTCCCGCCAGAATCTGTCGTTCTCCCCTCTCAGACTTGACGCTCAATTTCGGTTGATGCTAAAGTTGATTGGTTCCACACTCTTTGATTCAGTGAACTTTGTGCAGAAGGAGGGACTCCGCACGATGAACATGGTTGTCTGTGTCAAGCAGGTGAATGATCCCGAAGCGCCCCCTGCCAGCTTCAAGATCGACACCGCCACCAACTCGGTCATCCCGCCGTCCGGAGTGCCACCGGTCATCAGCCCGTTCGATGAGCAGGCGGTGGAAGCGGCCCTGCGGATCAAGGATACCGTCGGCGGTAAGATAACCGCCGTCAGCCTCGGTACCGGTCTGCTACGCGACGTCGTCAAGAAGCCGCTTTCGATGGGCGCCGACGAACTGGTGCTCCTCGAGGACGCCGCTTTCGGCGGTGGTGATGGTGCCTCGACCGCGGTTGCCCTGGCGGCTACTATCAAGAAGATCGGCGAGTACGATCTCATCTTGTTTGGACGCCAGGCTGCCGACTCCGACGGCGGACAGGTCGGTTCTGGCGTCGCCGAGATTCTGGGTCTACCCAGCGTCACCCTGGTAAGGAAGATCGAGATCAGTGACGGCAAGGCTAGGATCGAGCGCATCGTCCCCGATGGCTACCAGGTCGTCGAGGTCCTGCTGCCGGCGGTGCTCACCGTCAGCAACGAGTTGGGTGAGCCACGTTACGCCACGATTAAGGGAATCATGTCGGCCAAGCGCAAGGACCCAATCGTCTGGACCACGGCCGATATCGGCGTCGAATCGTCGGAAGTGGGCGCCGCCGGACGGCGCATGCAGATGCTCAGACTTTTCCAGCCGGTTCGTGAGGGCACCTGTGAGATCGTCGAGGGCGAGAACGAAGAAGAAGCTGGCGCCAATCTGGCCGTCAGACTCTCAGAGGAAAAACTGATCTAACCGCCTCGGGCGGCTGCC
Organism: uncultured Dehalococcoidales bacterium; assembly: GCA_964562625.1. GTDB lineage: Bacteria > Chloroflexota > Dehalococcoidia > Dehalococcoidales > Fen-1064 > CAZLUE01. Next base: position 4,717 of record CAZLUE010000049.1, on the reverse strand, counting down.
AATTTCCGAATCAAGGAGGAATATCACATGGCTGATGACAAGGGAGTCATGATACTGGCTGAAACCGCTGACGGTAAGCTGGCGGCGATTGCCGCCGAGCTTCTCGGTGCCGGCCGAAAACTGGCCGATGATCTCGGCGAAGAACTCAGCGCTGTGCTCGTCGGTAGCGATGTCAGCGGTCTTGCCCCGGAGGCGATCGCCTCCGGGGCCGATAAGGTCTACGTCGTCGAAGACGCGCTACTCAAGGACTATCAGACCGATTCCTTCGCGGCGGTGTTGGCCAGAGTTGCCAGCGAAGCACCGCCTAGGGTCATGCTCTTGGGGCAGACTTCGATTGGCCGGGACCTCGCACCACGTCTCGCCTTCCGGCTCGATACCGCCGTCTCGATGGACTGCGTCGAGTTGGCGATCGACCTCGATTCCAGGCAACTGCTGCAGACCAAACCTGTCTATGGCGGCAGTGCCCGGGCGATCTTTACGACCGACTCGCTACCGCAGATGGCAACGCTTCGCGTCAAGGCGGGTGAACCCCTAGTACGCGACGACTCCCGCAAGGGGGAGGTCGTCACCGTCGATGCCGACCTCGACGCCTCATCGGTTCGTGTCAACGTCGTCGAGACGGTTCTCGAGGAAGTCGAAGGTATCAAACTCGAGGACGCCGCCATTATCGTCTCCGGCGGACGCGGTATGGGCGGCCCGGAGGGGTTCAAGGACTTAGAAGAACTGGCAAAGGTGTTCAGGGGAGCACTCGGCGCGAGTCGGCCGGCGTGTGACAACGGATGGGTACCGGACACCATCCAAGTCGGCTTGACCGGCAAGATAGTCTCTCCGGACGTTTATATCGCGGTGGCCCTCTCCGGCTCCAGCCAGCACCTCGCCGGCTGTGGCGGCTCGAAGACAATTGTAGCGATCAACCGTGATCCGGAAGCCAACATCTTCAAAGAAGCCGCGTTCGGCGTCGTCGGTGACTGGAAGAAGGTGATTCCGGCCTTCAAGGAAAAGGTAAAAGGCTTGCTTGCTTGACCCGTCCTGATCTGAATCAAGAAGAAAGAGATGGGGCTGTTTACCGCACCCCCTCTCTTTCTTTGTCGAGAGTGGTCCGAGGGTCAGGCCCTCTCCTTAGCTGCCTGTCGCTCGGCGACGACCTTCTGGGAAACCACTGCCGGGACCTCCTGGTAGTGACTGAACTTCATCGTGAAGGTGCCCTTACCTTGGGTGAGCGACCGCAGTGATATCGCGTAGCGCTGTACTTCCGCCAGCGGCACTCGGACATCTACCACGTTTACGCCATCTTCCGGGTTCATCCCCTGCACGTGGGCACGCTTCGTATTGAGATCGCCGATGATGTCGCCGGTGTATTCTTCGGGTGTCTTGATCGTCAAATCAACCACCGGCTCAAGAAGTACCGACTGACCGTCGGTCAGCCCTATCCTCATTGCACCCGCGCCGGCGATCTTGAAACAGATCTCCGATGAATCAACCGGGTGGAAACTACCGTCATAGAGGGTCACCTTGATGTCGTCGACCGGAAAGCCACCGAGAACGCCCCCCTGCACTGCCTCGTTGAAGCCTTTCTCGACAGCCGGAATGTAGTTCTTCGGTACCGAGCCACCGACGATTTTGTCAGCGAACTCTCGACCAGCACCGCGCGGTAACGGCTCCAGTTCCAGCCGAACATGACCGTATTGCCCGTGCCCGCCGGTCTGTTTCTTGTGCTTGTACTCGGCTTTGGTTGCCGTCGCTATTGTCTCCTTGTAGGGAACCCTCGGAGTCGCCAGCTCGACGCCAACGCCGAACTTACGCTCCATCCTCTCGGCGGCAACGTCCAGCTGGGTGTCGCCCATGCCGGAGATAATCGTTTCGTTGGTGCTGATCTCACGGCGCACCTCGAACGTCGGATCCTCTTCAGCCAGCTTGGCCAGTGACGAGCCGAGCTTGTCTAGGTCTGCCTTGGTCTTCGGAGAGACCGATTCGCTGAAAATGGGCGACGGGAACAGGACGGGGACGAGTCGTACCGGGTTCTCCTTTGTCGCCAGTGTGTCACCGGTCGCCGTCACGTTCAGCTTGGCGACCGCTCCAATGTCGCCGGAGCGAATCTGCTGCGTCGGTTCCTGGTTCTTACCTCGCATCATAAAGACCTGGCCGATTCTCTCGTTCTCCTCGCGCGTCGAATTCCAGGCCTGCGAGCTACTGCTGAGGGTGCCGCTAAAGACACGAAAGTAGGTGAGCTTACCGACGTATGGATCGGCGGTGGTCTTGAAGACGATCGCCGCTAGCGGACCGTCGGCCGCAGGTTTTACTGTCTCTTGCCCGCCATCGGCGGTGACGAGGGCGTATTCCCCGTTTCCCGGTGACGGAAGATAGCTGCCGATTGCGTCCATCAACTGGCTGACGCCGATGTTCTTCAGGGCGGAAGTCACCAGAATCGGGACTATCTTGCCGTCGACAACACCCTGTCGTAGACCGTCGGTCAGTTCTTGCCGGGAGAGGTCTTCTCCTCCCAGATATTTCTCGATGAGATTGTCATCTGCTTCGGCGGCCGCTTCGATCATCTGCTCACGGAGTGTGTCTACTTCGCTCTGCAGGTCCTCGGGTATGTCGCCCTCCGCGGCGTCCGTCCCGGTGCAGCTCCTCATCGTCAAGAGATCGACGATGCCTCTAAAATCGTTATGGTCGCCAATTGCCATCTGGATGGGTACGCACTTCCGGCCGAATTTGTTCTGAATCGCCTCGACGGTTTGTGCGAAGTTGGCGTTCTCCCGGTCCATTTTGTTTATAACCATCAGTCGAGGCAGGCCAGCCTCCTCGGCATAGGACCAGACCTGTTCGGTGCCGACCTCTACACCTGAAGCGCCGCAGACGACTATGACGGCGCCCTCGGCAACCCGGATCCCGCACTTGACCTCGCCGACGAAATCGAGATAGCCTGGTGTGTCGATAATGTTGACCTTGGTGCCCTGCCACTCGTAGGGGAGCAGGCTCAGGCTGATGCTCATGCTACGCTTCTGTTCCTCGGGATCGAAATCCGACGTGGAACTGCCGTCGTCAACCTTACCCAACCGGTTGACTGCCTTGGCATTGAAAAGCATCGCCTCTGCCAGAGACGTTTTCCCCGCCCCGTTATGCGACAGGAGAACAGGATTGCGAATCGTGTCGAGTCCGTAGTCTGCCATTTAGCTGCCTTCCCAGTGCTGAGTCACTAGCATTGTCATTATAGTTAGCGTTCGGCCACTCGGTAACCGGACAGGACGGGGGACGAAAACCGCCCCGGTCATGTCCACTGCCGATTGTCTACTCAGTGAACCGGTCATAGACGACGATCTCCGTCAACTCCTTCCTGGGAGGCGCCATCGCCTCGCGATCGGGATAGCCGAGCGGCGTCAACTCGACGACGACGTATCCGTCGGGGACATTGAGCAGTTGACCAACCTTCTCATGGTCGAACATTCCGACATGCACCGTCCCCAGACCCAGCGCGTGGGCGGCCAATGCCAGGTTCTGCATCGCTAGGGCAACGTCGAACATGTAAAAGTCACCTCTCACTGTCTGCGCTTCGCCGTGGTAGTAGCCGGACCGTTCCAGCTTGGCGCAGGCAACGATGGTCACCGGAGCATTCTGGAGTGCCTTGGTGGCTGGATTGTTTTCGCTTAGTGCTTGCACCAGCCCTGCACGGAGACCGTCGTCGCGAACGACAACGAAGCGCCAGCATTGCGTGTTGGCCCACGACGGCGCCCAGCGGGCAGCTTCGAGGACTTTTTCCAGCGTCGCCTCATTAATCAGAGTACCCTTGTAGCGGCGAATGCTCCGTCTTGTCGAAATGGCGTCCAATACTTCCATGTCTTCTCCTCTGCTTGTTGATTTCGGCCGTCTCCGGCGAGCGCCACGCTACGCGGCCCGGGTCAGATCGCTTCGTCCCGCCGAACCGACTATGTCGGTCAGGCTCTCCGGCCAACCAGCGAAACGAAGCGGCATGCGCCCATAGTCTCAATCTCGTTCCCGTTCTTGCAACGCGTCATGCGGCACAACTCCTGCTGCGGATGGGACCCAACTGGAATTACCAGTCGTCGCCCACCGATCACCAGTTGGTCGACCAGCCCCTCGGGAACCTCCGGCGCACCGGCCGTGGCGATGATCGCGTCATAAGGGGTTTCGCGTTGCCAACCCAGTGTTTCTTTCGCATGATACAACCTGACGTTACTGTAACCCAGACTGTGCAGCGTCCTCTCCGCTTCCTCCGTTAGTGTCTGCAGCCGCTCAGTGGTAACCACCTAGCGCACCAGTTCGGCGAGAATCGCCGTCTGGTGACCACTACCGCTGACGAGTTCGAGCACCTTCTCGTCACCGGTTAACTCCAGATTCTCAGTCATGAGAGCAACTATGTATGGCTGTGAGATCATTTGTCCGTACCCAATCGGGATATGACGATCCTCACATGCCAGACCCTCGCTCTCCCGCGGCACACGGGCCATCGCTTCCAGTACCCTTCGGTCCGTGATCTCACCGGTGAGATGCTTAGCCAGCCTGACCATCGCCGCCTTGAAGTCCATGGTCAGCCCCACCATCGTGACAGAACTAGCCGATAACCAGTTTCAGTACGACTAAGACAATCACCATCAGCACCGCCAGGATACCTATCGTTCTCAGCTCCGCGCCAATGTGCGAATGTCGGATTGGTGTCTGAGCCGCTGCCCCCTTCGACGAAACGCCCACCACCGTG
>CAZLUE010000048.1:0-9616 GCA_964562625.1 uncultured Dehalococcoidales bacterium | reverse complement strand
GACGGTGACCTGTCACCGGATGACATCATGGTCTTCGGCGATTCCGCTACCGACTTGTCACTGTTCGAACTCTTCACCAACAGCGTACTGATACCGAACCCGCTGCTGGACCGTGAATTGACAATAGCAATCGACCAAGCTGCCAGCTACACCGCTAAGTCGCCTGCTGGAACCGGTTTCAGCGAGGTGGCCCACTACATCGCTGACCTGCGCCGGGCGATTTGACTTCGCTTTGCCGCGGCGCTATCGTCAAGAATAACCTGACACCAACCGGAAGGAGAGCCAAATACTCAACCGTGGTGTAATACGACACTACGAGGCATCGGTCAACCACCGGCAGGTCGACTTCGAGGGCAACGGAATGGCTTGCTGGACGGTGACCACCAACCAGGTCGACGACGCTGGACGACGCCTGGTGGCGCTGGCCGAAGTCAGCCACTGTTACGAACGAAAGACCAACCACGATTGGCCTTACAACCTGTTCGCGATGATGCACGGCAAGACGCCCGAAGGCTGCCGACGGATCGCCACCGCGGCAGCCGCCAACACCGGCCTCGACGAACCGCAAATCCTGTTCAGCACCAAGGAATTCAAAAGGACCATTGTCAGGTACCAGATATGACTAGCGAAGATCGATCACCAGTCTACTATCCAATGCTCCTTGACCTAAGCGGTTGCCACAGCGGGTACTGTCTGGTTGTTGGCGGCGGCCGGGTGGCGCTACGCAAGGTGAGGATGCTCCACGAATTCGGTGGTGATGTCCGTGTCGTCAGTCCGGAGTGCTGCCCCGAAATCGAACAAATGGCCGCTGGCGGCGAAATCTCCGTCAACCGCCGCGCGTATCGAGACGGTGATCTGACCGGAGCGAGACTGGTGATCGCCGCCACCGGCGACGATGCCATCAACCGCACCGTCGCCTGCGAAGCGCGCCGGTCGGGCGTATTGGTCAACGTCATCGACGTCCCCGAATTATCCGATTTCATCGTCCCTTCATACGTGCACCGCGGTGACGTCACACTGGCAATCTCGACCGCCGGCCGAAGTCCTGCCTTGGCGCGCAAACTGCGCAGCCGGTTAGAGGAGCAGTTCGGAGAGGAGTACGCTGCGTTGGTGCGGATGGTCGGCGAAGTTCGCAGCGAAGTCAGGCGAAACGGGGAGGCCGTCGAGAGGGAAACGTGGCAGGCAGCGCTCGATATCGATCGATTACTCGACTTGGTGAGCCGCGGCGAGACTGAAAAAGCGAAATCGGTGCTGCTCGACGGTCTGAAAGCACGTCCCTCCGAATGACAACGACTGCAAAGAGGAGACCAGCGAAATGCACGTCAGCCTGACAGGGGTCAACCACCAGACGGCGCCGGTGTCGGTGCACGAGAAAATCGCGATTCTGCCAGAGAGTCTATCCGGTGCCCTGACGAAACTAAGTGAGCGACTACTCTTCGGATGGGATAAGGCAAGTAACCGATGCCACAGCGATTGATCGCCGGGACACGCGCCAGCCGACTCGCCATGATACAGACGGACACGGTGGTGGCACGACTGACGGAGACCTTTCCGTCATACGAAATTGCCGTCAGACAGGTTACGACCGCCGGTGACCGTGACCGCCGGTCGCCGCTGCACCGCATACCTGGAATCGGCGTTTTCGTCAAGGAACTGGAAGAGGCGTTGTTTGACAAGCGAATCGATTTCGCCGTCCACAGTCTGAAGGATGTACCGACGGTAATGCCCGACGGATTGGCGATAGTGGCGGTGACCGAGCGGCTGGACCCACGGGACGCGCTGGTTGCCAGGGCACCGCTGGCGGATCTGCCGACGGGGACGCGGATCGGTACCGGCAGTCTGCGACGGACGATTCAGATCAAAGAAGCACGACCGGATCTGGAGATCGTCAATACCCGGGGGAATGTCGATACCCGGCTGCGTAAGGTTACCAACGGCACGGTCGACGGCGCGGTGCTGGCGGCAGCAGCACTGGCGCGCTTGGACTGTACTGGGCAGATTGCCGAGTACCTGCCTGCCGAACACTTTCTGCCATCGCCCGGTCAAGGTGCCCTGGCAATCGAAAGCCGAACCGACGACGATGAAACTAACGAGTTGCTGGCAGCGCTCAACAACCAGCCGGCCTGGCGGTGCATCACCGCGGAACGAGCTTTCCTAAGTGGCCTCGGTGGCAGTTGCACAGTCCCAATCGCGGCGCTGGGGACAATTTCCGGTGACGTGCTGGAACTCCAGGGTATGGTGGCCGATCCATCAGGGAATAAGATACTCCGGGCTAGGATCAACGGCAACGCCGCCTCTCCGGAAAAAATCGGAGTGGCGCTGGCCGAAACGATGGTCCGAAATGGAGCACGGGAACTGCTCGGTAAGCCAGCAACGAAATGAACGGCGGAAAAGTTTATCTGGTCGGCGCCGGTCCAGGCGACCCCGAATTGATATCGGTCAAAGGACTAAAGCGTCTGCAGGGGGCTGAGGTGGTCGTATACGACCGGCTGATCGACGAGCGGCTGCTGGCGGCGGCGCCGGACGAGGCCGAACTGGTCTATGTAGGCAAGGCGACCAGTGAACATACCCACACCCAGGATGAAATCAACCGGCTGCTGGTCGACAAAGGCAAGGCGGGCAAGACGGTCGTTCGACTCAAGGGCGGCGATCCGTTCGTCTTTGGACGCGGCGGCGAAGAAGCGGATGCGCTGCAAGCCGAATCGGTTCCATTCGAAATCGTACCCGGGATCTCTTCCGCGGTGGCCGTGCCCGCTCACGCCGGTATTCCGGTAACTCATCGCGGGGTCGCTTCATCGTTCGCCGTCATCACCGGCCACGAGGACCCGGCCAAGCCGGACTCCACCATCCACTGGGACAAACTCGCCAGCGGCGTCGACACGCTGGTCATCCTAATGGCAATGCAGAACCTGCCGGAAATCATCGAGCAGTTGGTCACCAACGGTCGTCCGGCGACGACGCCGGTAGCAGTGACCCACGACGGCACCCGACCAGGCCAGGTGACCGTTACTGGAACGCTGGCGAACATCACCGGCATTGTCCGCGAGCGAGGTCTTGGCCCACCGGCGATAGTAATCGTCGGCGAGGTAGTCCGGCTACGTGACAAGCTGGCCTGGTTCGACCGCCGACCGTTGTTCGGCAAGACAGTACTGGTGACCCGATCGCGGAGCCAGGCGAACGTCCTGAGCCAGCGGCTCGCTGAGCACGGCGCCGATCCGATAGAGCTGCCGATGATCGACATCCGGGCGGCGGAGCATACCGCCGACCTCGACCGTGCGATAACGGAGATCAACAGTTACCAATGGGTCATCTTCACAAGCGCCAACAGCGTCGACGCCTTCTTCGGACGACTGGACACGCTCGACAGGGATGCACGGAACCTGGACGAGATCCGCGTGGCCGCAATCGGACCGGCAACAACGGCGCTGCTCAAAGAACGCGGTATCGTCGCCGACCTCGTACCTGAAGTCAATACTGGCGAAGGACTGGTCACGGCGCTGGAGGCAACGGAGGTGGCCAACAAGCGCCTGCTGCTGCCTCGTACCGACATCGCCGACACGGCACTGAGCAATAGACTAAGCGGACTCGGCGCAACCGTTAACGAGGTGCTCGCATACCGCACCGTAACACCCACCGAAAGCGTCGCCATGGCCAGGCAACTGCTCGCCGACGGCGAGATCGACGCGATCACCTTCGCCAGTTCGTCGACGGTAACCAACCTAGTTGGCACTCTCGCCGGCAACGTCGATATCGACTCCGTCAACCGGACCGTCATCGCCTGCATCGGTCCGAAAACGGCAAGCACTGCCGCCACCGCCGGCCTCAGGGTCGACATCGTCGCGAAGGAACATACGATTATCGGGCTAGTAGCAGCACTGGAAGAACATTTTACTAGGAGAGTAAACGACTGATGGCAATCTTTCCGCAGTTACGCCTTCGCCGCCTGCGCCGCAACGAAACACTGCGCGCTATGGTCAGGGAGAACCAACTAGCGACCACCGATCTCATCTACCCGATGTTCGTCGAGGAAGGCAGTGGCATCACCAGTGAGATTACCTCAATGCCGGGGATATCACGTTTCTCACCCGACCGTCTCTCCCCAGAGATCGAACAGATCGCTCGACTCGGCATTCCGGCGGTGCTCTTGTTCGGCATCCCGCAGTCGAAAGACGATACCGGTAGCGCGGGCTACGACCCGGATGGCGTCGTCCAGCAAGCGATTCGAATCATCAAACAGACAGTCCCCGAGCTGGTCGTCATCACCGACGTCTGTCTCTGCGAGTACACCAGCCACGGGCACTGCGGCATCGTTGTCGACGGCGCCGTCGACAACGATGCGACGCTGCCGCTGCTCGTAAGGATAGCGCTCTCCCACGTCGAGGCCGGCGCCGACATCGTCAGTCCGTCAGACATGATGGACGGCCGGATCGCCACAATCCGGCAAGCGCTTGACAGGATCGGCGCCGGCAACATCCCAATCATGACCTACGCCGCCAAGTATGCTTCTGCATACTACGGACCGTTCCGCGAGGCCGCCGGCTCAACGCCACAGTTCGGCGACCGCCGCGCCTACCAAATGGACCCAGCCAATGCTCGCGAGGCAATGCGTGAAGTCGAACAGGACATCGCCGAGGGCGCCGACATCGTCATGGTGAAACCGGCACTGGCCTATCTCGACGTCATCCGGCAAGTACGCGACCGCTTCGACTGTCCGCTTGCCGCCTACAACGTCAGTGGCGAGTATTCAATGGTCAAGGCGGCGGCAAACTGTGGTTGGCTCGATGAGCGCCGTATCGTCCTCGAAACACTGACGGCGATGAAGCGCGCCGGCACTGATCTAATCCTGACCTATCACGCTAAGGACGTCGCCGGCTGGTTGGTGAACGAGTAAGGGGTATCGCAATGAATCTGGAACGCTCCGGCAAACTTTTCGAAGAGGCGCGGCGGGTCCTGCCCGGTGGAGTCGACAGCCCGGCACGCGCCTTCAAGGCAGTCGGCGGCAACCCGCCGTTCATCGCCCGTGGAAAGGGAGCCTGCCTCTACGACGAGGACGGCAACAGCTACCTGGACTACGTCTGCTCCTGGGGCCCGATGATACTCGGCCACGCCGATGCCACCGTCATCGCCGCCGTCACTGAAGCGGCCACCCGGGGCACCAGTTTCGGTGCCCCGACCGAACTGGAAACGACGCTGGCAAAGATGGTCACGCAGGCGATGCCGTCGATCGAGATGGTCCGTTTCGTCAGTTCCGGCACCGAGGCAACGATGTCCGCGCTGCGTCTCGCCCGTGCCTTCACCGGACGCGACCGGGTCATCAAGTTCGCCGGCGGCTATCACGGCCACTCCGACGGCCTGCTGGCAAAGGCCGGTTCCGGCATGGCAACACTCGGGATTCCCGATTCACCGGGCGTCCCTGAAGCCTGTGCGGCAACGACCCTGGTCGTTGCCTACAACGACCTCGCCGCCGTCGAGGAGACCTTTGCCAAGCACCGCGACGAGATCGCCGCCGTCATCATCGAGCCGATTGCAGCGAACATGGGTATCGTCCCCCCAGCGCCGGGTTTCCTCGAAGGTCTGCGTGATCTCACCAGACAAGAGGACACGCTACTGGTCTTCGACGAGGTCATCACAGGGTTCCGGGTCGCCTACGGAGGCGCCCAGGAGCTACTCGGCGTCATCCCTGACCTTACCTGTCTCGGCAAGATCATCGGCGGCGGCCTGCCGGTCGGCGCCTACGGCGGGCGGCGCGACATCATGGAGATGATGGCCCCGGTGGGCCCGGTCTACCAGGCGGGGACGCTGTCCGGTAACCCGCTGGCGATGACGGCCGGCATCGAAACGGTGCGCCGGCTCGGCGAGCACGGCGTCTATGATCAACTGAAGATGAAGTCTGTCTCCCTGGCGGACGGTATCGTCGCCGCCGCTGAAAAGGCCGACGTCCCGATTCGCCTTTCGCAGGTGGGGTCACTGATGACCGTTTTCTTCACCGCTGACCCGGTGACTGATTTCGAGACGGCGTCGCGTTGCGACACCACCGCCTTCGCGCATTTCCACAGCCAACTGCTGGCCAGCGGCGTCTACTGGCCACCGTCGCAGTTTGAGGCAGCCTTTATTTCGCTGGCGCACGCCAACGATGATATCCAATTTACCATCGAGGCAATCAACAACGCCCTGACGGCTGATTAGTCAAGCAGTTCGGCCGTCGCGCGGCGACGACATCTGATTCGCCATCGGAGTAACCGACAAAACCCCCGACAGCCGTCATCGCTCACCTCTCCTAAGCATCGCCGCGCGCTTTGTGGAACGGACAACCCGGGGTTCCCGAACCGACATTAGGTAACGCTACCTATGTGCGACCCGCAGCCGACGCTCTATCGTTGTAGACATCTAGGACGTAGAGTTCGCCGCCCTCAACCTGAGCGATGATGTGCCACTTGGAAATCCTGATAGTTTCGTCGCTAGTGGTAGTGTCGTAGACAACAACATCGGCGACAACGTCGGCTTCACTCTGATCAAAGAACGTGAAATCACTACAATACCCAGCGTCCTGGTACACGAGCGATGCCTGGTAGATGTATGTCGGTCTGGTAGACACACCATCAAGAGCGTACCAACCATCTTCCCCGATGACGACCTGCCGCGAATCGTCGAGGCTGTCTCCAAGGTAACGATTCAATGTGACTTCAAGGCCGGTGACGCTGCCGCCGCCATCAGTACCGCTGTTGGTGACCAGCCCTTTGATGGTAGCGTCACCATCGGCCGCCCAGGCGATTCCCGACAATATCAGCGCACAGGCCATCGCCAGAGCAGTAATACCCCTGATCAATCGTCCACCCTCGGTGGAAGACTGGCCCCGCAGTTGGCACAGAAGTGGTTCGCCGGCCGCCATGCCACGCCGCACTGGGGGCAGAAGCGCTGCTTTTCTTGGCGCATCGCGGCCACCTGGCTCTCGATCTTAGCATCCGCATCGTCACCGATCATCCCAACCTGATCGATGCTCTTCAGAATTGAAATCGCCTCGCCGCGATAACGAGCTGTGAAGTCACGATAGTCATCTTCAGAAAGCAGGCCGGAAAGATAGTCGAACTCGATTTCCTTGATCATCGAGTAGGTAGTGTCGCGCCGCCTCAGCAATTCGTCGACAGGTTCATCACCTGCGGCACCGGCGATACCGCCGGTGCCCGCGTGACGAGAGCGACAGAGAAGCGGATAGACGACACAGCCGAAGGCGACCACGGTCAGCAAAATCGCGAAAAAAATACTCACCGGAACCCCATCCCGGAAAAGTCAACCAAATCCCTAAACAGCCTGTTTGACGTCATCTCCCTGATTCCTCCACGGTCATTCCGCCAGGGCCTGCAACTTGCGCCTTTCCGGCCAGAAAGCCAGCAGTCCACCGCCGACGAACACCCAGCCGCCGATCCATATCCACTTTACCATCGGGTTGACCATTACCTTGAACGAAGCGATGTCATCAGCCTGCGAGTCGATCAGAATCACGTAGAGGTCCTCGACCAGGGTCGAGCGAATGGCAACCTCAGTGACTGCCTGTTCGTAGTTACGGTACAAGTGCTTCTCCGGGGTCAGCCGAACGGCAAAGTTGTCTCCCCGGTAGACAGCAATCACCGCCCTGGTGATTTCCCGACTAGCGGTGACTTCGATAGCGATACCTTCGAACTGGAGGGTGTAGTCATTGATTGTCATCGACTCGCCCGGCCGAAGAACGGCGTCCTGCTCAGTTTCGTAGAAAGTGGAACCGACGACACCCATCGCCATCAGGATAATGGCAATATGAACGACATAACCGCCGTAGCGCGGCCGGTTGTCTATGATAAGTCTCCAGAACGCCTTGAGGTAGTTGTCGCCGTGCATCCGGCGGCGGGCGACAGTGCCACGAAACCACTCGTAGAAAATCGTGCTGAGGACGAAGGCAAAGACGATGAACGACAGCAACGGATACCACTGGCGAGTCCCAGTAACGAAGAGAACCATGCCCGTGGCGAAGGCGGCGGTTGCCGGCCAAAGGAAATTGTGCAACAGGTTGCTGCGAGAGGTGCGCCGCCAACCGACAAGGGTACAGATGCCAGCGAGTAGGATGATCGCCAGGAAGATCGGACCGGTGACCTGGTCGAAGAATGGCGGACCAACGCTGATCTTGACATCGCGAACTGCCTCCGAAATCACCGGGAAAAAAGTCCCCAGCAGAATGGTGAAGACGGCGCCGATCAGGAGCAGGTTATTCAGCAGGAAAGTACTCTCCCGGGAAACAATGGATTCCATTTCGGACTTACTGGTGAGCCATCCGCTTCGGTAGTAGAGCAGGCCGAAGGCGCCGATCAGGATAACCCCGATGAATGACAACAGGAGACTACCAAGAAGTGGCGAAGCGGCGAAGCTGTGCACCGACGAGAGGACGCCACTCCGCGTCAGGAAGGTGCCGACAATGCAGAGAGCGAAGGCAAGAATGACCAGCGACATGTTCCACATTTTCAGCATCCCGCGACGGCGCTGCATCATCACCGAGTGCAGAAAGGCAGTCATCACTAGCCACGGCATTAGGCTAGCGTTCTCGACCGGGTCCCAAGCCCAATAGCCGCCCCAACCAAGCTCGACGTATGCCCACCAGGCACCGAGCAGATTCCCGATTCCGAGCATCATCCAGGCGGCCAACACCCAGCGCCGAATGATGACGATCCACTCGTCGCCGAGGCGGCCGCTGATCAAGGCGGCAATCGCGAAGGCAAATGGGACGGAGAAGCCAACGTAGCCGCCGAGCAACATGGGTGGGTGGATCAACATGCCCGGATTCCTGAGCAAAGGGTTAAGGCCCATCCCATCCACTGGCGGCGACGCCAACGTCTCGAACGGACTGGCCGCGGTGATGACGACAATTACGAAGAAGGCGGCGGTACCCATCATCACCGCCGACGAGTAATGCACCAATTCCCTCGCCTTTGATCGGTTCACCAGCAGCGAAACGAAAGCGAACAGGCTGACAAGCCACGCCCAGAACAACAACGATCCGTCGTTACCCGCCCAGAGAGCGCTGACGAGGTACGGAAGCGACATGTCGGTACTGGTGTACGAGGCGATGTAGGTGTTGCTGAAATCATGTGTCGCAATCCCGTAGAGAAGGACGGCAACCGACAGCGAGACCAAAGCAAAGGTAGCGATAAGTCCGTTCCCGGCACTTCGCAGCAGCGCCTGATTCTTGATCCGCTGCCCAATGACGAAAGCGCCCGTCGAATAGAGCGCTGCCACCGCCGCCAGGAAGAGTGCTATGTAACCGGTGTCCACGTTGCTGCCCATTTACCCATTCTGTCTTCGCTCCGCGGCAATCTATCCTCTGTTCACCAGCCGGCTAGTAGTATTTGACCGTTTCCTCGAGCACGTCAAGCGGGTTGGAAACACTGATCGTCAGCCAGACGGCCTGCCGACCGTAGCGCTCCGAGTGGTAGAAGAAATGGTCCTCGCCAGGCCCGTCCACGCGATAGACCGGACGGCCGGTGACCAGTGTTTGCCGGACATTGCTGAAAGCGGAACCATCGTCATCAATTGCCACCCGCATCCGCGCGGCAAGCGCTTCGGCGATGGCACTGTTGTCAGTGAGCCCCAC
>CAZLUE010000047.1:7277-9851 GCA_964562625.1 uncultured Dehalococcoidales bacterium | reverse complement strand
GCGCGGGTTCACGCTGGCACCAAGGTAGGCTGTTGTTCTCAGACATGCATTTCCACCGGGTGATGACGGTCGACCTTGCTGGTAAGTCGGAGACGGTCGTCGAAATACCAGGACGCCCGTCGGGTCTCGGATGGCTCCACGACGGCTGCCTGCAGGTGGTCTCGGTGGTCAACCGGCGACTTCTCCGACTCGACCGAGACGGGCTGAAGGAAGTCACCGATCTCAGTAATCTGGTCTCGTCGAACTGCAATGACATGGTGGTCGATTCACAGAGCCGCGCCTACGTCGGTAATTTCGGCTTCGATAACCTGACCGAGTCGTTCTTACCTATGGAGCTGGTGCTGGTCGAATCGAACGGCCAGGCGCGAGTCGTCACCGATGAGATGGCTTTCCTCCAACAGGACGGTTATCACCCCCCGACGGCACATGGCTAATCATCGGTGAGTCCCACGTGGCGCGGCAGACGCCTCTGGGCACAACTCGAAAACGCGGAGCCCGATGGTATCTGCCTTGACGCCGAGGTGGCGATCTGGGTGTCTTCACCGCGCAGCGCCGGGGGTCTCCGCGTCCGTGAAGGCGGCGAAGTGACACGGCCGGATCAGCGTTGCGACGAAAGCCTACGCCTGCATGCTCGGCGACGACGACCGCTGAACACTCTTCAGCATGACGGCGGAGACATCCAATCCGGAGGAAGTGCGGAGAAGAGCCAGCGGGCGCGTCGAGATCATCGAAGTGGATGTCCCCGGCACAGGCTTGCCATAGGGCCGCTTGGGCTGCCAGACGGCCGCGATCGAAGAGGAGGAACAGTGAACTGCGTACACGGAGCGACGCTCTACACCGGCAGGTCGATCATCGAGGACGCCTACCTGATTTTCGATGGCGACAAGATCATCGATGTCTCGAAGCGGAAACGCGGCAGCCAGATAGGCTCCTTCGCGGTGGTGACGCCAGCCTTCGTCGATCCGCACAGCCACGTCGGGATGAGCCGGGCCGGTGAGCCGAGCAACGAAACCGAGGCCAACGAGCAACTGGATACGATCACGGTCATCTCAGACGCACTCGATTCCATCCAGATGGACGACTCGGCTTTTGCAGACGCCGTCGAAATGGGAGTGCTCTACTCGTGCATCGTTCCCGGTAGCGCCAATATCATCGGCGGCAATTCGGCGGTGGTACGTAATTACGCGGCGAATACGACCGAGGCGTTGATCACCCGCGCCGGTGTCAAGGCGGCCTTTGGCTACAATCCGATCTCGGTGCGCGGCTGGAGTGGGGAGCGACCGACGACGCGAATGGGCGCCTTGGCGATACTACGCTGCCGGCTCGACGGCGTCCGCCAGAAGATAGCGCGGCATGGCGCCGCTCGAGGCGAGAAGAAGAAGGACATCACGTTTACGGCGGCGGAGGTGGTTCTGCGGGACATCCTCGAAGGTAAGGTCGGGCTGCGGGTCCATGCTCACAAGATAGACGACATCACCGCCCTGCTGCGACTCGTTGACGAGTTCGCCCTCAGGGTAACGATCGAACACGCGATGGACGTCCACCAACCGGGACTGTTCGATGAGCTGAAGAAGCGCAAAATCGCAGTCACCTACGGCCCGGTCGACGCCTTTGCCTATAAGGTAGAACTGAAGCACGAGAGTTGGCGTAACATCCGCTACCTGCTCGAATCGGGTGTCGAATTTGGGCTAATGAGTGATCATCCGGTGACACCGACGCGGCAACTGTTTCTCCAGACCCGTTGGTTCACCCGAGCCGGACTCTCGAAGCAGGCCGCGATCGAACTGGTGTCACGACGCAACGCCGAGATCACTGGCATCGGCGACTTGGTGGGAACACTGGAAACCGGCAAATGGGCGTCGTTCATCGTCTGGAATGCCGACCCGTTCGATATCACAAGCTACCCGGTGGCCGTCTACGGCGAGGGCCGACAGCTCTTCTCAGAGTGAATCCGAGTAACTCCGGATTGAAGTTGCGGCGACGCTCGGAGTAGTATAAAGATCGTCGGGAGACATGATAGGGATTCCAGGAGGGAGAGCATGGGGAAGGTGCTAGTTGCCTATTTCAGCTTGAACGGACACACCGAGACGATGGCCCGATACATCGCCGAGGGAGTCCGCATCGCCGGCCACGAGGCGAAGGTGGACAGGATCTCAACACTCAATAGCTCCGACGATGTCTGTGGTTACGGGGGCTACATATTCGGCTCGCCGACATTCCACCGTGACATGGCGGAGCCGATGAAGACATTCCTGTTTGTGGCAGGTAAGGCCGGCCTCGAGGGCAGGCTGGGAGCGGCCTTCGGTTCCTACACCCACAGCGGCGACGCCCCGGCACTGATCTTCGACGTGATGGAACATACCTTCAAGATGAAGATGACGGAACTCGGTTCGTTCAATCTGATAGAGGCGCTGGTGGACACCGCCGAGGGCAACCACAACTGCCAGGACTACGGGCGAGTCCTCGCAGAACAACTGGAATCATGACGAGCCGCGAATGGCATCAGCGGACGTTCCCAAGGAAATGAACGATGGACCTCAAAGTAATTTACAAACTAGCCTACGGGAGCTACAT
>CAZLUE010000047.1:955-7267 GCA_964562625.1 uncultured Dehalococcoidales bacterium | reverse complement strand
GTTCAACGGACGAATCCGCCAACACAATCTTTCAGATTACGTTGCAGCCACCGACGATTGCAGTCAGTATCAACCGGGAGAACTTGACCTGAGAGTACATCACGGCGAACGGTGTGTTAGCGATCTCGGCACTTTGCCAGGAGACACTACTGGCATTCATCGGTCACTTCGGATTCAAGTCCGGCTGGGAGATCGACAAGTTGAGGGACGTCCAGTACCGGATCGGCGAGACCGGTGCGCCGATTGTGCTTGACAACTGCGTGTCCTGCTTCAAGGCGAGAGTTATCGACTGGATGGACGTTGGAACGCATACCGTCTTCTTGTGATCGAGATAGTCAGCGATCGACATGTATGACATGCGACTATTACCGCCAGATTAAACGCGGGACAACGCCGCCGAAGTTCCGCTGCACCGTCTGCGGGTGGATACACGATCCCGAACTGGGAGAAGCTCCAAGGGAGACATCGAGCCGGGAACGTCGTTCGCGGAACTGCCGGATGACCGGATCTGCCCTGTCTGCGGCGTGGGCAAGGACGAGTTTGAGCGGGTCTAGGGTCGAAGCGTGCCGCGCAGCGCCTCCACCAGAACCTGGTTTTGCTCCGGGGTACGGGAGGCAATTCTCAGGTAACGGTCGGCGTCCGACATCGTCTTGCCATCGCAGTGCTTGATGAGGATGTTGTGCTCCACGAAAAGCTTACGGGTCACTTCCGGCCCACCGGGTGATTCTTCGGGGATCCGGCAGAAAGCGAAATTGGCGTCGGAACGGGATACGGTAACGCCGTCGATCGATCCGAGAGAGTGGCAGAGATCGTCGCAGCTAACACGCACCGCCCGGCAACTGGCTACGAATTCCCGCTGATAACGCGGCGCGAGACGCAGGAAGGCGCTCGCCAGACCGTTGATGTTCCAAATCGGCAAGCCGGCACGAACGCTTGCCAGCAACTGCCGGTCGGCAGTCAGCAGATAGCCGATGCGTAGGCCGCCGATCCCGTAAGCCTTACTCATGCTCTTGATGACCGCCATGTTTGGGTAATCGCCAATCTCAGCTTCGAGTGTCGCCTGTGTCGGTTCCGCCATGAAATCGACGAATGACTCATCAACGACGAGAATGATGTCATGTGATGCCAGCTTCCGGGCTAACCGTCGTAATCTGTCCCTCGGAACTGCCAGCGAGGTCGGGTTGTTCGGCGAAACGACGACGGCGACGCCGGCATCACGGCAGACGGCTTTAGCAGTGAATTCGTCGATGTCCAACTGGAAGTCGGGCGCGGTCAATGGAAATTCGATGACCTGTCCTGGCGGAGCGGCGTTGACCCACTCATTGAACGACGGCACGGGGACGATCAAACGCTTGCTGAGTTGCCCGGCGATGATTTTGATGAGTTCGGAAGCGCCGTTAGCGACGACCACCTGATTGGGAGACTGGTCGATCATGGTCGCCACATAGCGCGCATGTGCCGACTGTCCGTCCGGATAGTTGAGGATAAGATCGCGAAGATTCCCGCGGATGTCATCAAGCATCGACTCCGGCGGATAGTAGAGGTTGTAGAGGAGGGCGTGGTCGGTGAAGTCGTAGCGCCAGAACTCACCGAATTGCTCGGAGACGAGCCGGTAGCGCTGCTGCTGGCTGGAAAACAGGTATTCGGCGGCGGCAAGGTCGTTGCTGTCGTCGATCTCGCTCCACTGGACGTCGTCACAACGAACCACGGTCAGTCCCGACCGGCCGCTACGGCAAATTGTGCGCAGTACTGTTTCGTAATAATCGTTGAGCTTACCGGCGGCAATCGCCGCGTCGAGCCTGGGAACGAATTCGCGGCGGAGAAAATCGCCGCGGAAGAGGTAGATGTTGATCGTCTTCCACGCCGGAGTGTAGTCGAAGGGAGAGTCCGGCCAACCGATATCGAGCACTGAGAGGACGGCGTCGTTATCGTCAACAGTAAGTACCGAACCGGACATCCATGGCTGGTAACGGGCGACCGCCGCTAGATTGCGACCGTCATGCCGCAGCAAACGGTCGATCAGATCCCG
Organism: uncultured Dehalococcoidales bacterium; assembly: GCA_964562625.1. GTDB lineage: Bacteria > Chloroflexota > Dehalococcoidia > Dehalococcoidales > Fen-1064 > CAZLUE01. The sequence goes on along the minus strand of CAZLUE010000047.1, from coordinate 5,238 downwards.
TTCGAAGAAGAGATCGGCTTCGAGCAGAAGGATATCCTGGTTGAGGTACTCGCGGGCCAGCCATAGCGAGTAGATGTTATTGGTGGTCGCGTAGTACTCGGAGACGACATAGTTGATCGCCATGCCGTTGAATGAATCCCCGATGCGTTCAACGATCTTCTCCTTGAGATGACCGACAATGATAACGGTCTCGGTGATGCCGACCGCGGCGAGGTGGGTCAAGGCATTTACCAAAATTGGTACGCCGTTGACCGGCACCAGGCACTTCGGCAGGTCGTCGGTGAACGGCCACAGGCGCCGGCCGACCCCGGCGGCCAAGATCACCGCCCTGGTCACTGCCGGTCGGGTGCGGGTACCTTCCGCATGGATCGATACTTGAGTTCTCGTGTCGTTTATCTTTCTAGCCAAAACATCGGACGATTGGCAGTTATCACTAGCATGGTGCAAGGTAGCCAAGCATGGTGTAAGGTTGCCGGCGCGGTCGTCAGGCGGTGATGCGGGGGATCTTGGGGAAGATGGAGCGACACGATACAGTCCGCCGCGGCGCAGCGAATCGAGGATCCTTGATCGCGAGATCGACCTGCCGATACCGACGGTCGTCGGTCGGATAGGAGCTTGCACTGCCACTAGACGATCCACTCATATTTCAACCCGATGGTATGACAAACCCCGGGGTTTGTCAAGGAAAAACACCGGGTGGGCTGATCCGTTACTTGTGGGTCACGATTGTAAACCAAGAGAGACTTACCGGTATCTGGGATGATGTACAGTATGCTGGGGTTGAATGGCGCTCGGTGCGAGGACGACTGCTGGTTCCGGGCGAAGCATCAACCGGGAAAATGGAGGAAGGATAACGATGTTGGACCGCCGAAACTGGCCAGGAATCGACGGCCGGACAGTGGCCATCGCAGCGCTGACGGTGGCATTTTTCCAAGTGCTCAACGTCGCCTGTATGTGGTCCACTTTCGTCCGCACTAACGGCTGCCGGTAACGCCGCGGCCTTCATCTCGACGCCGTCTCGCCGGGCCTGCGACCTGGCCCCTAGACAGGAACGAACCGAATGGCCCAAACCTTTGAACCTTTCGCCTCAATCTCGTCCTGATCGACATCAAGATGCCGGGGATGGACGGGGTCGACTTCACGCGACGTGTCAAGGAAGGCGGACTCAATGGTCACATCATCATGTTGGCCCTTTTCGACGAGTGCCTTTCGCTTGCAATGGACGCCGGAGCTTCCGGTTACCTGCTCAATGACATCAAACGCCGGGCCCTGGTAGAGGTGATATGGAAAGCTAACCGGGGACAGATCGTCATCACCAACAGCATCACCCGCCCAACGGCACAGCGAGTACCAGTCGCGAGCGAAGAGCGCGCCGGAAAAGGCGAAAGCGCTCGAAAGCAATGCGAGCGGTGGCTTTCTCTTTGCCGAAGTGCAACTAGTGCGGGACGCATCATCCGACGCGGCACAGTTAATGGTACTGGTCAGTCGGGTCGAGGATACGCTTGATTCGGTGGTGCACCGGCTGGTTGGCTAATGGAGTGGTAGCATGGCAATCACCTTCTCGATGTCAAATCCGGTGTCGTTGAGCGTCGTCGTTCAAGAGTTGCATGGCATCCCCGAGGTCCGCCGGGTCGTCGAGATTCCATCGACCGACCGGGTCGATCCCAATCTGATCCGCAAGACGGCGACACTGCCGAAGCCACCGAACGAGTGCAGTAAGACAGTCTGTATCGAGCTTGGGACGGCCTGAAGCATCACCTTGATGTGTTAGCGACACCTGGCGTCTGACCAATGGTGTGTCATCCCGTCTGATCACTTGGCTCACGACAGTTGCACCTCCAGTGGCTTTTTTTTTCTATCCGTGCGGTGCTAAGATGGACTATCCGCCGCGAACGAACGTCGGTCCCGGCTCAGTTGGCAAGTGGTGTACCGTGAGGAAGCGTCACATCGTAATATTTGCTGGAGGTAGCGACTGCGCCGGGTTGAGTCCCGCAGTGAAGTCGGTGGGCAACGCCGCCCTGGACCAGAGACACCAGTGGCGTGCCGACACTAGCTACGAAATGTTCGGCAACCATGAACGGCTGGAGTAGACTGGCCCGCGTCGATCTGAAAAATCTCGGCGGGTTTTGATGGTGGGTCGTTTCGCTGAACAACGAGATGGTGCGCACCTGGGACTGCTACGGCGGCACCTGTCTCGGTACCTCACGAACGAATCATTACGACTTCGGGAACGACCGTTCGATGACCGTCCTGAAGAACCGGAAAATACTTCTGGATCACCGCCATCGATCTGATGGTGGCCAGTGGGTACGGCAAGATGATAGGCTACCGTGACGGGCATATTACGGTTGTACCGCTAGAAGCCGTGTTTGGGATACCGTCACTGGTCACTGTCACGATCAAATACGACACGGAGCGGTACAGTGGGCGACAAACAATCCGTGATCGCGGCGATCCTGCGGATCGCTCGAAGGAGACGGCGAAATGTACCCCAATGAGAACCACGACGGCGCCGAACCAACCACCGACAAGCAGATCGACGATCTGATTAATCAGGCCGTATTCACGACCACCGAACAGGCCAGGAACGAGGCCCGGCGCTCGATACAAGAGTTGGCCCATTCCCGGGGTGCTGTTCCGGCGAGTATCCAAAACCTCTACCGAGCCGCCGCCCAAGGCCGTTACCAAGGCGCCACGGTACCGGCGATCAACATTCGCGGCGTCAGCTATGACACGGCGCGGGCCGTCTTCCGAGCGGCACGGCGCGACTCGGTCGGAGCGTTCATCTTCGAGATAGCACGCTCCGAGATCGGCTACACGGCGCAGTCACCGGCCGAGTATTCCGCCTGCCTGCTAGCGGCCGCCATCAGAGAAGGCTTCCGCGGCCCGGTATTCATCCAGGGTGACCACTATCAGGCCAACCGTACCCGGTACTACGCCGACGCGAGTAAGGAGGTCGGCGCCCTCAAGGAACTGATCGCCGAATCCGTGGAAGCCGACTTTCTCAACATCGACATCGATGCTTCAACGTTGGTTGACCTCGACCGGCCAACCCTCGAGGAACAGCAGGAGAACAACTCGCGCGTGACCGCCGAACTGACCGAATTCATCCGCGGCATCGAGCCGGCGGGGACGACGATTTCGATCGGCGGCGAGATCGGTGAAATCGGCAAGGGTAACAGCACTCCCGAGGACCTCAGAGCCTTCATGTCCGGCTATCGACGACTGCTGTCGTCGGGCATCACTGGGATCTCCAAGGTCAGCGTGCAGACGGGAACTACTCACGGCGGTGTGGTGTTGCCCGATGGTTCGATCGCAAGTGTCAACGTCGATTTCGAGACGCTCGAGCAGCTGTCAAAAATGGCACGAGAGGAATGTGACATGGGCGGCGCCGTCCAGCACGGAGCGTCAACTTTGCCCGACGACGCCTTCGGGGTATTCCCGCGCTCCGGCGTCCTCGAAGTGCACCTTGCCACCGGATTCCAGAACATTATCCTCGACGGCCCGTTCTTTCCGAAAGAGCTTACCGCTCAGATTCACCGCGGCCTCACCGAGAAATATAGTGACGAACGCACCGCCGGTCAGACCGAGCAGCAGTTTATCTACAAGACGCGCAAGAAGGCGTTCGGTGATTTCAAGCGAGAGATGTGGGAGTTACCGGAGGACAACCGGGCGGCGATGCGGCAAGCACTGGAGGAGCGCTTCTCGCTGCTCTTTCGTGAACTGAAGGTGGTCGGTACGACTGAGTTGGTGGAGCGTTACGTTGGCGCCGAGGGCTAGTCGGCAGGCGTCTCGACCATCTCTTCAAGATCATCGTGCCTCTCTGAGGAGGTGATTTCCCTAGGTATCCCCCTGCCAAAGGGACTACTCACTCTGGACACCCAAGAACGGCGCGAAGGTAATCCCTGACAGAAACACTTTTGCGCGCCTGCCGTTGACTACCGGCCCGTCGGTACCGACGGGCGCAGTTTGGCGGAAGCGCTCGGTCGGACACCTGTCGGCCTAGAAGACAGATAACATCACGTTGTTGAAGACCGCGCCAGTGGTCGAAATGACGTCAGGGGAGCAGGGCGATGACGAAGGCGTTCTGCGCGAAGCCGGCGTAGCTGGAAAGCAAGTAGAGATGGTGGGCGGCAAAGGTGACGGCGGCAACCGGAACTGAGCGGCGCGCTAGATGTCTGGATGCGCCCGATGCTGTCGCCGTCAAGACGGCGACAGCATCGGGCCGAATCTCCTCGATCGTGAGCAATGGGAAGGTCAGGCGATTGAGTCTGTCTACGATG
>CAZLUE010000047.1:0-945 GCA_964562625.1 uncultured Dehalococcoidales bacterium | reverse complement strand
GCTGGCGATCACCTGACCTGTCACCCCAATAGGTTGATGCTCAGCGTGACCGGCAGGTTGATTCCCAGCGGCGAATGGGCGAGAATAGGGAGGCGACAGCGTGACAGTGGCTCAGGCGCTTGGGGGGCGCATAGGGCACCCAAGGCGCAACCGGACGAATACTGGGGAGGAGAAGACACGAAGGATGCTGTACCGAAAATTCGGTAGTCTGAACTGGAAAGTATCCGTGCTCGGCTTCGGGGCGATGCGGCTACCGATGCGGACCGACGCATCGGGAAAACCCGTCGATCCGGCGAAGGTAGACGAGGAGGCAGCAATCGCCATGATCCGCTACGCGATCGACCATGGCGTCAACTACGTGGACACGGCCTACTACTACCACAACCAGGAGAGTGAACGGATTGTCGGCCGGGCGCTGAAGGATGGCTATCGTGAACGGGTGAAGTTGGCGACCAAGATGCCAGTACGAGACGTGAAGACAGCCGCTGACTTCGACCGACTGCTCGACCTACAGAAAGAAAAACTCCAGATCGACAAGTTGGACTTCTACCTGCTTCACGGACTGAACCACACAACCTGGCCGATTGTTAAGGACCTCGGCGTCCTGAGGTGGGCCGAGAAGGCAATTGCCGATGGTCGGTTCGACCACCTAGCGTTCTCCTTTCATGACGACCTGAAGACGTTCACCGGAATTGTCGACGACTACGACAAGTGGGCGCTTTGCCAGGTTCAATACAACTTTATGGATACAGAGTACCAGGCGGGCACCGCCGGTGTACAATACGCCGCCAGCAAGGGACTGGCGGTGATAGTCATGGAACCGCTGCGGGGCGGCAAGCTGGGTAAGAAAGAACAGCCGGCGCCGGTGACTGCGGTCTGGAACAGTGCCGTCACGAAGCGCACTCCGGCCGAGTGGACGCTGCTCTGGGTGCTGAATCAGCCGGA
>CAZLUE010000046.1:1149-9852 GCA_964562625.1 uncultured Dehalococcoidales bacterium | reverse complement strand
GCTCATCTGGCTTCTCCTCTTCTCGCTACTCCGACAGAAAGGAGCACCAGTGACCGCCGATCTACTCGGTGATTCCCGATGTCCCTCATCTCCTCCCACTACCCACCTCCTGCAACGATTCCGTCGTGTCGGAGTCGCGTCTAGACAAATCAGGCAGGTTGCCGTTCAGTTCAGTGATTAGTGTGTTGAATATCAACGAGAAGAGTGGCGGGCAACCACTCACCAACTTGCTGCGCTGTACTTCCAGATGGTCCTGAGCGGTACGGTTCCTACGTAACGCCCATACGACGCAGACCGCGGATATCGTCTGCTCACTCCGGCGACAAGACGTTACCCAGAGTCCCGGTTGCACCAGAGACATAACCGGCGGCGTCTGATGCGGCTTCCGTTCTGTACACGTACACCTTACCTGGCTCCAACTCCTCCATGTAAAGCACTCGCTCATGTCCCGGGTACCTGATAATCATGGCGTACCAGTCAGCGCTCGGCAAAATGACCTCGGCCCATCCGCATTCGTCGGTCCTGGAGCGACCACCTCCCACAAGCACTACTTCTGCTCCAGACACTGGCACACTTTCGACGTCGAGTACTCTCAGTCTGCTGGATCGCCCACCCAGATTCGCGTCTGGGATCTTATCCACAACGTCTTTTTCATACACTCCTGCCCTTTTGGGTACCATCCACTCCACTCCGTATTTCAGGCACAGGTATTCCTCTGGCGGATTGGGGATAAGGAATTTCTCACCCAAGAAATCAACCTCTTTGGGTTCGGTGAACAATCTGGCTGGAAGGCGAATCCCTGGATAGGCGTATACGTTGCCATCTGTGACACGCACGAATTCCAGACTCACCCTCACGTGGTCCTTCATCGTCGCCGTGGATTTCGAGTGGGCACCTTCCATCTCTCCGACGAAATACCCACTATCTCTGAAGACCGTAGCCACGAAATCCGCTGACTCTTCAGTCAAGCCGTTGATACCGATCACAGAGATCAGGTCTACGTCGTCATCCCAAGGAATGAAGGCTTTATCTCTTATCGCGCCGAGGCATGAACCAGACCCGAGAAGGAACACCACCCTCAATTGATCCAGGATCTGTTTCACTTCCTTGAGGTTTCTCTCCGCAACATCTGGATTCATAGGTGGGTTGTACTTAAAGCTATATTCTAAGGCCGAGCGATCCGATCCGTTACTGGCTGCCATCTCCTTCCTCCCAAGAACCAAAGTCGTGCGTGATGCTCTTCGGCTACAACAATCTCAGTCATCCGGAATCTCCTCATCCCCATCCGCGGCGTCGCTCCGCCCGTCGCCATACCGACCGGCCGCGACCTCTTCGCTCCATCTCGTCGATCCGGGCGTCGCTGATGCCGAAGTGATGGGCGATCTCGTGTCGGATAACGCTGGCCACTTCCCGCCAGACATCGACCTCACTGCGGCACCTCGCCTCGATCGGCCGCTGGAAGACAGTGATCTTGTCGGGCATCACCATCCCGTAGCCTCGTCCCCGCTCCGTCCGCGGAACGCCCTCGTAAAGCCCGAGCAAGTCGTAGCTGTCGCGCAAGCCGGAATTGGCGAGTTGTTCCGCCGTCGCGCGGTCCTCGACGACGACGTCGAGGTTGTGCAATTCGTCGAGAAACTGCTCGGACAACTCATCGATCGCCCGCACCACCATCTCTTCGAATTTCTCCCTGTCAAGACGCACCGACTTCTCCTCACTCAAGGATACTACCGCCCAGACGACGTGTAAAGCATCATCTCCGCAACTGCGTCAGCCAACTAGCCACCGCCCCGTTTGACAGATCTCGGACGTCTCCCGTAACATTGCCTCTAACACTTGGAGAGGAAGGCTCTTTGACGCATCAGGCCCTCGACGACATCGACGTGCTCGACCTGTCTGATGGTATTTCGGGCGCCTACTGCGCCAAGATGCTAGCCTCGTTTGGCGCCGAGGTCATCAAACTGGAAAAGCCCGGCGCTGGCGACAGCACACGGCGCACGGGACCCTTCCCCGGTGACATTCCACACCCGGAAAAGAGCGCCGCCTTCCTCTACCACAACACCGGTAAGAAGAGCGTCACCCTCGAAATCACTACCGCCTCGGGACGCGACCTGCTGCGGCAACTGGTCGCCAGAGCCGACGTCCTCGTCGAGAATTTCCGGCCGAGCGTCTTGCCCGCGCTCGGGCTCGGCTACCCCGCTCTTTCGACAATTAACCCCCGCCTCGTCATGACTTCCATCACCGGTTTCGGCCAGACCGGCCCCTATCGTGACTTCAAGATGGAATCGATCGCCGGCTACGCTATTGGCGGCCACCAGTACATCAACGGCGAACCGGACCGTGAGCCGCTCCAGGGCCCCGGACCGCAACCGGAGTACGTCGGTGGCATCCACGGGTTTTTCGGCACAGTCGCCGGGCTCTATTCCCGTGAGGACACCGGCCACGGGCACCACGTCGATGTCTCGATAATGGAGTGCCTAGCTGGTTTCCACCAGCACAACGTCATCCGCTACACCTACGGCGGCGACATCAAGCGCCGTACCGGCAACCGCTACGACGGCAACTGTCCGGTAACCATCTACCCGTGCAGGGACGGGCACATCGCCCTCAGCGCATCCAGTCCGATGCAGCAGGAGCTGCTATTTACGCTCGTCGAGATGCCCGACCTCACCGAAGACCCCCGCTTCAACAACCCAGTCGACCGTAACGCCAACGCCCAGGCTTTCGATGAACGGCTGATGCCCTGGTTCCTGGAACGCACCAGGGAGGATATCTTCCACACGTGTAGCCAATGGCGGATACCGTGTGCTCCGGTAACCCATCCCGGTGAGTTGCTCGACGATCCCCATTTCCGCGAACGGGACTTCTGGACCGAAGTCGACCACCCGGTCGCCGGTCGACTCCCCTACCCTGCCGCCCCATTTCACCTCACCGAGACGCCTGCGCGGCCCGGCCGCGCGCCCTTGCTCGGCGAACACAACCAGGAAATCTACGGCCGCCTCGGCTACTGCAAGAAAGACCTCGTCCGACTGCGGCAGGGAGGCGTCATTTGACCGCCAGGATTCTCGACGGCATCAGAATCCTCGATCTCAGCCGCGTCTGGGCCGGCCCGCTGGCCACCAGGATGCTGGCCGACATCGGCGCCGAAATAATCCTGATCGAAGCCCCGACCAGTCACGACGGTATCGTCGAGCGTATCAAGGCGATGCGCCAGGCTGGTCACCATTTCCCCTACTATCCCGACGGTGACCCCGGCGACGAGCCGTGGAACCGCACGGGGCTGTACAACGACTTCAACCGCAACAAGCTCGGCATCACCATCAATCTGACAACCCCCGAGGGACAGGACGTCTTCAAGCGTCTCGTCAAGATCAGTGACGTCGTCATTGAGAATTATACGCCTCGGGTAATGGCCAACTTCGGTCTCGAATACCCCGTCCTCAGTGAGATCAACCCGTCACTGATAATGATCTCGATGCCCGGCTATGGCAAGACCGGACCCTATCGCGACTACCCGGCTTACGGCACCAGCGTGGAGCAGCACGCCGGTTTCTCGAGCCTGATCGGCTACGCCGATAGCGGCCCCTATCGGACGCAATCGACCTATACCGACCCCCTGGTTGCAATCAACGCCGCCAGCGCCTTGACGCTCGCCCTCTACCACCGCCGCCGCACCGGGCGCGGACAGCGTATCGAACTCGCCCACATCGAGACCAGCGTCTGCTTCCTCGGTGAACCGCTGCTCGATTTCGCCATGAACCGGCGACCGCCTGAGCGACGCGGCAACCGCCACCCTTCGATGTCACCCCATGGCGCCTACCGCTGCCTCGGCGACGATGCTTGGCTGTCAATCGCTGTCACCAACGACGAGGAATGGCTGGCGTTCGTGGACGCCATCGGCCGGCCGCCGTGGACGAACGACCCCCGTTTCGCCGGCCAACTCGGCCGCTGGCATCACCAGGACGAACTAGACAAGCTGATCGCCGAGTGGACCTCTCACCAGGAGTACCACCACGCCATGCATCACCTCCAGCGCGCCGGCGTCACCGCCGCCGCCGTCATCAACGCCGAAGAACTGGTTCAAGACCCACACCTCGCCGCCAGGGACTATTTCGACGAAGTCAGTCACCCCAAAGCGGGTACCCATCGCTACCCCGGACTGCCGGTCAGGCTGTCGGGGATACCACCCGGCCCATGTCGCCCTTCTCCCTGCGTCGGCCAGCACAGCCGCTACGTGCTTTCCGAGATACTCAATATGAGCGATCAGGAAGCCGCCTCGCTCTTCACCGCCGGCGTCGTCACCGAAGGCCCGATCATCTCCTGAAATGAGCCCCTACGGTAACACTTGTGACTGTTCTTCATTCCTTTTCCCCACCCCTTATCTCTTCGTTCGAAGGAGATACGATGGTCGATAAGATTCCTTAACCGCCCTGCGTAGCATTAAGAGGAGAGAGTTGAAAGGCGATAAACTCATCATCGAACAGCATCACCGTCGCGCCGCCGGCCGAATCGCCGCCATCCTCGCGCCCGAGATCGGACGGGTCGCCGGCCGCTTCGTGGTCACCATCGCCGGCGAGTCAGGCAGTGGCAAGTCGGAGATGGCGGCGGCGCTGTCCGAAGCCCTCGCCGGACTCGGCATCACCAGCCTGGTCCTGCAGCAGGACGACTACTTTGTCTACCCGCCGAAGACCAATGAGCGGATGCGCCGCCGGAATATCGCCCACGTCGGTGTTTCCGAAGTCCACCTCGACCAGCTCGACGCCAACATCGCCGATATTGGCGCCGGCGAAGATAAAGTAGACAAACCGCTCATCGATTTCGACGCCGACCTAACAACGGAGGAGACGATCGATCTGAGCGGCGACTCCGTCGCCGCCATCATCGTCGAAGGTACCTACACGTCCCTGCTCGCCAACGTCGACCGCCGCGTCTTCATCGACCGCTCCAACGTCGATACCCGTGACGACCGCCTCCGTCGCGCCCGCGAAGCGCAGGACGGCTTTCTCGAACAAGTACTCGGAATCGAACACCGTATCATTTCGCCGCATAAGTCGCTGGCAGACATCGTTATCACTCGTGACTACGAGGTGAGGGAAAATGAACCGAACGGATAGCCGCATCGGGCGGGTCGCCATGCTGAGCACGCACGGCTACTTCGACCCCGTCCCCCAGCTCGGCCGCACCGATACCGGCGGTCAGGTCGTCTACGTCCTCGAACTCGCTAAGGCGCTCAGCCGCCTCGGCATTGAGACCGACATCTACACCCGCTGGTTCGACCGTTCTCAGCCGCAGATCGACCTCGTTCCCGGTTCGCCCGGCGCGCGGGTCATCCGGATTCCCGCCGGCCCCCGGGAGTTCATCGCCAAAGAGGAAATCTACGTTGTCCTCCCCGAGCTGGCGGCCAACATGATCGCCTTCATCGGCGAACAGGCGCTCGATTACGCCCTCTTCCACGGCCACTACGTCGACGCCGGCATCGTCACGCTCGATGTTGCCGCCGCCCTCGACCGCCCGGCCTTCTTCACCGCCCATTCGCTAGGCGCCTGGAAACGCCAGCAAATGGGTGGCGACCCAGGCGAGATGGACGCCAGGTACCGTTTCCGCCACCGCGTCGCCGAAGAGCTTCGCATCTTCAATTCGGTAGCGGCGCAGACCGTTACATCGGAAGTACAGAAGGGCAAGCTCGCTGAGCTTTACGACTTCTCAGCGGACAACGTCATCACCATCCCGCCCGGCGTCGACGTTGAACGCTTCCGGCCGCTAGCCCCCAGAGAGCCGCCGGTTGATACCGGTCTGCCCGCCAGGTACGTTCTCTGCCTAAGCCGGATCGACTCCAACAAAGGCCACGACCTGCTTCTCTACGCGTTCGACATTGTCCGCAAGTCGGTACCGGACGTCCAACTCATCATCGGCGGCGGCAGCGCCAATCCCGAGGAGCGCGAGGCCGGGATACTGGCCAGTCTCAGGAATATCATCGCCGAGCGCGGCATGGCCGGCCGCGTCACCTTTTCCGGATACGTCGCCGACGAGATGATGGCGCCAACCTACCGTCAGGCGGAGATGTTCGTCCTGCCATCGCTCTTCGAGCCGTTCGGAATGACCGCTCAGGAGGCGATGGCCTGTGGCGTCCCGGTAGTTGCCTCGAAACTGGGGGGGATCCGCGACGTCATCACTAGCGGGGAGAACGGGTTGCTCGTCGATCCGTCGGACGCCGCCGAATTCGCCGCCAGCATGACGCGCCTCCTCGACGATGACCGGTTCCGATCGTCCATTGGTACCACCGGACAGCGTGCCGTGGTAGAGAAGTACAGTTGGCAGGTAATCGCCGGCCGCTTCATCGCCCTCTACGAGCAGTACCTCCCCGTCTGATAAGAGACGCCGGGGTCTGCGTACGCCAATCTGGTTCGACCGCCGGTCAGCTCGTCTCCCGGAAGGTCAGAAGGGACGACCCACTCCATTCCTGATACTTGCCCTCGCAACTGGGTGCGAGGACTCTACCGCCCAGAGGATTACCCTCACTCTGTCGCCATGCTCTAGGAACACGCCACACTCTCTGGGGGAGTTTGATCGGCGCAGCATCTCGAACATTATCTCCTTTTCCATTGCAGGATAGGAAGATGACAAAGGAAATGGGATCACCACTCAGCGATGGGAGCAAATGAGACTGGGCGAAAAGAATTTCCAGCGCGTGGCTAGCGCCGGTTAACTTCCGCCGGCGACGCCTCGCTACCGGAACAGCTCACATCACCAGCCTTACCACACGAAGGTGCCACGGCAGTACAACCGGCTTCCCCGATGGTCGTCTCTCCCACCGGCGCGCAGCCTAACGCCGCCGAACAGTCGCTCTGACGGCCGAGCGCCCGCAGCAGTATCGCGCTAGCGCAACCGGTACCGGTCTGCACCTGGATGGCGTCTACCGGGCAGTTCAGCGCACAAGCACCGCACTCAATGCAGGCATCGCGATCAATGACCACCGCCTTGCGGATGCCCATCTGGAAAAGGCAATCATCGCCGGTGCAGGCGCCGCAATCGAGGCAATTCTCATCGCCGTGGCTGGGCGGCTTGCTGTTGGCAATCTCGAAAACGCGGTGCGGGCAGACGATGACGCACATCCCGCAAGCGTTACAGACCTTCTCGTCGAGGTCCAGTGTGACCACGTTCGTCAGGTACCTCAGCACTCTTCCGCTCCCCTGAATCATTGCGCACCGCTAGGCTTGCGCTAGAAGAATCTCGCCGCCAGCCACAACCCCAGTCCGATCACCGCACCGGCGATCTCGGCAGGCACGGCGTACCTCATTTCTTTCAGTACGCCCGACAGCGAGGTGTAGGTCGTCGCTCCAGTATAGTTCATCGCCATGAAGGCGGCAACCGAAGGCATTAGCAGCAACCAGGCAGCCACTTCCAGCCTCCCGGCGACGCCTCCGCCTGGAATCAGTCCGGCTACTGCCAGTAGCGCCGCCAGTACTACCCCGAATACCGCCCCTTTGAAAGACAAAGCTCGGCCCGGTAGCCACGGCAGCAGCGTTGGCACCAACGCCACGCCACCCGCGTAGGCTATCAGCACCAGCATCGCCTCGCGGCCACCGGCCAGCCCCGGCAGCGTGTAGCCCGCCCGGCTGAGCCCCGCCAGAAGGAAGAAACCAGCTGCGACCGGCAACGCGAATCGACCCCACCCAACCAGTTCCAGCGGCACCACCGCCAGCCGGTCGGCCAAGTGGAAATGCACTCGTCGCATTTCGACGGTGGCCTTTTCGCCGACAGCCATGAAGGCGGCGATGTCACCGGCCCGCACCGGACCGTAGAGGACGCGAAATCCGCACCGCTTGCGCACTTCGTGAGCAGCGACGCCAGGCGCCCCCAGTTGCGGCAGGATCAGTCGCCGATGGCTCACGACCTCACTCAACCTCACCACCTCGACACGACCAATCACTTCCTCGGTACCGAAGGTGCCTTTACCGGCCGCACACCAGACATTGACCCCCTTAGTGTCCAGCACCAGAATCCAACCGTCGATGCCGCCTAGTTCCTTTCTCAGGTAGTCGAACGACAGCTTGTAGTTGGCCGAAACGAATACTGGCGACGTCACGTTGGGCGTGCCGACGGCGTACAGTCCTGGCTCGACGGCGTAGTTCACTTGCCGCAGCCCCAACCGGGCACCGACGGCACCGAGCCGATCACGCCAGTTCAACCTCGTAGTCACCCGGGAAACCGACCCGAACGTGGTATCGATCTCGTCGCTGACCCAGTGTGGCGAACCCGCCGCCGCGGCGCGCGGACTAACCCCCACCGACAGCGACACCCGGTCGCTCCCAAGAATCATCCCCGTTCCACTGGTATGGCAGATCGACAATTGTCCCCGGCTGCTCTATCGTCACCAGCGCTGACAAGGTGTCTTTAAGGATGCTCGTCTGAAGCTCGCGGTCGAATGGCTTGCCGGTGTTGTGACCCAGCGGGAAATTAACGAACACCGCCCGCGGTGCCTTAACCGCCACCATGATGTCCCTGGCGGAACCAATCACCATAGTTACTATCCCCGCCGCCTCGACAATCCGCGCTATCAGACCGACCGTCTGATGGCAGATCGGTCAGGCCGGTGTCAGCAGCAGCACGTCGACCTTAGCGTCCTTGAGGTTCTGCAATATCTGCGGTGCCAGTTCCGCTTGAAGCGCCGTCCGCTGGAAGATGCGCCCCATTATCGCGTATGCG
>CAZLUE010000046.1:0-1139 GCA_964562625.1 uncultured Dehalococcoidales bacterium | reverse complement strand
GAATTCACCAATGGCACCCTCTTTCACCAGTTCCGTCAACCGTTGCAGCGGGAAGATGCAGTTGACGTCCTTTTCGACGTCGCGATGGTCGTAGCTGTTATGGCTCACGGCGAGACGAGCGACATCAACGTCCTTCGGTATCTCGCGGAATGTGAGGTCGTCACGGTCGGGATCGAACGGGGCCTGCACGTCCCTCAGGTAGATGCCGCCGGTGGTCAACAACGCCACCCGGCATTTCTCAATCGGCGCCGGTAGCGGCGTCCAATACGGACAGTCGGCGTTCTCCGTCCAGCGGTACGGTGGGAAGCCTTGCTTGGAGAAGGTATCCCGCGTGTTCTTGATGTAATCGACCGGTGACATTCCCATCTCCCCACCGGCCCCGCGCCGGTCTCGCGGACGTATTCCGAACTTCCGGCAATCATATCATACTACCGGCGTCGAGAAAAGCGTCACTTGTCGCTGGCCACGCTTGTCCCGGTGACGGTGGTTCCCGCGCTCAGGATGGTATACTGAATGGGCAGGACAGGGCAGGTCACGTATCGACCGATCAAATCCGGTCGAGACACGGGTCGTCGTGGTGCAACGTTACCACCCCAAAATGCTAATCTGCCAATTGGGAAGTGTACCGGAATAATGCGGACTGTGGGGCTGGGAATCTCACGGGGGAAACTGCTGATAGGGATCGCGACGGCACTGATTCTGGTCGGCGGCGCGGCTTGCGCGTCGGATCGACCCACCGACTCTTCACCGACCGCCGAGACCAGCACGCAACCTGAGCACACCACATTACCGGCCTTGGGCATGGCGCCCAATTTCGAATTGACGAACCAGGATGGGGTCAAGATGGAACTCTCCGACCTCCGTGGCAGCGTTGTCTTGATGAACTTCATCTACACTTCCTGTCCTGATGTCTGCCAGCTTCAGAACCTCGACCTGAAAAGTGTTCGCAACTTCCTCGATGAGACCTCGCGCAGCGAACTGGTTCTTGTCTCCGTCACCTTTGACCCCGAGTTCGATACACCCCCGGTGTTGAAGAATTACGCCCGGACCTTGGGCAGCGAAATACCGGAGTGGTATTTCCTCACCGGCAGTCTGGGAGAGATAGCCGGCGTAACTAAGGACTATGGGGTCTACTACGT
>CAZLUE010000045.1:0-9977 GCA_964562625.1 uncultured Dehalococcoidales bacterium | reverse complement strand
A
Organism: uncultured Dehalococcoidales bacterium; assembly: GCA_964562625.1. Taxonomy (GTDB): domain Bacteria; phylum Chloroflexota; class Dehalococcoidia; order Dehalococcoidales; family Fen-1064; genus CAZLUE01. The sequence goes on along the minus strand of CAZLUE010000045.1, from coordinate 9,976 downwards.
CCAGGCGCTTGGCTACAAGACACCGCAAGGGTTCTACCGGGAATAGATGGACAAGCATCCTGTAGGAAAGGAGACACTGTCCGATATCTAAGGATCCAGTGCAGTCGGTTGCATCGGGATGGTAGAATGGATAGCATTGGAGAAGTGACCTCCGGCCGTGTGCCAGGGACGAATCGGCGATAGGTGGTAAGGGAATCAAAGAGTCGGATGCCAAGTCGGGCAAGAGATCAGTTCCAGATTTGCTCGATGGGATGAGCGAAGCCGGAACGGTGGGCTTCGAAGAAGCGGTTGCCAGGGCGGCCGAGCTGGGCAGGCTAGCCCAGGAGGCGTCACAGGAATCGTTTCGAGTGTCGCAGGCGGTCACGCTTCGGGCTGAAGAGATTGGTCGCGAGGCACAGGAGGCCGCTGATGCGGCGACGCGAGCCGCTCAGGAGACAGTCAGTAAAGCCGAGGACATCAGCGCCGCTGGCAAACGGGCTCACGAGGCGTTGACGAGGATCTACAACAAGACGATAGCCGAGGCCACCGAGGCGGGCGCGGCGGCCAATGACGCCATCGGTAAAGCCGAGGAAGTGACCCAGTCCGGACGTGGCGCTTTTGGAGCCTCGATACAGGCCTTGACGGAGGCGACCCAGCGAATCGAAGAGACGATGCGGCGTGCCCGTGAGACGGCCGAGGAGTCGAACAAGAGCGCAGAGACGGCAATTAGCCAGATTGAGGATACCGAGCAGTCGATCACAGCCGCTGCCGAGGAAACACGGGCGGCGACGGCTGCCGCCGTCATTCGTGCTGAGGAGATTGGTAAGGAGATCAAGGACACCGTTGATGCGTCGACCAAGGCGTCACAGGAAGCGGTGCACCGCGCCGACCGGATCGCCAAAGACACTGAGAAGGACACTCGGAACCACGTCAAGACGTTCGAGAAGGCGATGGATCGAGCAGAAGAAGTGGCCAAAGTGGCCGCTGAGGCCGCTGAGCAAGCGCAACAGGTCTCCCAGGAGTCGGTAGGCCGCGTCTCTGAGATTGGTAGGCAGGCTGAGGAAGCGGTCGGCGAGTCGAAGCGGATTTCGCAGGAAGCGGTCGCTCAGGTCGAAGAGATCACTAATCGAGCCGAGGTTACCCTCGACGAATCACGAGAGACATCCCAGGCGGCGATAAGGCGGGCCGAACTGGTTGTCAGGTCGACCGAGGAAGCCGTCGACGAATCAAAACTGGCGTCGCAGGAAGCAATTGCCAAGGCGGAGAGCATCTCCGAATCGGTCGGAGAGAAGATTGCCGAATCCTTGCGACAATCACAGGGAGCGATCGGGCGCGCCGAGGTAATGGCGGGATCCGCCGAGCAGTCGGCTGAGGCGTCGAGGATAGCCTCAACGGAAGCGATTGCCCGCGGCGAACAGGCAGTCAAGTCGGCTAACGAAGCTGTCGATGAAGCCAGGGAGGTCGCGCGGACGGCGGTCCGTCAGGCCGAGGAGCTTGCCCAAAGCGCCATCGAGGTAGCTGAGGAGTCGAGGAAGTCGTCGCAAGAAGTGATCGCCAGCGTGGAGGTGATCGGCAGAACGGTGACCGCGGCTGTCGAGGAATCGAAGAAGGCGTCCGAGGATGCGATTAACCGGGCCGAGGAGATCAGCCGAATCGCCATGGAAACGATCGCTGCCTGGGCGAAGGCGTCTCGGCAAGCGATGACGAGTGCTCGAGAGGCAGGTGAGTCGGCTCAGGAAGCTGCTCGGATATCTGCTGAGGCGTCGCGAGATGCGATTACCCGGGCCGATGAGATGAACCAGTCGGCCAAAGAAGCAGCTGAGGCGTCGACACTGGCGGCAACCGAGGCTTCGGAAGCTTCGCGGAGGGGCGCCGAGACGGCCGCGGCGGCCTGGGTTCTTGTGTTCGAGAAGTTGGCTGGTGGCGCTGTCGAGGGTACCGCCTTGGAATTACCGCCAGAACCAACGCCTCTGAGCCAGCCGGTTCTGGAGGTACCGCGTAGCCGTCGTACTCGCGAAGAAGAAGCCGATTCCCTGGCTGAGTCGGATGAACCTGTCGCGACTCCGAAGAGGCCGCGACCGAGGCAGACCCCGGTTAACCTGGAGAATCGATTGGAGTCGTTGACACGAATGTATACATCCGATCAACAGAGAGAAGATGAAGGAGAAACGGACGAGGAAGACCAACAATGATTACGCGACAGCGCCGTGTTTGGTGCACCGGGTGACCGGGAACAGTCCCAATCGGTGGGCATGTCGCCGTTGACAAAGTGGAGAAATAGTAACAGTTCAAAGGAGGTATGCCCCTGATGGACCAGAACGAACAAGAAGAAGATAAGACTGCCGACGCGACCGATGTCAAGACAGAACTGGCAAGAGCGGTAAGCCCTGGGTCGCTGCCTTCCCTAGCTGAGCTTTTGGGTCAGGCCCAGAATGCCTACGCAGTTTACATGCAGGCCCAGAGGGAAGTAGCCAACGGTTACAAGAAGCAAGAACAGATGATGAGTAAGGCATTTGCGCGGGCCGACAAGCAGGCGGCGGACGCTTGCGAAAAGGCGGTTGACAGAGCTGCCAAGGACTGCGAGAAGGCCGAGCAGCAGGCAACTGAAAACTACAGTAAGGCGATTGATAAGGCCCGAGAGGGCTACGCCGCGGCGGTACAAGAGGCCCTCGACATCCGCCGCAAGGCGACAGAAGAAGCCTGGGGCGATCACACCGAAGCCACCGACCAGGCATGGGTCATTTTCCAGGGAGAGAGCGCATAGGGGAGTCCCGCGCGGGGATTGCCGCGGGCTAGATCAGCAGGGGGATGTCGCGGAGTGCCTCTTCGATGCCAGCCTTGTCGAGGTCTTTGTCTCCACGCTTTTGCTTTGATAGATAGATGTGGCGCAGCGTCCGACTGAAGTAGTCCGAGATTCGTCTCGAGTTGGTCAGTTCGGACAGCACTACGGCGATGTCGATGAATGTTTTGCCGCGGGGGTAGTCGCCGGTGCGGATGACTGCTTCCGAGGCGACGCTTCGCAGCGACGCTGACAGGTCCTTGATCAGGTCGATGCTCATGCGCTCCGGCGGTGACGTCAGCAGATAGAGCGCCCGGCGGGCATCGCTCAGGGTGCATTTCAGTGACAGTGTGGCCATTGCCTGATTCATCGCCTGCATGCCGCGGTCAGTCTCCGAGGCGCGGTCGCGGAAATCGAACTTCTCACTGAAGGGGAACTTCCGCGATACCTGGGCTCTTCCCTGGCCGATGACGGTCCATCCCGATAGCGTCTGGATGATGTCACCGGCATCAACGACCCGGGAACCGACGTACTTGGGGTCGGTCTCCTCGCCGGCACAGAGCAGATTGTAGAACGGGGCGACCAGTCGGGAATTGATCCGGGAGAGGTTATTCTTGATCGATTCCCGCTCTTTGAGGTAGCGCTGATTGTCGGCGAGGATGACGGCGTCAGCAACGAGGTAGGATGATTTCAGGCAGGTGCCGACGTTGAAGATTGCCCGGCCCTCGGTCGATTCTTCGTAGCGAAACGGGAGAACGATCAGGTTGTAAAGTGGTTTGTTCGGGTAGTGTTCCCGAATCTGTTGCGAAATCACGGCGATAGCTCCGGACCCGGTGCCGCCGGCGGCACCGGCAATCAACAGGAAGGCATCGGCGTCCGCGTCCTGTTGTGCCTGGGCGATACTCTGCAAGACCTTGTCACCGTCGTCACGGGCGATTTCGGCGCCGAGCTCGTTAATTTTGCCGACACCGTGACCGCCAGACTTTTGGGAGCCGATCAGAATCCGGTGGCGGTAGTTTGACTTGATGAAGACGAGACCGCTCAGGTCAGCGATATCGGTGTTGACGGCGATGGTGTCAGTGACGATTTCGATGCTACGCTGTGCCCGCGCCATCCGGTTCCGCCGCGCGAATTCATCGGCGACACGTCCGCCGCACTGTCCGCAGCCAATAATCAGTAGTTTCAACGAGCACCTCGACCCGCATTCTGGCTGCATTTTATGGTGATACTGGAGATATGTCAAGCTTGGCGGCCCCGTCTCCGTCAGAGGAAAGTACGTTGGGGGGCCGGACAAGGCCGTCGAAAGGCGGGCTCAGGGCTGCTGTTACGCCGGCTAGCTGGGTACGTGCCGCAACTCGATGACGAGCGGATTAGCGGTGTCGGGACAGGCGGTGGTTGCCACCTCCGGGTCGTCTGACCACGGGAAAGACCCGCCGAACATCAAGATCCGCGCCGTCGGTAATATCTCGTTGAACGCTGAAAGACAGATTCTCTCGGGGATCCTGGCGGTAATCAGCCACTCGTCACTGACCTTATGGCCGATGCCGCAGTTGCCTTTCTGAGATATTACCCGAGCGGCCACATTGTAGCTGTCAGCCATATTGCCATTTTCCTGACCGTCGTGCCGGTAGGTGCTTCGCCGTGAGAAGTGTTCAAGTATAGGTGGCGGCGACGGACGACGTCAAGCCGTTCCGGCCGCGGCACGTTGACACGATGCGGTGGATTCGATATGCTCCAGATACTTGGTTCAGGAGTGGTGTGATGAAGTGGAATACCCGGATAACCGAGTTATTTGGTTGCAAATATCCGATTCTCGAGGGGGCGTACGCCGGTTTTGGTAACTGGAGCTTTGCCGCCGCCTGTGCCGAGGCGGGCGTCCACGGTTGTATTACTGCCTCGACGTCGAAGACACCGGAGCAGCTTCGCGAAGATATCCGACAGTGCAAGAGCGCTACTAGTGGCTCGTTTGGGGTGAATTTGAGCTTCGGAATCTGCCCGCGAATCGACGAAATGCTCGAAGTCTGTATCGAGGAGAAAGTGGCCGTCGAGACGGCCGTTTACAAGCCGGACGCTTTGGCGCCGAGGATCAAGGAGGGCGGTATCCCTTGGATACACAAGGCGGCCAGGGTCAAGGATGCACTTCACGCCGAGGATCTCGGCGCCGACGCCGTGATCGTGGTTGGTCTCGAAGGAGTCGGCTTCAAGAGTCCTGAGCAATTGCCGACCTTTGTGCAGACCTCGTGGGGTGCCAGGCAGTTCACCGCGCCGTTCGTCGCCGCCGGAGGCATCGGTGATGCCCATGGTCTTCTCGGTGCGCTGGCGTTGGGGGCAGAGGGCATCATGATGGGTACAGCTTTCATGGCGACCAAGGAAAGCCCGACCAATGAGGCGTCGAAGCAGGGCATGGTCGATGCTCGCCCGGATAACCCGCGGTTGCGCTTCCGCGTGCTCTCCAGCGCCAAGCCGAAGGACTACACCGAGGTGCTCCAGAAGAGGGCGGGGATGTCACTCCAGGAGTGGCTGCCGTTGCTGGAGCGAATTCAACCCAGGGAGAGCGACTGGGAAGGGCCGGTCGACGTGCCTCAGACGAGCCGGGTTGGTTCACTGGCGGTTGGTGTGATTGACAGCATCATGACAGTCAAGGAGTTCATCGACGGCGTGATCCGGGAAGCCGAAGAGGCTGCCGAGAAATGGCAGTGGGCTAAGCAGTAATCACGTCCGTGCCGACGAAGCCACGCAGCACCTCGGGTACCACAATCGAGCCGTCAGAGCGCTGGTAGTTCTCTAGGATGGCGATCATTATCCGCGGCAGCGCCAGTCCCGAACCGTTGAGGGTGTGGACGAACTGCGGGCGGGCGTCAGGCGCTGGTCGGTAGCGGATGTTGGCGCGCCGACCCTGGAAGTCGGTGCAATTCGAGCAGGAACTGACCTCTAGCCACTCCTCGCAACCGGGAGACCAGACCTCGATATCGTAGGTCTTGGCCGAAGTAAAGCCGAGATTACCGGTGCATAGCTCCAGGATGCGGTACGGGAGTTCCAAGCGGCGGCAGACCTCTTCGGCGTCGGTGGTCATCTTCTCTAGCTGGTCGTAGGACGATTCCGGCTCGGTGAACTTGTACATCTCCACCTTGTCGAACTGGTGGCCGCGCTTGATGCCGCGGGTGTCCTTGCCGGCCGACATCTTCTCGCGGCGGAAGCAGGCGGTGTAGGCGACGTAGTCGAGAGGCAGTATCTCCGGCGCGATGATCTCGTCACGATGGAGGTTGGTCAGCGGTACCTCGGCGGTCGGCACGAACCAGAAGTCGTCCGTCTCATCGTGGTATAGGTTGTCGGCGAACTTTGGCAGTTGTCCGGCGCTAAGAACGATCTCCTTCTTGACCATCCACGGCGGGTATATCTCCTGGTAACCGTGCTCATCACAATGGAGGGCCACCATGAAGGCGATGAGGGCGCGTTGCAAGCGGGCGCCGAGTCCCTTGAGTATGTAGAATCGGGTGCCGGAAAGCTTGACGCCACGTTCGAAGTCGATTATTCCCAGCGATTCGCCCAGCATCCAGTGCGGCATCGGCGTGAAATCGAGCATCCTCGGTTCTCCCCAGGTACGGACGACCGGGTTGTCCTCTTCGCCGGCGCCGACCGGCACCGACGAATGAGGGACGTTGGGCATCTGGAGGAGCAGGTCATCGAGATCTTGTTCTAGGTCACGCACCGTGTTCTCGAGGTGGTGTATCTGATCGCGAAGCACACGGCCTTGTTCGGCGGTGGCGCGGTTACGGGCGAGTTGCTTACGGTGGTGGCGTAACTCCTCCAGTTCTAGAATCTGCTGACGGCGGGTGGCGTCGAGAGCCACTATCCGGTCGACGATGGCGGTATCTTCGTGGCGGTTGACGAGCGCCTGTTGCACCGTCTCCGGATCTTCCCTGATGAGTCTGATATCGAGCATCGGCGCCTCCTCCGACTAGGGTTTGTCTTTGAGCTGTGGGAAGAGGATTACCTCGCGGATCGAATGCTGGTCAGTGAACAACATCACCAGCCGGTCAATGCCGACGCCGAGGCCGCCGGTGGGCGGCATTCCGTACTCCAGCGCCTCGAGGAAGTCTTCGTCGATGACTTCGACTTCCTCACCATCGGGCAGACGGTCCTTCAACTGCTGTTGGAAGCGCTCGCGCTGTTCGACCGGGTCGTTAAGTTCGGTGAAGGCATTGGCGATCTCGAAGCCGCCGGCGAAAGCCTCGAACCGTTCGACGACGCGCGGCTGGTTCGGCTTAGTCTTGGCCAGCGGTGACATCGAGATGGGGTAGTCGACGAGGAAGGTCGGCTGGTGGAGCTTCGGTTCGACGAAGTCGGAGAGAAGCTGGTCGACGAGGTGCGCCCAGTTCTTGCGGGGGTCGACTTCAATGCCGTTCTCCCGCATTCTGGCGGCCAAGCGCGGCATGTCAGGGAACTGGACGAAGTCTATCCCGCTATGCTCGGCGATGGCCTCACGGAAGTCGACACGTCGCCACGGGGGCGCGAAGTCGATCGTCTCCTCACCCCAGGGTACCTCGGATCCAGCGTGGACTTCCTGGCAGATATTCGATACCATATCCTCGACCATGGCCATCACGTCCTCGTAGTCAGCGCAGGCCTGATAGCTTTCGAGGAGAGTATACTCCGGGCTGTGTTTGGTGGAGACTCCCTCGTTGCGGAATACGCGGCCGATTTCATAGACGCGGTCGAAGCCGCCGATGATGAGACGTTTCAGGTACAATTCAGTAGCGATGCGGAGATAGAAGTCTTGGTCGAGTGTCTTGTGATGGGTGACGAACGGCGCCGCCAGGGCGCCACCGGCCGAGGGCAGCAGAATTGCTGTCTCAGCTTCAAGAAAGCCTCGGTCATCGAGGAAGCGCCTGATAGCGGCTACCACCCGACTGCGGACGCGGAATGTCTGCCGGGTAGTTTCGTTGGCGATCAGATCGAGATGGCGTTGACGGTAGCGGGTATCGACGTCGGACAGGCCGTGCCACTTCTCCGGTAGAGACCGGAGCGACTTGGCCAGTAAGGTGAAGTCGGCGACGCGGATCGTCGGCTCGCCGGTGCGAGTGCGGATCAGACTGCCGCTGACCCCGATGATATCGCCGATGTCGAGGTTATCGAACAACTCGGCGGACACTTTTTCGTCGCTGTTAGGGTTCTGGAGCATGAGTTGTATCTTGCCGGCGCCGTCACGAATGTCGACGAAGGTGGTCTTTCCCATCTTGCGTCTCGCCATGATCCGGCCGGCGACGCTGACCGCATCCAGTTCGCTTTCGCCGGCCTCAATGCGTTCCAGTTGGCCGGCTGCCTTGATGGTGGTGTGGCTCGGGGTGTAGCGGCGCGGGTAGGGATCGATTCCTAGGGCGCGGATGCGCGCTAGTTTTTCGGCCCGATGCTCAGTTGTGGGGTCGTGTTCGGCGGGCATGGTTCTCCTCGTCGCGCGGTGTGGCCGGTAGCGGACGTCAAGAGTCAGTATATGTCATCTGTAGCGGCCAGTAAAGCGGTTACTGACGCCTGCGAAGTTCACCCGAACCGGCTGACACGCCTGGCGGAGCGGCTTGTTATCCGACATTCTCCGGCGGCGGGGCGACGGGTTGAACCGGAGGGATCTGCTTCTTCAGGGTGTCGAGCCAGTTAACCGACCGGAGGTCGCGCTCCAGTAGATAGCAGATGAGGCCGCGCATCACCGTCTCTAGTTCGTGGGAGAGGGGCGCGTCGACCTTGAGCCGGTTGGTGGTGTAGAAGTCGTTCGACTGCAGGAAACGGAGCACCTTGAGGGCATTCAGTGACAGATGGCGAGCGTCGCGCTCTGAGTTGTAGCACTTCGGACAGAGAACACCACCGGCCATTGGTGAAAAAAAGTTAGCCGCGGGTTCCAGCGCCGCATGGCAGTTGGCGCATTCCTGCAGTTGCGGCCGATAGCCGACGGCGTCGAGCAGGTGCAATTCGAAATGGCGGAGCACTTGTTCGCGGTTGACTTCAATGCGGCAGAGGTTGAGCAGCGTCTCGACGAGGAGACCGAAGAGTCTGGGATTGGAAACCTGCTCCGGGGTGAACTGGTTGACCAGCTCGGTTATGTAGAGGCCGTAGGATGTCAACCAGAGGTCTTCTTTCAGGGGCAGGAAAGCGTTTACCGTCTGGCTGCCGGTGACGGTATCCAGATTGCGCCCGCGGGTGAGCTGCACACGGCTATGGGTGAGCAGTTCGAGGTGGCCGGCCATCTTGCTCTTCGGGCGGCGGACACCCTTGGCGACACCCTGCGTCTTGCCCATGTCCGGCGTGTAGAAGGTGAGGATCCGGTCAGCCTCACCGAGCTTGGTCTTCTTGAGGACGATAACCTCTGTTTGGAAGCTGCGCGGTCTCGTCACGGCAGCATCTCCGCTACTGCTGTCACCAGGCTACCTGATGACGTAAGGCACCACGACGGCGACGATGCCGGTGACGACGACGACCATGATAAAGAGATTGTAGCGCGTCTCGCTGTGGGCGATGAGCGATTCGTCGTAGTAGCCGTCGACTTCCTGGTCACGGTACATCTTGAGAAGCCCCTCGATCAACTTCTGGCGCGTTCGTTTGCCGCGTTGCAGGCCGATAATGACGACGAAATTGACGATGATGATGAGGATTGTAAACATTACCATGACGATGGTGCTTGTAAGGGTCGTTCCTGCGGCTGCTACGACTGCGTTGACGACCAGCGCCACCAAGTTGAGCAGGATGGCGGCAAGGACGAAGATCGTGTCTGTCCGGGTGTTTTGCTGAAGTTCGGAGATGATGTGCTCGTGGACGCGCTCGATCATTGTGTCACCTCCTGGCGGGTTCTGCCCCGTGGAATTCTAGCGAGCGGTTGCTCGACTGTCAAGGCGGTTACCGTCGCCGCCAATGTCGTGATCATGGGAAGAGCAGCACGTCCGGCTGGCGAAAGCCTCGCAATAACAGGATATCCCTTTCTTTGAGGAGGCAAGCCCGGTTGTGGGCCACCGCTTCGTTGAAGCGACCGTCATGCCATGCGTTCTGGCAGAGGATACCCTTGTCATTGAACGGGTCGTCGTAATTGGGGATTCCGAGATCGCGAACCGCAGTCGCCTTCGACTCGTACTGCTCCTTCTGGAGTTCGCCTTGGAAGGTGTATTGTTCGCCCAACTGGTGGTAGAGAACGGCCCTCTCGAGGGAGGTGTTGAAGGCGTAGAATGGGGGCGACAG
>CAZLUE010000044.1:0-10024 GCA_964562625.1 uncultured Dehalococcoidales bacterium | reverse complement strand
ATCGGTAAGTTCCGCCACGGGAAGAACAAGGTCTGCTAGAGGACTGCTTCCATGTGGCGGGCACTGTGGCACTGGAAGTTAACCGCTACCGGCAGGCTGGCAATGTGCGTCGGTATGGCGGCGGCATGCACCGCCAGCGCCGTCGTCCGCCCGCCGAAACCCATCGGCCCGATTCCGAGATCGTTGACAGCTGCCAGTACTTGCCGTTCCAGGTCGGCCGTCTCCGCGTCAGGGCTCGCCTCGCCGATCCGCCGCAGCAGCGATTTCTTGGCGAGCAACATTGCCATCTCGGCGGTACCGCCGATTCCGAGGCCGACGATCAGCGGCGGGCACGGCCGGCCGCCGGCGTCGTCGACGGTGGTGACCACCGTCTCGACGATGCCCTCCGGCCCGTCGCCTGGCTTCAGCATCGCCAGCCGGCTCATGTTCTCGGCGCCACCGCCCTTGGTCATCACCGTGATTCGCAGTCGGTCGCCGGGTACGATTTCGGTATGCGTCATCGCCGGCGTGTTGTCTTCAGTGTTTACCCGAGCCGTGAACGGCCGTGCCACCATTGACTGCCTCAAGTATCCCTCGCTGTAACCGCGGTGGACACCTTCCTCGACCGCCCAAGCGAGGTCACCGCCAACCACGTGAACGTCCTGGCCGACGTCGAGGAAAACGACCGCCGTTCCGCAGTCCTGGCAGAGCGGCACTTGTTCGGCGGCGGCGATCCGGCCGTTCTCCAGCAGTTGCTCCAGAACTTCACGACCGAGCGGCGATTCCTCGTCAGCGCTGGCCTTGGCCAGCGCTGACGCCATATCATCGCCGAGTTCGAAGTTGGCCTGCTGACAGAGCCGGGCAACCGTCTTCGTGATTTCACCGGCGGTGATTTCTCTCATCTCTGTTTCAACGTAAGCAACCATGTCTGGTTATAGCGGCAGTTCTCCCAGAGAATAGCTTCAGCTGGCTGCGTTATCCTCCCGATACTGCCGATGGCTCGCCATCCGGACGAGACTACGCCGCCTGCATCACGCCCACCAGTTCCCTGACAGCCGCCACTGAGGCATCCAGCGCCTCTTTCTCGGAAGCGTTGAGCGCCAGGCCGACAACCTGTTCGATGCCGCCCCGGCCGAGCTTTACCGGAACGCTGATGACTGTCCCATTGACGCCGTACTCGCCTTCGAGACGGGCAGCGCAGGACAGAATTTGCTTCGTGTCGAGCAGGACGGCGGCCACCATCTGGTCGATCGCCGCAGATGGTGCCTGGAAAGCGCTGCCCGTCTTCAGCAGACCGACGATCTCGGCACCGCCGCCGATGGTGCGCTCGACTAGTTGCTCGACCTTATTCTCCGAGAGCAACTCGATTATCGGCGTACCGTTGACTAGCGTCAGCCGCGGCACGACCACCATGTTCTTGCCGTGCTCGCCGAGCACGCAGGGCGCGACATTGGTCACCGAAACGCCCAGTTCCTCGGCGATAAAGCTCGCCAGCCGTGCCCCGTCGAGCACCCCGGAAAGTCCGAATACCCGGTTTCGCGGGAACTGGCTGACATCAAGCGCCAGGTGCGTCATCGCATCGACCGGGTTGGTCGCCACGATGATGGTACACTCCGGCGAATCGGCGACGGCACTCTTGACGACGCCACCGACAATTGTTGCGTTCGCCTGGAGAAGATCGTCTCGGCTCATCCCTGGCTTTCTTGCCATTCCCGAGGTGATGACGACCACGTCCGAGCCGGCGGTATCTTTGTAGTCGTTACTTCCGGTAATGCGCGCGTCGAAGCCGAGTATCGGCGCCGATTCCGCGATGTCCAGCGCCTTGCCTTGGGGCAGCCCATCGACGATGTCGAGCAGCACGACGTCAGTGTACTCCCGCTCGACGATCCGCTGGGCACAGGCGGCGCCGACGTTACCGGCGCCGATGATGCTGACTTTGAGACGGTTTGCCATTGAGATTACCTCCTGCGGAGCGGTGAGATCGCACCAATTCTAGCAGTCTTCAGCGGGCGCGGCAATATAAGAGCTTGTTGCGAAACTCATAACTCGTGCGGTTCACATACAAGAGAAATACATTATTATTGTTAGCAGAGTCGCTCTAGAATCTTACCCATCAATTTTTTTCAGGATCATCTTGGTTCTTAATTGATAGCAGTCCGATATACACGTTTAGGTGTTCTTAGTTTTGAAATAAGCGTAATATACTGGGCAGTGTTATATGGGGCAGCGTACAACGCGGTTACTTTAGCGGTGGCCTAGACAACATCTCTGTCAGGAGGTGATCTGCGCTTGCCCGCTTACCGCCGGATTCTTGACAACTACCACCGCCATTATCTATAGTGTAATTGGTAATAGTTTTCACTTAGAGACTGGGATGGGACTTACTGAGAAAAGCATCGTTAACACCCTGCGCCGCCGTGGCTACCGGGTGACACCGCAGCGACGGCAGATCATCCGCGCGATTACCGCCAGCCACGACCATTTCACTCCGAAGATGGTCTACGAGAAATCCAGCCGGGACGGCGCCGGCATCGGGCTGGTCACCGTCTACCGTACTCTCGATGTGCTCACTGAGCTTGACATGATATGCCGCCTCCATGCCGGCGGTAACTGTCTCAGCTACGCGATCGGCGCGGTGCAAGACCACCACCACCTGATCTGTTCCAGCTGCGATCGGGTCGTCGATTTTGCCGCCGGGAAACTCGCCGGACTGGAGTCTATGCTTTCCCGTGACAGCGGATTCCGGATCGACGGCCGGCTGCTCGAGTTCATCGGCCTCTGCCGAAGCTGCCAGTAGGCGACTCCCGGATCGACACAACGAGGAGACACCGTGCTTAGGGTAATTACTTCCGAACTAAGGCGTCACATTCCTTTCACCGCCATCGGGGCGGCTACCGGCATCACCATGGTCGTCATCTTCGTCATCACTGACAGCCTGCAATCAGTCGCGTCGGCATCACCGACCATCTTCTACACTCTCCATCCCATCCACGTCGTTCTCAGTGCTGCCGCCACTACTGCGATATATCGCAAGCATTCCGACGGCAGCCTGTGGCAAGCCGCCGTTATCGGCTACGTCGGCTCGGTCGGCATTGCCACCCTTAGCGATTCTGTCCTCCCTTATCTCGGCGAGACACTCCTCAGCCTGCCCCACGCCCAGGCCCACATTGGTTTCATCGAGCGTTGGTGGCTAGTTAACCCAGCGGCGCTGATCGGTATCGCTGCCGGTACCTGGAAGCCGTTCACCAAAGTCCCCCACACTGGCCACGTCCTCATTAGCACCTGGGCGTCGCTCTTCCACGTCATCATGGCCCTCGGTACGACCGTCCCCTGGCTTCAGTTTGTCGCCATCTTTATTTTCCTGTTCATCGCCGTCTGGTTACCCGTCTGCCTCAGCGACATCGTTTTCCCGCTGACCTTCGCCCGCGGCCAGCCGGCCGCCTACGACCGTTGACGAAGAGGACTGCCCCCGCGCCACTGCCGGGATCCCGTGGGTGTGCCAGGCTCCTTGGCAGGGGGATTCCAAAGGAGACTTGTCCCCCTTGGTCTGGCGGAGGTGTCGTCGAGCGCCACCGGCAGACTGCTGCTCCTTTGACGAGCCGGTGACCGTTGAGGCCTCGTGGAGAGAGGGCTTGCTTGAGCTGATGGACAAGCTCGGAACCGAGGGGTGAAATCGCATCAACCGGCATCAGCTGCCGGAGAACACGATCTGCCGGACGAACCTTTCCCCGCTTGACCTGCCATCAGTCCAATGTTGACTCAGCCACGCCACACCCGCAAAATAGGCAGGAGGTAGAGATGGCTGAAAACACTTACCAGGGGTCGGGCATTGTCATCATCTGCGGCTTCCTCGGTAGCGGCAAGACGACCTTGCTCCGGCGCTTTCTCGAATGGGAGTTCGCACGTGGCGTCCGGTCACAGGTCATCATGAGCGAGTTCGGTGACTTCGACGTCGACGGCGCCGTCATCGACGACGAGCGTTTTGATCTCAAAGCGGTCATCGGCGGTTGCGTCTGCTGCGGCTCGCGGGACGAACTCGAAGACGCTCTCGCCGAACTGATCACCTCCGCTCCACATTCTCCCGTCTACATCGAGGCTACCGGTGTCGCCGATCCCGCCGGGGTGCTGGCGGCGATACAGCCCGCCATTGGCAACGGCGCCGGCTACGTCCGCAAGATTATTGTCGTCTACGACGCCAGCCGCCACGAGGCTATCGAAAAGGACGCCATCCTCGTCGAACGCCAGTTGATGGCCGCTGATGTCATCATCCTTAACAAGTGCGACCTCGTCGATGCGGATACCGTCATCGAGGACCTTTCCATCGTCAACCCGGCGGCGACCATCATCCCGACGGCGAACTGCGCCGTCGACCTCGAAGCGCTCGTCCCCGATATCTCCGGTATCGGCGGATCTACTGCCGTCACCGCCGCCAGGATCGGTACCGAGAACGAGAAAGACGACGAGAACTATCAGAGCTTCGCCTTTATGCTCGACGATCGCCTCTCGCGGCCTACCTTTGAGAAGTGGCTCGAATCGTTGCCCGCTGAAGTGCTCCGCCTCAAAGGCTTCGTCCGGTTCGATGGCGAAGATGGCCTCTTCGAGGTGCAGGCCGTCCCTAGTCGGTCGACCATCACCCTGTTCGATACTCGTCGTTGGATCGACGCGATGCTGGTGGCCGTCACCCGCCCGATACCCGCAGACGACCTCGTTGCTGGCCTTCAGTCGTGTCTTCCTGCCGATAGCTAGTGAGGGACAAGAGGCGGAAAGCTACCGCGATCGCCGGTTGGCCCGCCCTGTCACCTCTTGGTCCGGTACGACACCGCGTCCAGTCCCCGGATTGACCCGGCCGCAACCGAAGACCTAAAATAGTCCTGCCGTCGAGTCCGCGTAAAGGGGGTGGCCGTGAGTCTCTCCGTCCAACTGGCGCCGCAGAACAGCCGTGGCCTGTTGCTCGCCAACCCGGTATTGACCGCCTCGGGCACGTTCGGCTACGGCGACGAATACGCCGACCTGTTCGACATCCAGCGTCTCGGCGCCATCGTCTGCAAGGGCACGACCCTCGAACCGCGTCAGGGTAACCCCCAGCTCCGTATCGCCGAGACCGCCGCCGGTGTCCTCAATTCCATCGGTCTCCAGAACGACGGCATCGACGCCCTGATCGCTGAAAAAGCTCCGATCTGGGCGAAGTGGCGCGTCCCCGTCATCGTCAACATCGCTGGCGATGCCATCGACGATTACGCCCGGCTGGCGGAACGACTCGACTCCGTACCTAGTGTCAGTGGCCTCGAGGTCAACATCAGCTGCCCCAACGTCACCGCCGGTGGCGCTGAGTTCGGTGCCGAACCCGGACCGGCCGCCTCAGTGACCGCCGCCGTGCGCAAGGCGACCTCCCTGCCCGTTATCGTCAAGCTGACGCCGAACACCTCGGATGTCGTTACCGTCGCCGAAGCGGTTGCCAATGCTGGTGCCGACGCCGTTTCGCTGATCAACACCATTAAGGGTATGGTGATCGATATCGCCGACCGCCGACCGTCGCTCGGCAACATCTACGGCGGTCTCTCCGGTCCGGCAATCAAGCCGGTGGCCTTGCGGATGGTCTATGAGGTCGCCGGCGCGGTCGATATCCCTGTGGTCGGTTGCGGCGGCATCGCTACCGCCAGCGATGCCATCGAGTTTCTCATGGCCGGCGCCAGCGCCGTTCAGGTCGGTACCGCCAGCTTCACCATTCCCACCGCCACCATCGACGTCCTCGACGGCATCGAGCGATTTCTCACCGAACATGGCATCATCGACGTCGCCGACCTTGTCAACGCGGCGCGACGCTAGGCGTCACCGGAGGCAGCAACTGACCGCCACTGCCCGAATCATAGATACCCACGCCCACCTCACCCTCGAACAGTTCGATGCTGACCTCGACGACGTCATTGCCCGCGCCGCTGCCGCTGGGGTCGACGGCGTCATCTGCGCCGGCACGAATATCGAATCGAGCCGTCGCTCCGTCGTAATCAGCGAACGCCACCCCACCGTCCTCGCCACCGCTGGTATTCACCCTCACGACTCCCATCCGCTGTCCGATGACGAGATTATCGCTCTCGAAGAACTCGTCCGGCATCCCAAAGTCGTCGCCATCGGTGAAATTGGCCTTGATTTCTACCGCAAGTACTCGCCGCACGACGGCCAGTTGGTCGCCCTCGGACAGCAACTCGATCTGGCCGGCCGCGTCGGGCTGCCGGTCGTCATCCACTGCCGCCAGGCGGAGGCGGTCATGCTGCCGCTGCTCGGTGAATGGACCGCGAGCACCGATCCGCCGCCGGACGGGCGCCGCGGCGTCATCCACTGCTTCATGGCCGATGACGACGCCCTGTGCCAATACCTCGAGATGGGCTTCATGATTTCCCTCGGCGGCTATGTCAGCTATCCGGGGACCGTGGTCGCCCACGAAGTTATCCGCCACATTCCGCTCGACCGTCTGCTCGTCGAGACTGACTGCCCGTTTCTCGCTCCGCAACGGCTTCGCGGCAGGCGTAACGAACCTGCCTTGGTCGTCGACACCGTCGCCGTACTCGCTGAGATCAGAGGTGTCTCCTTCGACCAGATCGCCGCCGCGACGACGTGTAACGCCCGTCGCCTGTTTTGGCGGGAGCCGTTCGCGTGACCGAGACCCGCGATCGGCTCTTCGTCCGGGTGCAGCCCAACGCCGCCCGCAGTCAGATCGTCCGCTTTGAAGACGGCGTCCTCCACCTTCGAATCACCGCGCTGCCGGTCAAGGGTAAGGCCAATCGCGAGTTGACTGACTTCCTCAGCCGGTTACTGTGTCTTCCCCAGTCGGCGATCACCATCGACAAGGGCTTGACCAGCCGACGCAAGACACTGGCCGTTACCGGACTCAGCCCAGAGACGCTCGAGGAAAGACTCTACTGACTCTGACTGTTCCCGTGCCCGGCAGTGCCTTCACTACCGCTCTCCGAGTTGACATTGA
Organism: uncultured Dehalococcoidales bacterium; assembly: GCA_964562625.1. Classification (GTDB taxonomy): domain Bacteria; phylum Chloroflexota; class Dehalococcoidia; order Dehalococcoidales; family Fen-1064; genus CAZLUE01. The sequence goes on along the minus strand of CAZLUE010000044.1, from coordinate 3,066 downwards.
CACCGACAGGTCGGGAGGACTAGACTCAAGACCTGACCCCACGTCGGCTTCGACCGAAGACCAGCCGGGGTGAGCGTGGAAATCAGAGGAGGAATCGACCAATGCCAGACTACAGCTTTCACCACGTCCATCTCGTCAGTCCCGACCCGGTGAAAACCGCCGACTTCTACCAAAGCGCGCTCAGTGCGGAATTGGTCTCCAAGCTTGAGGCTGCCGACGGAAATATCAGGATCGAACTCGAGCTTGGCGGGACTCGCGTTCTGATTATGAAGGGACCGGTCGAAGCCGCCTCGGCAGCCGCCAGTGGCGCCGCCATCAACGGACTGGATCACCTCGGTTTGCGGACCGACGACATCGAGGCGTCGGTCGCCGACCTCAAGGCGCTCGGAATGAAGTTCCGCAGCGACATCATCGATGTCGCCTCCGGCGTCCGTATTACGTTCTTTTGGGCGCCGGAGAACGTGCTTGTCGAACTGCTCGAAGTCAATCCCGGGCCAGAGTAGCCAGGCGTATCCCCGGAGAATGATTTCTTCCCCATTCCCTGTCGGCTGGTGGGGAAAGGATAGGGTCGAAATGGACCTCTCGTCACCCTCATGACGGTAACTATCGACAGGATATATGGACGGTACCCGCAACTTCCTGCTAGTGATAATAGCCACGATAGTCGTCGAGGCCGGCGTCGTCGCCTTGACCGTGCGGTTCGTCGACATCATCTGGCTGCGGGCGGTCTTGATCGCCATTGTCCCGATGGCCTTTCTGCTGGCTGCTATCTTCATGGAGGGAGAATAGCCGATTCCCCAACCCAGCCTCTTCCTTCGAGTTTCGGTAGGTCATCCACCTTCGCACATCATCGGTCGAGGGCTGGGTACAGATCGTTCCTGGATTCGTGACGCCACCCGGGTAACCACCTCTGGCGGCTCGTGCAACCCCGGTGGAGCTGTCTGCCACGCTCCCGGTGAGGGTTACCCGGCGAAGGTGTGGTAGGACCTATGATGGCTGCCTTTGAGAACCGTGGAGCCCATCCTGTCATTACTTCCGTTCCGCCTCGAGACTGTGTCCACCTCGCGGAAGCCGCACCGGGAAGTCCATCAAATAGATTTGGAATGGGGAGAAAATGAATGGCTTTTGCTAATGGGAGAATTGGTATCATTTGGTGCCCACCCTCCTCCCGGAGGATTGTCGAATGCACTGGCGCGCGCCTCCAAGACGAACCCCAACGTTGAGATCGTCGGACTGGCGGACATTGACTTCCTCATGAGTGATGACCTTGGCTTCATCTATAACGTCCGCGCCTTCCATTTCCAGTCGTAGCTCAGCGACTCCGCCATGCCGATGGCTTGGCGACTAAGGTACGACGAGACCGGTACCGGCGTTCTCGGCGACCTCGGTTCGCATGTCACCGGCCTTACCCAATACCTCATCGGCGACGACATCGTCCGCGTCATCGGGATGTTGAAGACCTTCGTCACCCAGCGCCCAGTTCTGCCGGTTCCGCAAGAAAGAGACCGTCGCCGACGTCGACGGCATAATGTTCGGCGCCGAGTTCAAGAGCGGCGCGATGGGTGTCATTCAGGCCTCCCGTAACGTGACCTGCCGTCTCGATCACGGGCGCGTCGAAATCGAGGTCGAGAATGGTGCCGTTATCTGTGACAGACACACTGAGGTGCGCATCCACCTCAAGCTGCGGAAGTGATCGGCCCGGTATGCCGGTTGGGTCGAATTACCTGTCCCTCCCCAGTACGGCGGGAATACTGAGGTTGAAGGCGAACTCGCTCATTCCGTGGACTGCGTGCGGTTGGAGGAAACTCCGGCGTCCAGTCTTGCCGACGGGCTGAGAACGGAAGCTGTCATGAACGCCGTGGTTAGGTCGAGCGACACCGTAGCCGCCGTGGATGTGTGTGTGTGTGTGGGGGGTGAAGATCGTCCAGCCATACCCGCATTTGTCTCGGTGGCCTCTAGCCTCGCCGTCAACAAGAAAGCGTAATGAGGGATTGGTGGTGCACCAAATGGCGTACCATGGGTTCCTTTCTCAAACCTCACTGGCTTCACAGCAACCGCAGGTGCACGGCCCTTCATCGTTGGCACAGGGTTCACAGCAGTAGTTTGTCGCTGTCTTATCATAGAGACCATAGCTAAGATAGCCGTCGCCGATAATGGCGCAGCCACATTCCGGGCAAAGTTGTACCGTCATATTCAGGTCTCCTTCTCCATCTACTCACCAGTATATCACTTACCTCGTGCGGTGCTGCCTTGTAGTGTCTGATGCCCTCTCGTAACCTCATTGGTACGCCATTTTTACTTCGCCGCTACCATCGCTCGCCTGTCTTTACGGTGGTTTAACCTTCGGACTGTATATTGATAGTAACAGCCTACAATAAGGAGATAATGAGAAGATGAGCTACCTGACAAAGTCAGTCGAGACAATCGGCCAGGTGATCAGTGCCGTTATGGGCATCGGTTTCTCGACGCCGAACGAGAACGTACTGAAAACGAACCCCTTCCTCATCTATTTCTAGTTAAGCCGCCTCGTCAATCAAAGACCCGCCGGACACCCGGCGGGTCTTCCGTGTTTCCCCCGCACCCTGAGACCCCGCTTAGCCTCCCCCGGTTTCCTTGGCGGGTGGGTTGACACTCGCCCCTGTAGAGCTAAATTCAAGTCCGAACGCGCGCTTGGCAAGCGTCAAGGTGACTGGCCGATGGCAGATTGCCTGGAGGTTGGTCGATCGGAAATGAATCCCGGAACAATGAGACAGTCCGTCACTTTCCGGGCAAGTGCTAACGACGTCTACGTAACGCTGATAGATTTGGATAAGTACGTCCGTTTCACCGGGGACGAAGCCAGCATTAGCCTCCAAGCCGGCGGTTGCATCTCCGCTTACGGCGGCTACATCGAGGGCGTCAATCTGGAACTCGTCCCCGACTGCAAGATCGTCCAGTCGTGGCGAGCCAGTGATTGGCCGGAGTCCCACTACTCGAAATTCACCTTCTCACTCGGCGGAGTCGCTGGCGGTACTCGACTAGGAGTGCCCTATTTCGAGAACATCGAAGGCCAGTGATCGAAGACCA
>CAZLUE010000043.1:919-10073 GCA_964562625.1 uncultured Dehalococcoidales bacterium | reverse complement strand
GATAGTCGTCGCCGGTTCGATGACCGTCCTGGCCATTTCGTCTCTGACCGGCTTCAGCTTCGGGATATTCCTCAAACCGGTGACCAGCGAATTCGGATGGGAACGTGGGTCGTTCTCTCTGGCCGTTTCGATAACCTTGCTCGGCAGCGGGCTGTTGAGCATTCTGACAGGGAGGTTGAGCGACAAACATGGCCCCCGTTTCTTGGTGACAGCCGGTGGACTCCTCGTTGGAACCGGCTTTCTGTTGATGTCACGCATTACCGCGCTATGGCAGGTCTACCTGATTTTCGGGTTCTTGATCGCAGTCGGCACCTCGACCATGGTTGTTCCGATTACCTCAACGATCCCCCGGTGGTTCGCCACCAGGCGTGGGATTGCCATGGGACTGACATTTAGCGGAGTGTCCATCGGCACCATCATCGGCCCAATACTAACCCAATCTTTGATATCGATCCAGGGATGGCGGGAGGGCTACATGATGCTCGGCGTGGTCAGTTTGTTACTGGCACCGCTGGTGGCTCAAGTACTGCGCCACAGCCCGGAGCAGGTCGGGGTGAGACCCTATGGAGAGGACCAGTCCCGGCGGAACGAACCTACCACTGAGACGTCGTACGCAAGTGTGTCGCTGAAACAGGCCATGCGTACGAGTCGCTTCTGGATTTTGGGCTACCTAATGTTCTGAGCATTTTCCGTCCACCAGGATGATAATGACCCACCTGGCGCCTCACGCAATTGACATCGGGATAGCACCAGCCGCGGCCGCCACTGTAGTCGCCGTCGTGGGTGCCGCCAATCTGATCGGCAGGAACCTGGCCGGATTCTTGTCGGACCGAGCTAGAACTCTAGGATACCTCAGCATTTGCCTGCTGGTAATCACTCTGGCTCTAGGGTGGCTGCTCTCTGCGAAAGAGCTATGGATGTTGTTTCTGTTCGCCGCGACATATGGCATCGCCCAGGGGGGCTTCCCGGTAAGCCACTTCTTGACGCTGGGGAACCAGTTCGGCCTTCGGTACCTGGGAGCAATCATGGCCGGCACGATGGTCATGGGATCGATGGGAGGGTCGTTGGGGGCTCCTTTGGCCGGCAGCATCTACGACGAACGCGGCAACTACAACGCCGCGTTCGTCGTCGCCCTCGTACTCGGCGCGGTAGCCCTCCTAGCCAGCTTCTGGCTGCTTCGTGCCAGACGAACCGACTGAAAGCCATCGGTGTTCGTGGTGAAGAGTCAGCGCGTAAATGGTACAATACGAAGCAGCGCCCCGAATCCGCCGGGACAGCGAGTAGTTGAGGAGAAGACCACGGTTCCAAATGAAACTGCTTGTAGCGAATCGAGGAGAGATCGCCATCCGGATCATTCGGGCGGCGGCTGAGTTGCAGCTACCCACCGTGGCCATCTTCCCCAAGGACGACGCCGGTTCTCTCCATACCGGCAAGGCAGATGAAGCCGTCACCCTCAAAGGAGTCGGCACCGCCGCCTACCTGGACATCGAGCAGATCATCACCGTTGCCAAGGAGGCCGACTGCGACGCCATCCATCCCGGATACGGCTTCCTGGCCGAGAACGCTGACTTCGCCCGCAGATGCGCCGATGAAGGGCTGATCTTCATCGGCCCACGCGTCGACACGCTCGAATTATTCGGCAACAAGGCCCGCGCCAGGGTCGCTGCCGCCGCTGCCGATGTGCCGATCATCCGTGGCCTCGACCACGCGGTGTCCTTGGAAGAGACGGCCGCGTTCTTTGACGAGCTCAGTGACGGGCGCGGGATAATGATCAAGGCTGTTGGCGGCGGCGGCGGGCGGGGCTCACGTATGGTGGAGCGCGCCAGTGAGGTCGCGTCAACCTACGAACGCTGTCGAGCTGAGGCGCAAGCTACGTTCGGGAACGGTGACCTCTACATCGAGGAGTTCATCCCTCAGGCACGCCATGTGGAAGTCCAGATTCTCGGCGACGTCCATGGCGCTATCGTTCACCTCGGTGAGCGCGAATGCAGTGTTCAACGGTACTTCCAGAAAATCATCGAAGTGGCACCGGCGCCCGGCCTGGCAGATGATCTCCGTACCCGGATCATCGATGCCACAGTGCGCTTTGCCAACCGCGTCGGCTACAGCAACGCCGGCACGTTTGAGTTCCTGGTAGATGTCGGAGGAAGCGCTCCCGGCGCTTCATCCGACAATGAGAACGACCAGCAATTCGCCTTCATCGAAACCAATGCGCGCCTTCAGGTGGAGCACACTGTGACCGAAGAGGTCACTGGCGTAGATATCGTGCAGGCACAGATCCGTCTTGCTAAGGGAGCGACGATTGCCGAACTCGGACTCGACAGCCCGCAGGTCAGCGAGCCGCGGGGATATGCAATCCAGGCACGGGTATGCATGGAATCGATTCGTGAAGACGGTTCCATCCACCCATCGAACGGCACGTTGACCGCCTACGAAGCCCCGAGCGGCCCGGGCGTGCGCACGGACGGATTCGGGTACGGCGGCTACCAGACCAGTCTGCTATTCGATTCGCTCCTCACCAAGGTCATCGGTCATTCTCCCTCATCCAGTTTCGCTGACGCCATCGCCAGAACCTCCAGGGCACTGAGTGAGTTCCGCATCGAAGGCATCGACACCAACATCACATTTCTCCAGAGCATCCTGGCACACGAAGACTTCGCGTCCGGAAACTTCCACACACGCTCCGTTGATGAGAAGCTGGCACAACTCACCGCCGCCAGTGCCCAGCAGCGGCGTTTCATCGTACCCGCCGGCGGTCCGACTGCCCGCGAGGCGCCGCCGCCAGTCGACGGGTATGCCGGCGCCCGCGTAGTAGACAACTGGGATCCGCTCGCCCTCTTTAACCATGACAAGCGGGTCAAGTCCAAGAGCGCCGAAATGGACGATGCCGACAAACCGACCGATCCTGCAATCCTGTCGGCGCCGATCCAGGGCAGAATCATCTCGATCGACGTCTCCGTTGGGGACGAGGTAGCGGCTGGTCGCGCGGTTGTCACTATCGAGATGTTGGAACTGCACCACGTCGTCAGTGCGGACCGGAGCGGCATCATTCGCGCCGTCTACGTGGCGGTCGGCGAAACTGTCGGCGAGGGAGAGCCACTCGCCCTCATCGCGGCGGCGGATGTAGCGGCTAATCCGGTCGTCAATGACAAGGAGGTCAACCCCAACCAGACGCGAAGCGATCTGGCCCTCGTGGAGGAACGCCGCTTCTATGTCCACGACGACTACCGCACGGAGAAGATCGCTAAACGGCACGACAAGAATCAGCGCAGTCCCCGCGAGAACGCCGATCACCTCTTCGACGGCACCTTCCGCGAATACGGCCCGCTGGTCACCGCCGCCAGTTGGCAGAAGCAGCAATGGCTGCGCGAAACCACCCAGGCGGACGGCTTGATGATGGGAATCGGCAACATCAACGGTGACCTCTTTGAGGCGGAGCGCTCACGCGCCGTCCTCGTCCATTACGACTACATGGTTGTCGCCGGCACTCAGGGCAGCCGCGGGCACTACAAGCAAGACAGGATATACGAACTGGCGGGACGCTACAAATTACCGCTCGTCCTCTTCGCCGAGGGTGGCGGCGGCCGACCCGGTATCAGCGGGGGAGAACCAGAGCCAACGACGCGCACCGCCGACGCGACCGGGACCGACTCCGCCGCTGCCGCCGTCGATATCGCCGGCCATGGCGGTGGCGGCGTGCCGACTGATTCTTACACCTTCACCAAACTCTGCCAACTCAGTGGCCTCGTCCCTCTGGTGGGCGTCAATTCGGGGCGCTGCTTCGCCGGCAACACGGTCATGCTGGCGTCTTGTGATGTTATCATCGCCGCCGAGAACTCGACAATCGGCCTCGGCGGACCGGCCATGATTGAAGGTGGTGGCCTCGGCATCTACACGCCTGAAGAGGTCGGGCCGATGTCCTTCCAGGTGCCCAACGGTGTCGTCGATATCCTCGTCAAGGACGACGAAGAAGCGATCGACGCCGTCAAGAAGTACCTTTCTTATTTCCAGGGCCCAATCGACCACTGGCAGTCACAAGACCAGACCTGGCTTCGCCAAGTTGTTCCCGAAAACCGCTCGGAGACGTATGACATGCGCGCTATCACCAAGACGATTGCTGACCAGGACTCAATCCTCGAGATCCGCAAGGCCTTCGGCACCGGCATCATCACCGCTTTCATCCGTGTCGAGGGCATGCCGATGGGCCTCATCGCCAACAACCCGCACCATCTTTCCGGTGCCATCGACAGTGACGCATCGGACAAGGCGGCACGCTTTCTCCAGCTCTGTGACGCATTCGATCTGCCGGTGCTGTCGCTCATGGACTGCCCGGGGATCATGGTCGGGCCGGAGCACGAAAGCACGGCCCTGCTCCGGCACTCGGCGCGCATGTTTGTCACCGGCGCCAACCTGACGACGGCGATGTTCGGTGTAGTCGTGCGCAAGGCCTACGGCATGGGCGTCCGCGCGATGTGTGGCGGTAGCTCTCTGGAGCCGTTCTTCACCGTCGCCTGGCCAACCGCCGAGTTCGCTGATATGACGATCGACGGCCGCGTCCGGCTGACATTCCGCGACGATCTGGCCGGCACTACCGATCCTGAGGAACGCCGAGCGACTTACCAGCGGCGCGTGGCCGAATTGGTCGATCGGGCACGGGCGGTCAATTCCGGCGGAACCAACTACGGAATCGACGACATCATTGACCCGGCAGACACGCGGGCCTGGATTGCCCACGGATTACGTAGCCTGCCGCCGCTGCCACCGCGCACGGAGAAGAAACGCCCCAACATTGATTGCTGGTAGCCAGGTGCCGCCTGAACCATCTACCACCAGGAACAGGAAGGGGATCACGGTTCCAAATGAAACTGCTTGTAGCGAATCGAGGAGAGATCGCCATCCGGATCATTCGGGCGGCGGCTGAGTTGCAGCTACCCACCGTGGCCATCTTCCCCAAGGACGACGCCGGTTCTCTCCATACCGGCAAGGCAGATGAAGCCGTCACCCTCAAAGGAGTCGGCACCGCCGCCTACCTGGACATCGAGCAGATCATCACCGTTGCCAAGGAGGCCGACTGCGACGCCATCCATCCCGGATACGGCTTCCTGGCCGAGAACGCTGACTTCGCCCGCAGATGCGCCGATGAAGGGCTGATCTTCATCGGCCCACGCGTCGACACGCTCGAATTATTCGGCAACAAGGCCCGCGCCAGGGTCGCTGCCGCCGCTGCCGATGTGCCGATCATCCGTGGCCTCGACCACGCGGTGTCCTTGGAAGAGACGGCCGCGTTCTTTGACGAGCTCAGTGACGGGCGCGGGATAATGATCAAGGCTGTTGGCGGCGGCGGCGGGCGGGGCTCACGTATGGTGGAGCGCGCCAGTGAGGTCGCGTCAACCTACGAACGCTGTCGAGCTGAGGCGCAAGCTACGTTCGGGAACGGTGACCTCTACATCGAGGAGTTCATCCCTCAGGCACGCCATGTGGAAGTCCAGATTCTCGGCGACGTCCATGGCGCTATCGTTCACCTCGGTGAGCGCGAATGCAGTGTTCAACGGTACTTCCAGAAAATCATCGAAGTGGCACCGGCGCCCGGCCTGGCAGATGATCTCCGTACCCGGATCATCGATGCCACAGTGCGCTTTGCCAACCGCGTCGGCTACAGCAACGCCGGCACGTTTGAGTTCCTGGTAGATGTCGGAGGAAGCGCTCCCGGCGCTTCATCCGACAATGAGAACGACCAGCAATTCGCCTTCATCGAAACCAATGCGCGCCTTCAGGTGGAGCACACTGTGACCGAAGAGGTCACTGGCGTAGATATCGTGCAGGCACAGATCCGTCTTGCTAAGGGAGCGACGATTGCCGAACTCGGACTCGACAGCCCGCAGGTCAGCGAGCCGCGGGGATATGCAATCCAGGCACGGGTATGCATGGAATCGATTCGTGAAGACGGTTCCATCCACCCATCGAACGGCACGTTGACCGCCTACGAAGCCCCGAGCGGCCCGGGCGTGCGCACGGACGGATTCGGGTACGGCGGCTACCAGACCAGTCTGCTATTCGATTCGCTCCTCACCAAGGTCATCGGTCATTCTCCCTCATCCAGTTTCGCTGACGCCATCGCCAGAACCTCCAGGGCACTGAGTGAGTTCCGCATCGAAGGCATCGACACCAACATCACATTTCTCCAGAGCATCCTGGCACACGAAGACTTCGCGTCCGGAAACTTCCACACACGCTCCGTTGATGAGAAGCTGGCACAACTCACCGCCGCCAGTGCCCAGCAGCGGCGTTTCATCGTACCCGCCGGCTACGAGCCATCATCGGATGCCTCCAAGGCGGATCAGGATTCCGCCGAAGCGGTCGGGCCGGCTGGTTCGGTCGGCCTAGTGGCACCGATGCAGGGGACAATCGTCGAGATCGCCGTCGCCATCGGTGACGAGGTACGGATCGGCCAGTTGGTCGCCGTCATCGAGGCCATGAAACTGCAGCACGATATCAAGGCGGATCGCAGCGGCGTCGTCTGCGCTGTCTCAATGTCGGTCGGCGACGTCGTCCGCGAGGAATATCCAATCGTCTTCATCAACGAAACGGAGATCGAGGGCGGCACCATCGAGGCCGATGCGGAGACGGATATGGATCACATCCGCGGCGATATGCGGGAAGTGAACGACCGCATCACCCAGACGTTGGACGCTTCCCACGAAGAGGAAGTGGCCGCCCGTCACGCAATGGGCCGACGCACCGCCCGCGAGAATATCGCCGACCTCGTTGACGATGGTTCATTCATGGAGTTCGGCCCACCAGCGGCCGGTTCGGTAACAAGCGGTACCGTCATGGGACTCGGCACCATCAATGCGAACCTCGTCGGCGAAGAACGGGGACGAGCGGCCGTCGTCCACAGTGACTACCTAATGGCCACCTATACCCATGGCCACTACAAGCAGGAACCAATCCACGAATTAGTTCGTGATTTCCGCGTACCCCTGGTGTTCTTTTCCGAAGGGGAGGGCAGGCCTTACGGCGACCTTACCGGTGTGGGCATGGACGCCTCGGTCTTCGCCGATTTCGCCAGGCTCAGCGGCCTGGTTCCGTTGGTAGGCGTGAATACCGGGGACTGCTTCGCCGGCAATGCCACGCTCCTGTCCTGCTGCGACGTCATCATCGCAACCGAGAATTCCACCATCGGCGTCAATGGGCCGGCGATGGTTGAGGCGAGCGGAATGGGCACGCACTCCCTTCAGGAGATCGGCTCAATGTCGCTTCATGTGCCCAACGGCGATGTCGATATCCTCGTCGAGGATGACGCCGCAGCCGTCGCCACCGTGAAGAAGTACCTCGGTTACTTCCAAGGCCCCACCGAGCCGGGTGAGGCACCGGACCAGCGCCGGATGCGACACATTATCCCCGAAAACCGCGTCCGCACCTATGACATGAGAGAGATCATCCGTACACTGGCCGACGTAGACTCGGTGCTGGAAATCCGCCGCGACTTCGGCATCGGCGTCATTACCGCGTTCATCCGCGTCGAGGGCCGGCCGCTGGGCGTGGTCGCCAACAATCCCGCTCACCTGGCCGGCGCCATCGATAGCCCGGGTGCGGACAACGGCGCCCGTTTCTTCCATCTGTGTGATGCATTCGATATTCCAACCGTCGTCTTCATGGACTGCCCGGGTATCATGGTCGGCCCGGATCATGAGCGGCAGGCCCTAGTGCGGCATTCGGTACGCTTGTTCAATATCGGAGCCAACATGACATCGCCGCTGTTTGGAGTCATGGTGCGCAAGGCCTACGGGCTCGGCGTGCAGGCAATGATCGGCGGCGCGTCATCGGTAACCCTCTTCAACGTCGCATGGCCAACGGCCGAATTTGCCGGCATGAATATCGACGGCGCCGTCAAACTCTCCGCACGCCGCGAACTGGCCGCCATAAAGGATCCGGAGAAGCGCAAGGAAGCGTACGACCGGAAAGTCTCCAAGGGCTACGAGTCGGCACGCGCAATCAATTCAGGCGCCAGGTACGTCATCGATCCGGCAGACACCCGCGCCTGGATCGTCCGGGGGCTCAAGAGCTTGCCGCCGACGCCGCCTCGCACTGGGAAGAAGCGACCGTACGTCGATACTTGGTAACCTCCTGGACGAAAGGACGCCTGATTCCTAGAATAGACGCGGATGTCAGTCGAGGGCGCACTGGCCCCAGAGACGACCACGCTCATCGAGATAGCTGCCAGAGTGATTCCGAGGTGCACGACCAGCCGCAGGCGGCCCCCTTGAAAGGTAGGACAGAGTAACTGAGCTGGATCATGACCAAGACGCCAACGATGATGCCAGGTTCTCGGAGGAGTTGCCGGTCGCTGTCGGAGAACATCCGCACTAGCCCAGCTTGCCGATGCTCCGCAGTTTATCGGCGACATCCTTCATCCCGAGTTCCTCCAGCTTGGCCCTGGCAGGCACGCCGGTCGTAACATCCCAACCGCGCAACTGGTAGTATCGATCCTTCAGTACTTCCCATCGCGCCATGTCCAATGGCTCCGACAAGAACTGACTCTTGAGCGCTTCCTTGGTCTTGATATCGATCTTACTCTTTCCCCCGAGTAAGTCATGACTTATCTTGTCATCATTTCTGTGACGGTCTTCCCTCAGTACCATAATAGCCCGGCGAAGGTTCCAGATCCTCTCCCCGGCCTGCCACAGTTCATCAACATCAGTATCGACCCCCGTGATTGCCGACATGAGTTTACTCTCGAAGACCCTTATATCCATTTCAGGCGGGTGAAAGAACATGCCCGGCATGCTTGTGAACTCGCATATGACCAAGGAATTCCTCAAGCTCTGCTGATTCTGAGCCCAGACGGCCCCACGTTCCGTTCCCTCATAGACGTTTTGGTGCTTCCATTCGCTTTCGCCGGCAAGGTAGCCGCCGGGAACACCAAACCAGTCAGCGACGGCCATATTGCTGCCAAAGGTAATGTGGTCATGACATGAATTGAAGGGATCTCTGGTATCGGTAGCCCAGTGCAGCGCCTCCGCCACTCCCCTTATGTGGTGACTGACGTTACCCCAGGCCGCGAAGATGGCGTTGTACTGATCCAGCGCCCTCTGCCCAAGCTGCGCGGCAACTCTTGCCGTGCCCTGAGCAAAGGGGCTTGTCCCCATGGCAA
>CAZLUE010000043.1:0-909 GCA_964562625.1 uncultured Dehalococcoidales bacterium | reverse complement strand
AGCTTCTTCCCCGCCGTACTCCGGCTCCATTCGTCGATCTATCATCGGAATGGATGACAAGCCAAAATCCTCTTTCGCCGACATGCCTGTCTCATTGATGCAACGGTAAATGAACGGCATCAAGCCCTTCAGTTCGAAACCGTTGATGCCCAGCTTCTGCGTCAGCAGGTTTCCTTCCCACATGCTCCTAGGGCTGTCAGGGTTTGACATTCCATACCAGCTATCCACGCAGATCTGAGTACCTCTACCTATCCCAGGAACCTCGTAGACGCCATGGCATTGATACGGGCAGCCGTAGCAGCCGGTAAACTTCTTCAGGTACTTCTCCTTCATCGCTTCTCTGATGGAATCCGGGCGTAACGGATACCTCAGGTGTGCAGGACCAACCGTGTCGCTTCCCCATTCCTCAGCCGCCTTCCTCTGTCGAATTACTTCCATGAAGTCGTCGGGCCGGGCGATCTTAAAGGTGCCAGTCCCCCTCGTGACAATCGCCTTCAGGTTCTTCGATCCCATGACGGCTCCGTAGCCACCTTGACCGGCGGCGCCGGAAGTTTCGGTCAGGATGATGGCGATCCGGCTGAGATTCTCGCCAGCCGGGCCGATGGTGAGTACGGAAGCCAGCGGATGGCTGTCGATCAGTGCCGCCTGCGTCGCGAAGGTATCGAGACCCCACAGACCACTGGCATCCCTGATATCAACATCCCCGTCCAGTATCGAGAGGTAGACCGGTTTGTCCGCCTTACCGACGATGACGATGCCGTCGTAGCCAGCGTATTTCAGTTCCGAAGGGAATTTCCCTCCGAATCCCGAGTAGGTGAAAAGTTCGTCAGGGAAGCACTGGGGAGCGATGGCGCAGATAGTCGCTCGCGAGAACGGTCCGCTGGCCCCGGTGAGCGGGCCGACGGAGAG
>CAZLUE010000042.1:0-10229 GCA_964562625.1 uncultured Dehalococcoidales bacterium | reverse complement strand
ACTCGACGGGAAGGTCGCGGTCGTCACTGGGGCCGGCCGTGGAATCGGCAAAGCGCTTGATTTCCTGTTTCCCTAGCGTGGAACCCCGTCCTTTTGGCTTTGAATCACGTCAGTCTCAAGATGCTGACAGCGGTAGTCTGCCTGTGATACACCACCTATTGTGTAACCTTGGAGAGGGCCGAACCGGCCCCCTTTTTCTTTGATCTCGGCTGAGCTCGCGCCGTTCCCATTAGTCATGTGCAGGATTGGGAACCGGCTTCGTATTGTGGTATATTCGGGACAGTATGGAAGTCTTGCTTGAATCCGACCTGCCGCTGCCGCTGTTTGTTCGTGGTAAGGTGCGTGACACCTACCTGCTCGGCGATCGCCTGCTGATCGTCGCAACCGACCGCATCTCGGCCTTCGATGTCGTTTTGCCTTGCGGGATTCCGGACAAGGGCGCGGTGCTCAACCAGCTCTCGGCGTTCTGGTTCCGGGAAACAGCTGGCCTCGTTCGTAATCACTTGCTGGAGGTCGTCGAGGATGTCCGGCGACTCGATGATTTCCTGCCGCCCGACGAACGGTTCGACTATCCTGCCTATCTCGCCGGGCGCGCGATGGTGGTCAAATGCGCCGAACGCTTTCCGATCGAGTGTGTCGTCCGTGGTTACCTGGCCGGATCCGCCTGGGAAGAGTACCGCCTGAGCGGCACCGTCAACGGTGTGTCACTACCGGTCGGGATCAAAGAAAGCCAAGAACTGGCTGAACCAATCTTCACGCCGTCGACCAAAGCGGAGACGGGTCACGACATGCCGATGACCATTGCCGAGGTCGCCGCCGAGGTCGGAGAAACGTTTGCCGGAGAGATCGCCAGGACGAGCATCAGTCTCTACAGTTTCGCCCGGCAGAAGGCACGTGCCAAGGGACTTATCATTGCCGATACCAAGATGGAATTCGGCCTTGACGGTGGAGAGTTGGTGTTGATAGACGAACTGCTGACACCCGATTCGAGCCGGTTCTGGCCGGCCGACGAGTACGGCGTGGGACACTCGCAGTCAAGTTTTGACAAACAGCCGGTACGTGACTGGCTGGCGGCCTCCGACTGGGACAAGGCACCGCCGGCGCCGATGCTTTCCGACGATGTCATTGAGAGCACCGCCGAGAAATACCGCGAGGCTTACCGGAGATTGACCGGGGCTGATCTGCGACGGTATTCCGCTGAAAGCAGCCGTTAGGCATCTCATCAGGCGTGGCGGGTCGTTTCCGAACCGATCCTATCCGTCGAGGTGGCCCTTGGTGCTTGGTAATTCCCCGGTGATGCGATCGTCGAGCCGGGTTGCCAGGTTGAGTGCTCTGCCCAGAGCTTTGAAGAGCGCTTCTGCCTTGTGGTGGTCGTTGACGCCGTAGACGGTGCGGGCGTGCAGGTTGAGACGACCCTCGGCGGCGAACGACTCGAGGAAGTGCCGTATCAGGTCGGTAGGGAAGCCGAACATGTCGTTCTTATCGAACGACATGTCGAGAGTAGTATAGCTGCGTCCGCTGATATCGATGGCGACCGTCGCTAGGGCGTCATCCATCGGTACCGAGGCGTCGGCCATGCGGACGATGCCTCTCCTGTCACTGAGGGCTTCACCGAGCGCCCGGCCGAGACAGATTGCGACGTCTTCGGCGAGGTGGTGCTGATCGTTTCCGGAAGCCTTGATGGTGAGGTCGAAACGGCCGTGCTTGGACACCTGTTCGAGAAGGTGGTCAATGGTGTCAATGCCGGTGGCGATTTCCGACTGGCCGGTGCCATCGACGTTCAGTTCGAGGTCAATAACGGTTTCCTTGGTATCGCGCTTGACGGCGGATTTACGGTCTGCCATCTGCCTAGCCTCCTATCTCGCGGAGCATTCTGACGACGGCGTCCGTGTCCTCAGGCCGCCCAACGCTGATGCGGATGTAGTTATCGAGTCGTGGTTCGGCGAAATAGCGTATCAGGATGCCGCGTTGCCGCAGTTGCTGGTGAAGTTCGGCGGCATGTCCGCGAAGCACTTGGCAGAGTATGAAATTGGCCGACGATGGGACGACGCGTAACCAGTCTATCCGGGAAAGCTTGGCGAAAAGCCGGCCGCGTTCCTCGATGATGGCAGTCACACGGCTATTCAGGTAGTCGATGTCGGCCAGCGATTCGGTCACCGCGACGATGGCCGCGGCATTGAGGTTGTAGGGAATCTTAGTCCTAAGCAGCAGGTCGGCGACGGCGGCAGGAAACAATCCGTAGCCGATTCGGAGTCCGGCCAGGCCGGCCCATTTGCTGAAGCTGCGTAACACTGACAAATTTCTGTGCTCGCTGACCAGCGGCGCGACTGTCTCTCCGTTGAACTCGTAGTAGGCCTCATCGACCATCAGTGGGACGCCTGTCGCTAGTAGTTCCAGTATGTCAGAACGGAGTACCGGCGTCCCGGTCGGGTTGTTCGGGCTGGCTATGAATATCATCTTGGTGCGGCTGGTGATCGCTGCGTGGATGGCGGCGACATCGACGGTGAAATCGGTGGTGCGCGGTACCTCGACGAGGCGGCCGCCACAAAGTCGTGTGCTGAAGGCGTAGACGCCAAAGGTCGGCACGCAGTTGATGACCTCGTCGCCGGGTTCTAGTAGGAGACGGAGGATGAGGTCGATCAGCCGGTTGCTGCCGCTAGAGGCTACCACGTTGGCGGCATCGACGCCGTAATAGTCAGCGAGCATCCGCCGCAAAGATGCCTGGCCGTCGTCGGGGTAGACGTGGTAATTAGCGTAGTCGGCCAGTGCCCGGTTGACCCGCGGCGAGCAGCCGTAGGGGTTCTCGTTGGCGTCGAGCTTGATGATGCTCTTAACCGGGACGTCAACCTTGCCTTCGAGGGTTTCCGGTGAGGTCGCCGCCGAGTACCCGGCGAAATCGGCCAGTCCGGGCCGGATCAGTTTCAGTATGTCATTGTTCGAACCGGGGACAGCCACTTTCGCCGAACCTCCGTGGAGTCCGCCGCCGATCTCCGACAGCGATAGTCTATTGTATCATCGCGTTATGTAATGGGGCAATTGCGCAACTGCGGTTTTGCTTGGCGGTCGTGGTGTGCAGCGTAGCCACCGCAAGGCAACGGGTCCGGTTGATGGGGGTGTCTTTGTGATAGAAGCTACTTGTCGGTGGGTGTTTGGTGACGCCGAACGGCGCGGGCGTGGCCGTCGAGGCCCTCTGTCTCGGCGAGAACGGCGGTGGCCGGTCCTAGTTCCTCGATGGTCGAACTGTCGACGGTGACGACGTTGGTAATCTTCATGAAGTCAGTGACGTTGAGCGGTGAGTCGAAGCGGGCGGTGCCGCCGGTTGGTAGGACGTGGCTCGGTCCGGCGACGTAGTCGCCGAGGGCGACCGTCGCCCGGTCACCGGTGATGACGCAGCCGGCGGCGGTCAGGCGGTCGAGGTAGTTTTCGGGGTCGGCGACCATCAGCAGCAGATGTTCCGGGGCGTAGGCGTTGGCGAGTTCGATTGCCTCGTCGCTGTCGGTAATCACGATGATCAAGCCGTTTCTGCCCAGCGATTCGGCGGCGATCTTACGGCGCGGCAGTGTGGCCAACTGTCGGGTGACCTCGATGTCGATCCTCTTGGCGAGTTCCGGCGAAGTTGTCACCAGTATTGCCGACGCCATGGCATCGTGCTCCGCCTGTGCCAGCATGTCGGCGGCGCAGCCTGCTGGATCGGCCCGGTCGTCGGCGATGATGATGATTTCACTTGGTCCGTAGAGGCCGTCGATGCCGACGAGGCCGTAGAGGAGCTTCTTGGCTAGTGTGACGTAGATGTTGCCCGGGCCGCAAATCTTGTCGACCCGTGGGACGGACTCCGTTCCGAAGGCGAGCGCCGCGATGGCTTGGGCGCCGCCGATAGCAAAAACACGGTCAACCCCGGCGATGACGGCGGCCGCCATCATTATCGGTGACGGCAGGCCTTCTGGTCCCGGAGGCGTCGCTAGAATAACCTCACTGACGCCGGCGACCCGGGGGATGATGGCCGTCATTAGCAGCGAAGATGGCAGGTTGGCGGTACCGGCCGGTGCGTAGACGCCGACGCGGTCGATTGGCCGGAAGCGCCAGCCCATCGGGGCATTCTGTCCGTCGCCGAGACTTTGCCTCTGGCCGGTGTGGAAGTCGCGTATTCGGCCGGCTGCCATCTCGAGGGCGGCAGCGAGGGATGGGTCGAGGTTCCTTCTGGCGGCAGCCAGTTGCTCGCCAGCGACTTCCCAGCGCGCCGGGATGACGTCATCGAAGCGTTCCGTGTACTCGAGCAAGGCGGCGTCACCGCGGCGGGCGACATTCTCGACGATGTTACAGACGAGCCGCTCGCGGTCTTCGTTGTCACCGAGACCGGACGGCGCGTTGCGTGACAGGGCGTCGCGGGCGGGTGTCAGGCCGCGTACAATGCGCACGCTAGTCCCTCTTGACCTCGGCGTCGACCGCGTTGCGTAGCGTCTCGGCGATGGCATCCATCCTCCGCTTTTTTGCCGGGTTGCTGACGGTGTCACGGTTGCCGATTAGGCAACCTGTCGATGCGAACAGGGTATCGATAATCTTCAAGTTGTGGCGCCGGATCGTGCCGCCGGTCTCGGTGTTCTCGATCAGCATGTCGGCGTCTTCTGGCAGGAACGCCTCGGTGGCCCCCCAGGTCGGGATTACTTTGTAGAAACCGAGGTGGTTGTCTCGCGCGTACTTGTCGGCGATGGCGACGTATTCCGAGGCGACCCGAAACGGCTCGGTCCGTTTCGCCATCAACCGCCGCAAACTGAAGATATCGTCGGCGGGGACGTCATTGCCGATGACGGCCACCATCTGCACTTTGGCCGAGCGCAGGTCGACGAGTTGTGTCGCCGGGCTGCTCGGGAAAGTGATGCGGTGGTCGGTCAGCCAGTCACGGCCGGTTATCGCTAGGTCAAAGTTTCCATTGGCTACTTGGAGTGGCATGTCCTGGGGTCGGATCACTTTGATGACGACGCCTTCGCGGTCGATGCCGGGGCGTCGTTTGCCGGTCGGTGACGGGTAATCGTCGACGTGGATGCCGGCCCTGACAAGCAGGGCTGCCGTCGGTCTCTGCTGGTGGCCGTCGGGAAGTGCCAGGCGGACGGTGTCGCTCTCGGTTTCCCATGGTGCCACGGTGTCGGTCGGCCATTCGGTAATGACCGTCGTCTCGACGCTGGCGGCGGGCAGATGGCTGTTGAGCGAGGCCAGTATCAGGCTGAGGTCTTTGCGTTCCCAGCTAGCGCGGTTGGCGATCAGGTAGGCGTTGTGGTGCAGCACTGTTCGCGCCGCTACCAGGCCGGATGCTGCCAGTTCCTTCTCCGACCGGCGTGAGACGAGGGCGAAGGTGGCATTCTCTGGAGGGTAGGCCTCGGCAGAGCCCCACAGGGGGAAAACGCTGAAGCGACGCAGTCGTAGTTCGAGTGCCAGATGCTCGGCGAGGTTGGGGTACTCACTGGCGATGCGCACCACATCGTCCGTGTCGCGCAGTTCCTCGGGGGACGGCGCCGGTTGGGCCTGGCTGGCCGCGAGAAAAAGTGTTGCCGTTGCGTAGCCGAGGTCCTTTAGCTTGACTACCGAGGTGCTGCGATACTTGACGGAAAGTTCCTCCACCCAGTCCGACCCGCAGATGCCGAGGTCGTAGTTGCCGATTGCCACTTGGATAGGAACATCGCGTTCGTTGAAGACCTTGGCCTTGAGGTCGACGAATCGGCCGGACTTGAGACGGTAGTTGTCCAGGTTCGACGTGTAGCCGTCCAACTGCCATCCCGCCCGTTCGAGGAGGGTGGCGGTGTCCTCCAGCAGCCCTCCTTTAGGGAGGGCGATTCTAATCGTCACTGGTGTCTCCGATGGCGGTGACTACTTCAGCGCTGGTGGAGGCCAGCGCTGTCTTCTGGCTGGTGAGATCGGTTACGGTGAAGATGGGTGGCTGCCCGGCAATATCGATCGACCAACGCACCTCGGCTGGCGGCGTCCCGCCGAGATCGAGTTCTGCGGCATAACCAGCGTCGCGCAGGCAGGCAGCAAGACGGAAGCTTTCCTTCAGTGTCTCCGGTTGGTCACCGGCGTTGCTGATGAGTACCCTCTCCGCGACGCGACCGCTCCGTGTCTCGGCGGTGACCAAACCCATGAGGTGGTCGGCGTAGAGAGCGAAGCCGGAGGCCGGCACTTCGGGCCCGCCCATCAGCGGGATAAGGTCATCATAGCGACCGCCGCCGGTGAGTCGGGTGTCGCCGCTAAACAACTGAAAAATGACGCCGGTGTAGTACTCGAAGCCGCGGCCGGAGGCGATGTCGATCTGGTAGTGGTGACCGAGCGCCTCGAGTAGGTCGACGATGCCGATGAAGTCGTCCAGCGCCGGGGCGAATTCGGGCAGGTCGTTGACGAAGAGCGACCTGAGGTTGCGCAAGAAGCCGGACGATTGGCCGGTCAGGTCGAGCAGCGGTGCCAGGCTTTCGCCGAGTTCAGGGGCCAGCTGCCCGAGCCTCGCCAGGGCTTTGGCGTCACCGTCGAGGATTTGGTCGAAGAGTTGAGCTTGCTCCTCCGGAGTGAGCCCGAACCGGAATAATAGTGCCTTGATCAGGCCGGCATGGGACAGTCGTAGTTTGACATCACCGACGCCGAGTTGGCCCAGTACGTCGATCGCCAGAGAGATCAGTTCGACGTCGGCGACGGTCGAACCAGCGCCGATCAGTTCGACGCCGCATTGCCAGCGTTCGCGGGCCTCTTCACCACTATCCTCGAAGATGAAAATATTGGCCACGTAGAAGAGCTTGGCGAGTTCGTCCGGTGGCATCGCTTCAACGTATGACCGGGCGACCGGGATGGTGGCATCAGGACGGAGGACGACGCGCTCGCCGCTCCAGCCGTCCCAGTCGAGGAACGAGTAGACCTTACCGAGCGTGCCTGGCGTCAGCGTACCGGTCGAAGTGAAGAGGTGTAGGTATTCGAGGGTCGGTGTTCTGATTTCACGGTAGCCGCCCGCCAGGCAATTATCGCGGAAGGCCTCCTCGATCATCCGAAAACGCGACATTTCGGCAGGTGACATGTCTCTGGTTCCCTTGCACCTCTGAACTCTCATACCTTCCTTTCCGGGGGGGGGCGAATGACCATTCAATTCTACACCACATCAGTAACGTCACTCAATGCCCCATTCTGTTGTGCCTCGTCGGGGTGCGTGCTATCATCAGTCTAGAACAGGTGTGGTGGGCTGCTTATCGTGATCCGTGTCACACGCATTGTCGTCCTCATCGGAATACTGCTGGGTGCTTTCGCCGGGACTGTGCGGGCAGCGTCACCGACAGTGGTCGTCCTTCTCGCCGATGGAATCGTTAACCCGGTGATGGCCGACTACATCAGCCGTGGCATCGAAGAAGCCGAAGCGGTTCAGGCCGTCGCCTGCATCATCCAACTGGACACGCCTGGCGGGCTCGATACGGCGATGCGCGATATCATTCAGGACATCGTCAACGCACGTGTGCCGGTGGTTGTCTTCGTTTCACCCTCGGGGGGCAGGGCAGTTTCCGCCGGGGTCTTCATCACTGTGGCGGCTCACGTCGCTGCGATGGCGCCGAACACCGCCATCGGCGCTGCCAGTCCGGTAGCTGTCGGTCCCGAGGGAGAAGTAGAGTTGTCCGAGACGATGAGGGAGAAGATTCTCAATGACGCTGCCGCTTACATTCGCAGTCTGGCGGAGGCCCAGGGAAGGAACATCGAGTGGGCGGAGCAGGCGGTCCGTGAAGCCGTTTCGGCGACTGAACAGGAAGCCCTCGACCTGAACGTGATCGACCTGGTGGCCATCGATCTTAGTGACCTCATCACCGAACTGGACGGGCGGGAAGTGGCGCTGCTTGGTGGGGCGGTGGTGACGCTCGAAATTGGAGACGCTTCTGTCTACCACGTCGATATGACATGGATGGAGCAGTTTCTCTTCGCGATAACCGACCCGAACATCGCCTTCGTGCTGATGGGACTGGCGACGCTCGGACTGTTCGTCGAGATTTCCAATCCGGGGCTGATCTTCCCCGGCGTCGTCGGCGGTATCTCTGCGATCCTGGCTTTCTATTCGCTGGGTAACTTGCCCGTCGATATTGCCGGTATTCTGCTGGTTATCGGGGCCTTCGGTCTGTTTATCACCGAGGCGTTTACCGCCAGCTTTGGGTTGCTGACCGGCAGCGGTATCATCGCGCTGGTGCTCGGCTCGCTGATAATGTTTAAGGGAGGGCCGCTGTTCCAGATCGATGCCTGGCTGATCGTGGTTCTGGCTGTTGGATTCGTGGTAATTTCGGTATTCGTTGTTAGCCGGATGATCGCCTCACGCCGCCAGCCGGTGGGTACGGGGCGGGAGCAACTGATTGGGATGACGGCCGAGGTCAAGACGACGTTGGATCCGGAAGGGACCATCTTTTTCAAAGGAGAACTGTGGGCTGCCGTTTCCGAGAGCGGTCGCATCGAATCTGGGGAATCGGTAGTGGTTGACCGCATCGAACGGCTTAAGTCCTACGTGTCGAGGAAGGAGACGACGGAGGGAACGTAGTCTCGTATCGAGGGAAACTAGGGAGGTAAGGATATGACCAGTGGCAGCGCAATTCTGTGGGGATTGATCGCGTTGGTCGTGATCGTCATCGTACCGATGGTCGTTCACGTCTATCGTGAGTACGAGCGCGGGGTGCTCTTCCGACTCGGCAGGCTGGTCAGGACCGCTGAGGGGAAACCTAGGGTGGGCCTGATCTTCATCATTCCGTTCATCGACCGGCTTCTCAAGGTGGACATGCGGGTAATCACGATGGACGTCACGCCGCAGGAAGTCATCACCAAGGATAACGTCACCGTCCGTGTTAACGCCGTCGTCTACTTCCGTGTGATAGACCCGGAGGCCGCGGTTACCCAAGTGACCGACTATGTCCGGGCGACCTCTCAGATTTCGCAGACGACGCTGCGTAATGTGCTTGGGCAGTCAGAACTCGATGAACTGCTCGCCGAACGGGAACGGCTCAACCAGATGCTGCAGCGGATCATCGACGAGCATACAGACCCTTGGGGAATCAAGGTCAGTACCGTCGAGATTAAGGAAGTGGAACTGCCGGAGCAGATGCGCCGGAGCATGGCTGCCCAGGCGGAGGCCGAGCGCGAACGGCGCGCCAAGATCATCCACGCCGATGGCGAGTTTGAGGCATCGGAGCGGCTGGCTCAGGCAGGTAGTATTATCGCCCGCGAACCGGTGACGCTGCAGCTTCGATATCTGCAGACGTTGACCGAGATCGCCACCGAGCGCAATAGCACGCTAATCTTCCCGCTGCCGATGGATTTGCTCTCGATCTTCTTGAAGAAGAATGGCGGTGACAGCGGCTAGGCATCGGCAGCGGGCGTTATCCCCCGGCGGCAATAACCGACCGGTCAGTCGGCGTGCTGGCGGAGGCTGACGTCGCCGATGGTAATCCTTGTCAGGCTGCCGTCGGGGAGACGCAGCATCAGGCTGCCGTCGGGATCGACTGATTCCGCCACGCCGTCGAGAGTTGTCTCCCCGGAAGTGATGCTGACATCATTGCCGAGCGTGACGAGACGGTTCCGCCACTGGTGGAAGACAGCCTCGTGCGATGCTTGGTAGAGACGCTCCATTTCGGTGAGGACGGCGCGCAACAGTTCTGTGCGGGAAACCCCCTTGCCGAGTTCGAGCGACAGGCTGGTGGCAATCGGCGTGATTTCGGGGAAATCGGCAGGGTCGAGGTTGACGTTGATGCCCACCCCGACGATTGCGTATTCGAGTCGACCCGTCTGGAAACTGCTCTCGATCAGGATGCCGCAGACCTTGCGGCCGGCGACGAGGACGTCGTTGGGCCATTTTACGTCGGGGCGGAGGCCACTGACCGCCTCGATACCGCCGGCGACTGCCAGTGACGACACCATGATGAGACCGGACAACTGCGCTTTGGTCGGGTAGAGGACGACTGAGAAAGCCAGATTGCCCCGAGGCGAAAGCCAGGTGCGTTTGAGGCGCCCACGAGCCGCCGTTTGCTCCCCAGCGACGATGACGGTGCCCTCGCCGCCGCCGCTGCGCGCCTCGTCCCGGGCGGCGTCCATGGTGGTTGGTAACCGCTCGTGATATACGGTGCAGCGCCCGATGAAGCGGGTTGCCAGTCCGTGGCTGATCGATTCGGCGGAGAGGTCGCTCTTGGTCATCGTGGTGGCTGCTCCCGACTCGATGATATTGTCGCCGGGACAGTCGTGTC
>CAZLUE010000041.1:4168-10284 GCA_964562625.1 uncultured Dehalococcoidales bacterium | reverse complement strand
CTGGATAACGCGATCCTGAAGGAGGTGGCTAAGGGAAACTCCTGAGCCCGTCCCGAAGACGCCAGCGACCTACCGGACCTTCTGGTTTTATGGTCCGTCCAAGGGGACAATCATAATCCTGGCGATAACAACCCTGTCCGTAGCACGGCTCAGCGGTGCGTGACTAGTCGAACGGGCTGCCACCGGTGCCGTTGGAGCTGAGCGAGATGGCGATACTACTGATCAGAAGGAGCAGCGCCAATCCCCACATGAAACCGGTGGTGGCGGCGATTGGGCCGATGCCCTCCTCCGCCTCGATGAAGGGCGGCAGGGCGCCGAAACCGGTAAAGATACCAATTAGGCCGCAGAGTGCGCCGGCCAGGCCCAGAATTAGTGAAAACACCGACATGCCAGAAACCCCCTCTTACTTCGTGACGGCAGGTCTTGCCTTGCGTGATGCCGTGTGACCGCGCCAGAGACTCCGGGTGTATTTTAGGCCATGCCTGTTCTATAATCAATCCAGAGGCGACGGGATGGGTATGGAAAGCACTTTCGAATTGGGACCGATACGGCCACCGAGTGAGGCGTTCTCGCTTCTCCTCAGACTGACCCGCAACTGCCCGTGGAACCGGTGCCACTTCTGTGGCATTTACAAGAATCAAAAGTTTGAGCTGCGCAGCGTCGAGGAGATCAAGCGGGACATCGACACGGTGCGCGATATCCGGGAGCGGATCATGGTGCTGGCGGCAGAGGCGGGTTACAGCGACGACCCGAGTACCGTCGGGCGGGCGATGTTGGAGCGGCGACCACCGCAGGCGATGTACAGCGTGGCGCTGTGGCTCTACGGGGGCGGTCGGAACGTCTTTTTGCAGGACGCGAACTCGCTGGTGATGCGCAACCAGGAACTGGTCGAGGTGCTGGACTACCTGAAGGCGACCTTCCCGGACACCGACCGGGTGACCAGTTACGCCCGGGCGAAGACGGCGGTAAGGAAGTCGGCCGACGAGATGAAGGCGCTGTATGAGGTAGGACTGACACGGCTGCACATCGGGCTCGAAACGGGGAGCGACGCGGTGCTCAAACTGATGGACAAGGGAGTGACCGCCGAGGAGCAGATCATCGGCGGGCGACGGGTTGTCGAATCGGGTATTCAACTGTCGGAGTATTATCTGGTGGGTCTCGGAGGGCGAGGACTTTGGCGGGAGAATGCCGTCGAGACGGCGCGAGTGCTGAGTGCGATCGACCCCGATTACATCCGGCTGCGCACCCTGAGCGTCCATCCGGGGCTGCCGATGCACGCTGGAATCCTCAATGGTAGCTTCGAACTCCTGGACGACGAGGAGATGATCGACGAACTGCGGCTGATGATCGAGGGTCTGGACTGCCAGTCTAACTTTGTTAGCGACCATATCAACAATCTCCTGCAGGAAGTCGAGGGGAAGCTGCCGGAGGATAAGTCAATAATGCTGGCGGTGATCGACCGCTTCAAAGGGTTGTCCGACGAGGAGCGGACGAACTACCGGATCGGACGGCGGGCACGGATCTACGACAGCCTCGACGATCTTGGTGACGAGCACAAGCATGGGGCCGTCGAGCGGATCGTCGGTAAACTGCGGCGGGGCAATCATGACGGTGACCCGGAGGCGATCGAGCGGCTGATGGAAGGCTACTTCGTATCGCTATGAACAGCCTGGCTGAGGAAGTCGTCTTCCGACTGGTGAAAAACGGCCTGACGTTGGGGGTGGTCGAGTCGGCCACCGGCGGGCTGATCTCCCACCTAATTACCGGCGTGACGGGCAGTTCGGGGTGCTATCTGGGGGCGATAACGTCCTATTCCAACGGTATCAAGACGGGGCTGGTGGGCGTCAGTGAGGAGACGATCTCGCAGCACGGGGCGGTCAGTAGGGAGGTCGCCGAGGAGATGGCGACCGGCGGGCGCCGGGTGCTTGGCGTCGATGTCTGTGTTGCCGATACGGGAATTGCCGGGCCGGGTGGGGCGACCGAAGGTAAGCCAGTCGGGATCTTCTGGCTGGGACTGTCGCACCAAGGCGGGACGTTCAGTCAGCGGTACGTCTTTGACGGCGACCGTGACGAGAACAAGCGGCAGGCGGCGGTGGCGGCCCTCGAGTGGGTCAACGAGTATCTGAGGAATCTTGGCGAACGGTAGTCTTTTGGAGTTGGTACCATTCCTTTTGTCCCCTTCCCCAGTGGGGAAGCGGAGATCTCTGGACTCTCGCTGGGAGAAGGAGTTCTCGGTTGCCTGGGAGGAACCACGGATACCTTCGAGGCGCGGTCAGGTCGAACTCAGCGGGTGGTGCGGGCGGGGCGCCACTTGCCGAGGCTGAAGAGCCGGGAGAAGAGTTTCTTGCGGATCTCCTCGATGGCGAACATCGAACCGCCGGCAAGAAGGGCGATGCCCCAGCGGTCGAGGCCGATTGGCACGGTGCCGAAGGCGGTCCGGAGAAACGGGACGTAGACGACCATTAGCTGCAGAGCGATGGTGATGAAGGTGGCGTAGACGAGCCAGCGGTTGCGGAAGACCCCCAAGCTAAATACGGTGCGCTCGTCGGAGCGAGCGTTGAAGGCGCGGAATAGTTCGAAGGCAGACATTGAGCAAAAGGCGAGGGTGCGGGCTTCCTCGATGGGCATCCGCGATTCTGCCCAGGTGAAGACGAGGAAGAGGCCGACGCCCATCTGGACGGCGAGAAACAGAATGCGGAAGATCAGTCCGGGATAGATCAGGCCGACACGGGGGTCGCGCGGCGGGTGCTTAATCTCGTCGCCGGCGCGTGGCTCCAGTCCGAGCGGTATCGCTGGGACGGTATCGGTCACAAGATTCACCCAGATGATCTGCACTGCTAGCAGTGGCGCCTTGCCGACGACGAGGACGCTCAATATTAGGGCGATCAACTCGCCGAGATTGGTACTCAGCAGGAAGAAGACGACACCACGGAGACGGTTGAAGATCGCACGGCCCTCCTCGACGGCGGAAACCACCGAGGCGAAATTGTCGTCGGTGAGGACGACGTCACTGGCCTCCTTGGCGACGTCGGTGCCGGTGATGCCCATAGCGACGCCGATGTCGGCCGCCCGTAACGCCAGGGCGTCGTTGACTCCGTCACCGGTCATGGCGACGACGTGGCCGTGGGTCTTGAGGGCGTTGACGATGCGGAGTTTATGGAGCGGCTCGATGCGGGCGAAGACGGAGACGTCTTCGACAGCACCGGCTAGTTCCTTGTCACTCATCGTGGCCAACTCGGGGCCGGTGACTGCCCGGCCTGTCGGCAGATCGAGCTGGCGGGCGATCGATTCGGCGGTGACGCGGTTGTCGCCGGTGATCATGATGACCTTGATGCCGGCACCATGACAGAGGCCGATTGCTTCCCGCGCCTCGTCACGCGGTGGGTCGGCCATCCCGGCCAGGCCGACGAAAACGAGACCATGTTTGAGCGTCTGCTCGGTGAGCTTGTCCAATGTCTCCGGGACTTCGAGGTAGGCGACGGCGATAACGCGCATCGCGTCAGTCGCCATGGCGGTGTTGGCGTCGGCGATCGCGGACGCGTCCGCCTTTCTAAGCGGTGCGACCTTGCCGTCCCTGAGCAGGTATTGCGACAGCGGCAACAACCGCTCGACGGCACCCTTGAGGTAGATGATGCGTGCGCGTCCGTGGGAGTTCTTGCGCTTAGGCGAAAACTCATGCTCGTGAAGTGTTGCCATGTAGAGGCGCTCGCTCCGGAAAGGGATTTCGTCAAGTCGCGGCGACTCCGACTCCATATCGTTCTTGGCGAGTCCGGCTTTGGCAGCGGCGGCGACCAAAGCCCCCTCGGTAGGGTCGCCGATAATACCGGGGACGGCAGTACCGTCGGTAGCGTCACCGGTCAACTGGGCGTCGTTACACAGTGCGCCGGCACGGAGCATCGTCAATAACTCCGGGTCGACGGCGGGATCAAGAATCTGGTCGTCTTGCGAGAAGTTGCCCGATGGGTCGTAACCATCTCCGGCGACTTTAATCAGCCGACCGCCGATGTAGAGTCTGCGAACGGTCATCTCGTTGAGGGTAAGGGTACCGGTCTTGTCAGAGCAGATGACGGTCGCTGAGCCGAGCGTCTCGACGGCGACCAGCTTGCGGATGATGGCATTGCGTTGCGCCATGAAGCGCATGCCGACGGCGAGAACGACGGTGACCACGGCCGGCAGCCCTTCCGGTATAGCCGATACTGCCGCGGCGACGGCAAGCAGGAAGACCTCCAGCCAGGGGAGGCCACGGATTAGGCCGACGATGGCGAGCAGCCCGCAAACGGCGAGGAAGAGGACGATGACGTAGTTGCTGATCTTGGCTATGCTGCGCTGGAGGGGGGTTACCGTCTCCTCGACCGCTTGTATTGCAGTGGCGATGCGGCCGATCTCGGTCCTCATGCCGGTCTCGGTGATGACGGCGGTGGCACGGCCGTAGGTGACGATTGTGCCCATGTAGACGAGATCGAGTCGATCGGCAATAGCCGTAACGCCTGTTGCGGTGGCGGCGGCATCGACGACGGCGGTTGATTTGTCGATCGGCATCGACTCACCGGTCAAGGCCGATTCGTTGACCTTTAGATTAGAGACGGATACGATCCGGGCGTCGCCGGGGACTTTGTCACCGGCTTCGATGGTGACGATGTCACCGGGGACGATCTCGGTGGCGGCGAGCAACTGGACGCGGCCGTCGCGGCGGACCCTGGCCTTTGGGGCGGCCATTTGAATGAGGGCCTCCATCGCCTTCTCGGCGCGCGTTTCCTGGACGAAGCCGACGACGGCATTGAGGACGAGGACGGCCAAGATCACCCAAGCGTCAAGCAGATCACCGACGATGATCGAGACGGCGACCGCTGCTAGGAGGATGTAGATCAGGGGGCTGAGGAACTGACGGAGGAGGACGACCAGTGGGGGTGTCTTCTTCTTGCCGACGAGGTGATTGGGGCCATGGCGAGCGAGGCGGGTGGTGGCTTCCTCGGAGGTCAGGCCGTCACGCCGGCTATCGAGAGCTGACAGGGCGTCATCGGCAGTAAGGCTGTGCCACGGTCGTTTCATGGGGACAGTATAGCGCAGACGCGATGTGGTCACTAGTGGGATGTTGAAGAGTGACGACTATCACCCATGATCCCATTCCTTCCAAGGGGAGAGGAAGAAAAGTGGAGGTAGTGTCGAGGAGCTGGCACCTTGCCGGCAAGAGGTGGACTTCGAGAACCAGCCACCCTGGCCAGTAACGAGTAGACAGGGTGTGACCTAGGTCACTTGACACTGCCGGAGACGGGCAGCATTATTAGGATAGCCACGAAAGTTGGCGGTGCGATAAGGAGACGCAGATGTACCAGCATGTCATGGTTCCGCTCGATGGTTCCGAACTGGCCGAATGCGTCCTTCCCCACGCTGAGGTGATCGGCGCGGGTTGTGAGGTCGCCAGGGTCACCTTGGTTCGAGTAGTGCCGCCGCTGAAGTTGCACGGCGGCGTGGAGTCCGGCCTCAGTCCCGAGGTGAGGCAACAGTTGGAGAACGACTCCAAGGAGATTGCCCGGCAGTACCTCGAAGAGCAGGCCAAGCAACTGCGTGACAAAGGTGTCGCTGCGGCGACGGCGGTTCTCTTCGGCGACGTGGTACACGAGTTGATCGATTTCGTCTCGGCTCACGAAGTTGACCTGATAATCACGGCGACGCATGGCCGTTCCGGTGTCAGCCGCTTGTTCTTTGGGAGCATCGCCGAGCGCACTCTCCGAGCCTCGCCGGTGCCGGTGCTGATGGTGCGCGCCCCAGGATCCCACGACGAGCACAAGTAGTCTTGCGGCCGCGAAGCTGACCGCGGCCAGTCGTGGGCGAATGCTTGACGAGCGCTTGGGAGGTTAGCAATGCGCGGTTATCGGACGTACCTGCTGCTGGCGGGGCTGTTCATAGCGATGTCGGCGGTAGTCTACTCGATTCACTACGCTATCTTTGGCGACACCCGCCATGTCTTCATCTACATGATCGGCGATCTCGGCTTCCTGCCGCTCGAGGTATTTCTGGTGGTAGTCGTCATCGAGCGATTGCTGAACCGCCGCGAGAGACAGGCGCTGCGGAAGTAACTCAACATGTTGATCGGCGCCTTCTTAATCGTAGTCGGT
>CAZLUE010000041.1:0-4158 GCA_964562625.1 uncultured Dehalococcoidales bacterium | reverse complement strand
CAGCGAAGTCGGCACGCCGCTGCTGCGTGACCTGCTTGACTGTTTCCGAAGTAAAGAGGAGATCAGCCGCAGGCTGGAGATCACACGTGACTGGACGGCGGTAGATTTTCGCGAAGCAGGCGCCTTCGCGAGCAACCACGACTACCATCCAGACAGCAGCAGCGTCGACCTCCACAAGTTGCGGGAGACGCTGGTCGACAAGCAGCAGTTCCTGCTGCGATTGCTGGAGAATCCCAACCTGCTGGAGCACGAGCGGTTCACCGACTTGCTATGGGCGACCTTCCACCTGACCGAGGAACTGGAGGCGAGGCAGTCGTTGGTCGACCTGCCGCCGGCCGATCTTAACCACATCTCGGTGGACATCGAGCGGTTGTACAGCCGGCTGGTGCTCGAGTGGGTGGCCTACGTGGAGCATTTGCAGACGAGCTACCCGTTCCTGTTCTCGCTGGTGACGCGGACGCACCCGTTCATCAAAGAATCGGCGGCGGTGATTATGGAGTAGACGGGTGGGCAGATGAGTCTACTCGGCGCGGAGGGCGTCGATTGGGTTGAGTCGTGAGGCGTGCCACGCCGGATAGAAGCCGAAAAAGAGGCCGATACCGACCGACACCGAGACGGCGAGGACTACGATATCGGCGGTGACCAGAGCCGCCACGATGCCGCTGCGGGCGACGATCAGTGATACCGCCCAGCCGAGGCCGATGCCGATGATGCCGCCGGTCAGGGTGAGCATCGCCGCCTCCGCCAGGAACTGTCCCCAGATGTCCCGCTCGCGGGCGCCGAGCGCCTTGCGGATGCCAATCTCGCGGGTGCGTTCCACCACCGAAACGAGCATGATGTTCATCACGCCGATGCCGCCGACGAGGAGCGATATCGCAGCGATTGCCCCGAGGAGCATCGTCATGCTGTCGATGACGTCTCTGACGCTGCTGATTATTTCCTCCATCGAAGTAACCGAGAAATCGTCTTCGATACCGGGGCCGAGCTGGTGGCGGAAGCGAAGGAGTGAGGTGATGTCCTCGGCGACTTGGCTTGACAACGAACGCTCATCGACGGAGACGGTGATTGTCTGGATGACGCGCTCGCCGCGGCTGGTGCGAGACTGGCCTGTCATCAGTTGCAGCGTGGTGAGTGGAATCAGTATCGTGTCGTCGGGGTTGCCGAGGAATGACTGGCCTTGGCTCTCAAGGACGCCGATGACGTGGACGATGTAGCCGCCGGAGCGCAGCGACTGGCCGATTGGGTCGGTATCACCGAAAAGTGTTTCCTTGACCTGGGAGCCGATGACGGCCACCCGGGCTGAGCGTTGGTAGTCGTAGTCCGATATGAAATATCCGGTCGATAGGTTGAGGCCGAGGACCGCCTGGTAGTCCGGCGTGATCCCGGTAACTAGGACCTGCATGTTTTCATCGGCGACGACGATCTGGAGGTTGGTGGCGTTGGTCGGAGCGACGGCGGTAATTCCGGCGACGTCCTGCCCGATGGCGGCGGCGTCCTCGAAGGTGAGGGTGGCACCGCTACCGAAGGCGCCCCTGATACCGCCAGCGGTCGGCGCTCCGGGACGGATGAAGAGCAGGTCAGCGCCGAGGCTCTCGATGCTGGCGACAACTGATTGTTCGGTGCCGCGGCCGATCGCCATCAGGGCGATGACGGCGGAAACGCCGATGACAACGCCGAGGATTGTCAGTGAACTACGCAGTTTGTGAGTTACGACTCCATTCCAGGCAGTCGTCAGCGGTTCGAGCCATCTCATCAGGTCGCCTCCGGGGTGATGATTTGACCGTCCCGGATGTTGATGGTGCGCTGGCAGCGGTTGGCGATGTCGCTGTCATGGGTGATGATGACGAGGGTGATTGCCTGCTCGGCATGGAGGGTGGTGAGGATCGACAGTACCTCATCGCCGGAGCGGCTGTCGAGGTTACCGGTGGGTTCGTCGGCGAGGACAAGCGGCGGCTCCTTGGCGAGGGCGCGGGCGACTGCCACACGCTGCTGCTCACCGCCAGAGAGCTCGGTAGGGCGGTGGCTCGCCCGGTCGGCGAGGCCGACCCTGGTCAATGCCGCCAGGGCGCGCTCGCGACTGCGATTGCCGCCCGAGCGGGCGCGGTTGTCGCGCGAGTACTTGAGACCAAGTTCGACGTTGCCTAGGGCGGAGAGCTGTGGCAGGAGGTTGAAGGACTGGAAGACAAAGCCGATTTTGCGACCGCGGACATCGGCAAGCTCGCCGCTGTTGAGGTGACCGACCTCGGCGCCGTCGAGACTGTAGCTGCCGGCGGTCGGCTGGTCGAGGCAACCGATGATGTTGAGCATCGTCGACTTGCCCGATCCGGAAGGGCCCATCAGGGCGACCATCTCACCGTCGGCGATCTCGAGATCGATACCACTCAGCACTTCGAGTTCACGACGGCCCATCGAATAGACCTTGGTGATGCCAGCGAGGCGGATCATCGGCCGAATCCGCCGCCGCCAGGGATACCAAACCGGTTCCGCTGCTGGCTGCTTTCCGGTGAAACGGACACTGGGATGGCAACGACTTCGTCGCCGCCCAGCCCGTCGATAATCTCAGTGTTCTGCCAGTCACTCAGGCCGACGATGACGAGGCGCGGCTCGATGATGTCACCCTGTGAAACGTTGACGTAACTCTGCTCGCCGTCGAGGGTGATTGCCTGATTGGGGACGAGGAGGATGTTGGTCCGCTGCTGGATGATGATGCGGACCGTGACCGACAAGCCCTCGCGAAGCTGGAGATTACCCAGCGGCCGGCCGCCGCTGGACTGACCGTCCTGATTGCCGAAGAAGCCACCCCGGTCACCCCGCTGGCGAAGCTGTTGACGTTGTTCGTCGGTCAGGTTCTGGCCGGATTGCCCACCCTGAGCGGCCCGGCCAGCGAAACCACCCTGACCAAGGCGCTCGATGAATTGCTCCAGTTGCTCGGTGGTGAACTGGCTGAGTCGCTCCTTGACAGAGTCTGCGGCTCCCTCGGGAAGGCGGCCGTCGGCGACGGCCTTGGCGATAATGCGGTCGATCTCGGTATCGTCGAGCGGGGCGCCTTCGCCGGCTTCAGGAACCTTTGACACGACCGGTCGGGCGAAGGACTCGAACACGGCGGTGACACGGTAGTTGACGACTCCCTGCTGGCTGACAGCGGTGGTGGCGACTTCGGTCACGGTTGCCGGGAAGGTGACGCCGGGGACGGCGTCGATCTCGATAATGGCGCTGCCACCGACGACGACATCGAGGATGTCGATCTCATTGACGAGCATCACCGCCTCGAAACTGGTGGGGTCGGTGAGGACGACCGCCACTGCGTTAGCGCCGACTGCCTGACCGGACTCGATGTTGATGGTGGTGATGATTCCGGCGAACGGGGCGACGATGGCAAATAGCTCGAGGTCGGCGATGGCATCATCGAGAGCGGTCCGCGCAATCAACAACTCGACCTGACGCAGGTTCTCGAGCATGGGGTCGGCGCTGGCCAGCAGTTCGGCGAGGGTTTCGGTGGCCTCGGCGAGGGATGCTTCAGCGGTGGTGGTCTGTCCCCGCTTCTGCTGGACGAGCAGGGGGTCGGCGCCGGCCTCGATTTTCGCCAAGGCGTCTTCGGCGGCGATTAGGTCGTAGCCGGCAATATCGAGCAGCTTTGTCTTGCGTTCGAGGTCGGTTATCCACGGCTGGTAACTGGTATTGAGCCCGTGGCGTTCCTCAGCGAGATCGAAGGCGGTCTGGGCGGCTTCAAGGGCGGCCTCGGCGCTCATCACGACCAGTTCCGCCTCGAGAGCATCGGTCTCGGTGTATGGATTCTCGACCTGCGCCAGGTTGTCGACGGCGGCCTGGAGAGCAAGTTCGGCGGTGGTGATGGCCAGTTCCGCCTTGGCGACATCCGACTCGGTATAGGGATTGCGTGCTGTTTCGAGGCTGTCCTCAGCGTTTCTGAGGTCTATTCGGGCCTGGATGACGGCTTTTTCGAGAGCGGTGACAGAAGCACCATCGAGGTTGGCGATCAGCTGGCTCTCGGCGACGAGATCGCCTTCCTCTCAGATCCACTCGACTCCACCGACCGGCCGGTCGACACCAGCTTCCCCGCACAGGTCACCTCGCAACAGGTCATCGTGAACAACCTGGCCCACGGCGTCGCTTCACCGACCCGCGTCGACGGCGGCCCCT
>CAZLUE010000040.1:8859-10517 GCA_964562625.1 uncultured Dehalococcoidales bacterium | reverse complement strand
ACACCCGGTATGGGACGATATCGAGCGCAGTCATCATCTCGAGAACTGGGTATATGCAGAGATAACCGACCACTTTCTTACCTTGGGAGCGCAGTTCTCTGGCGGGGCGCGATCGATCATCGTAAACTTCGACTACACCAGCCAGCCCTTTGAGCTCCTCAAGCATGTAATACTCCTCTCAGGACGATTCTGTGAACTACCAGGCCATACCGAGGTCTTTACGGACCTGGCGATAATGGTCCATCGTGTCCTCAAATGCCTCAGCCTTACGCATTGCGTCAACCGGATTGAAGGCGGAAGCATCGATAATGTCACCCTCAATCACCAGAGAAGGTACTTTGTAGACGTCAAGTAAGCGACGCTGCACCATGTAGAGATCAACCGATGTCGCGCGGCAAGTCAGCAGGACGTGGAGGAGAACGCCGTCGACCTGGTATTCACTAGCGTATTTCAGCCCCAACTGGCTCGAAGTGCCATCGCAATTGATCTCTTCACGAATCACGGACGCGTCCTCAGGGCCGTAGTCACGCTGCAGATTTTCTTCGAGGCTGCGGTAGCGGCGACGCACGAAGTGTTCCATCGGGTCATTGTACTTGCTGAAATCGATGTTTACCTCTGGCCGCGGCGGGCGGTAGGAGGTCTCAATGACGAAGTTCCAGCCGCGTTCGGCCAGCTGGTCAAGGAAGGTGAGACTGTGCCATGGTGGTAGTCCCTCGAATCCGAGGCGGTATTTCTCCGGCCGGTTGATGCCGGCGACCCCATTGGCGATCCGCTCAGCGACTTCGTCATGCATCTGGCGGAAGCCTTCGTGAACTTGTACGGGACGGGCGATTGAGGCGAAGTTAGCAGCCGGCATTACGGTCCAGAAGTCCCGAGTATGCATCGGTCCGGGATGCGCCTTACGCATCTCGTTAATCTCCCAACGTAAGGTGTCCATATCCATGGTGCTGCTGTCGGAGGAATCCAGCCTGGTGGCGCACTTTGCGGTGTTGAGCCGGTCCCATTCCATCTTCTTTCCAAGCAAGTTCTCAAGGAAGGTGACGAAGGCATTCAGTTCCTTGATGAGAAACTGGACGTTGCGCTCGTATGTCTCCGTGGAAAGCGCTTCGCGGAGACTGGGGTAGGGTACTTCCAGCGTCCACACCGGGGCGTCGAAGAAACGGCCCATTGACTGGAACCACTTAAAACGGGCATCACAGGTCGCAACCGAGGCAACAAGAAACAACGGTTTGGCCATCCCTCCGCCGGGTGCCTCCGGCGGGATCTCGCCGCCTTCATCGGCCATCCGTGCCGCGTAGCCGACGCAGGCGCGGGCGTAGCCGCAGAGGTGGGTGGGAAAACCCTCAGCATCGGAGCGCTCGAGGAAAGAGCCTGCCTTACCCTGCGCAGCACAGAGGCTGGAATAATTCTCCGGGAAGACCGCCTTAACATCCATGGCACGGAGGATGTGACCGGCCCAGCCTTCGAGCATCACCCAGGCGACCGGACGTCCATCGTCCCCGTCGGATGACTCTCCCTCGTACATCTTGTCGACCTCACCGCGCAACGCATACATCGACT
Source organism: uncultured Dehalococcoidales bacterium (assembly GCA_964562625.1). Classification (GTDB taxonomy): domain Bacteria; phylum Chloroflexota; class Dehalococcoidia; order Dehalococcoidales; family Fen-1064; genus CAZLUE01. The sequence continues at coordinate 8,957 of CAZLUE010000040.1, read as the reverse complement.
TCAGGCGATTAAGCGGTCTGACCTTGGCTTCTTGTGTCATCAGCGGAACCCTCCCTAACAGTTCTCCTCACCAGCAACGCCGCGGGGCGTTGGCTGAT
>CAZLUE010000040.1:997-8849 GCA_964562625.1 uncultured Dehalococcoidales bacterium | reverse complement strand
GATTTGCTTCTATGGCAACCAGGCGACACCTTACCAACTATCACCACCAGCGCACAAGAATCCTTTTGTGCGTCCTCCGACTTCAGCTGCCTCGGGGTGAACGGCCCCGGTGATCACGCCGGCATCAGCGGCCAATCCAATCGTATGCTCGGTTCACTGTATCCCATTATAGCAACAACATCGGCACAGGGCCATAAGACGATCGAGTGCCCAAACAAATGCGCCCAAAACCAAGTGAAAGAGACTATACAATTCCGGCGGTCAAAGTCGGTCACGAGAGGGTACGGTGCGGAACTATTGACTCGTATGATCAGGACACAGAGGCCATCAGGGAGCCGGTAATCTCGATGACGGTTGGACCGTCGGCGGCTAGAGCAATGTCCATAGCAGGACCCAGGTTTTCAAGCTCGGTCACCCTCAAGCCGCCGGCACCAAACGCCTTCGCCAGCGCGATAAAGTCAGGCGCATGCAGATCAACCCCGATCCGGCGCCCATCGTAGCAAGAGTCCTGCATTAACCTCAGAACGCTGTATCCGCCGTCGTTGAAAACCAGCACAGGAAGGCAAATTCCGTGCTCGACAGCGGTGGCCAACTCCTGGCAGCCCACGACGAAGCCTCCGTCGCCACAGACGGCGACGACCGGTTGCTCCGGTCTGGCCACTTTCGCTCCCAGGGCAGCCGGAAAGGCATAGCCCAGCGTGCCGAATCCGGCCGGATAGAGAAAGTCCCGCGGCTGGTAGACACGGAAGTGCCGGGAAGCCGTGTAGGCGACCATCGTCATGTCACAGACGAGAATGGCGTCCCGTGGCAGGATAGATCGGAGCGCGTCTAGGACGCTGAGTCGTCCGGGTTGGATCACGGCGACGATCTCTCGAACGACGTCTCGCAGCCCCGCCACCTTCTCAATTCGTGAGTTACCGGCCCCGGCGCCTCGTTCCCTGAGACGGCGCAGTATTTCCTCCAATGCAGACCGGGCATCGGCAACGACGCCGACTTCCGCAGGGTAGTTCTTGCCAATCTCGGTCCCATCGATATCCACGTGGACGAGCGGCTGCGGGAAACGAAGAGCCCAGTCGCCGGTGGATACACCAGAAAACCGAGTCCCGACGGCAAGTGTCATGTCGGCATCGTCGAGCATTCTCTGGAGCAGGTCGCGCCCCTCACCGGATGAGGCCCAGTTGCCAAGCGAAAGCGAGTGATCCTCTGGAATGACTCCCTTGCCTTTGTAGGTCGTCATCACCGGGGCCCCAATCAACTCGGCCAGTACCAGCAGGACATCGCCAGCTCCGGCGGCGACAGCACCGCCTCCGGCCCAGATGACGGGCGCCTGAGACGCGGCCAGCGCATCAACCGCCGCCTCGATATCATCCTCGGCAGCCTGGGGTCTCTCTACATCGGCGGACGGCAACATCGTCGGTTCACCAACTTCAGTCAGCAAGTCGACCGGTATCTCGATCTGAACCGGCCTGGCCCGTCCACTCCTCATCCGGGCGAAGGCCTCACGGACCGTGGCGGGGATGTCGTCAATAGACTCGACACGTCTGTTCCAGGCCGTCACAGCCCGAAACATACCGAGCTGATCTTTGGTATCATGGAGAACGCCCTTACCCTTACCTACCATGGAAGAAGAGATCTGAGTAGACACCTCAAGCACGGGCAAGGAACTGGAATACGCCTCAGCAAGCGCGGCCACGGTGTTGGCGGCACCTGGACCGGTAGTGGCGAGGCAGACACCGACGCGCCCGGTGCTGCGGGTATAACCATCCGCCATAAGAGCCGCCGCCTGCTCATGGCGAACTCCGATGTGACGGATCCGCTTGTGACCGTGAAGGGCGTCGAAGATGGGCAGCGCGTGCACGCCGGGCAGTCCGAAGATGACCTCGACGCTTTCAGCGACGAGCGACGCGACCAGCGCCTGCGCTCCGGTCACGCGAGCAGCCGGACCGGTCATACTGGGGACACCCCGAATCTACGGGTGTAGTTTCTCTTGACCTCCGGATTGACAAAGGCCTTGGGCCACTCGCCGGCGAAGATACGAGCCACTTCTTGAATCGGACCTTTCCACTGTTCCACCACGGCGACATCGGAGTAGAAGGCAGAGTGTCCGGTGAGTACAACGTTATCGAGTTGCTTGAGTGGACTGTCGAAATTAATCGGTTCCGGATCCGTGACGTCCAGCCCGGCGGCAGCGATGACACCTTCCGACAGAGCTTCGTAAAGGGCATCCTCATCCACGAGACCGCCACGGGCGGTGTTTATAAGGATCGCGGTGGGTTTCATCCTCTTAAGCTGTGCCGTCCCGATCATGCCCCGGTTAGACGGGGTAAGCGCAGCGTGGAGCGACAGGTAGTCAGATTCCTCGATCAGACGGTCGAGGTCGACCATCTCAACGCCGGCCGCCTCGGCAAGCTCCGGGGGAGCGTAAGGATCATGCACAAGGATACGCAAGCCGAACCCCTGCGCCTTCGGCACCATGGTCCGCGGTATCCGGCCGAAGCCAACCAGCCCAAGTGTCTGACCATGTATTCGAGGCATAGTACCACGCGCCTGGGTAATGTCCTCGTAGGCAGTTCGCCCGGCCCGAACCGCCTTGTCCAACGTGATTATCTTGCGCGCCAATACCAGGAGAAGCGCCATTGCGTGGTCGGATACCTCCTCCAGGCAATACTCGGGATTGTTACCGACACACACACCTAAGTCGGTGGCTGCTTCAACATCGATACCCTGGTAGCCAACGCCGATGCTGGTGATCAGCCGGCACTTGCTGAGCTGCTCGATGACCTTCCTGGTGAAGGGTTCGAACGCCGTCATGACGGCGTCGGCCTCCCGCACCATGTCCAGAAGCGCCTCTTCAGTGAGGTTGCCCTGCCGGGTGGGAGCCACCGTCATGGTGGCACCTATACGCTCCAACACTTCATTTTCGACGTCAGTGACTGGTCTCGGAAATGTTCTAACAACCCTAAAGTTCACTTAAGGTCACCTCACGATGCCCGGTACCACTGCCTACCCATCAGGGTCAGACAAGTCGGCCCTCGGTTCACCTGTCCTTGATATTGCTGTTCCGTAGACGCATGAATCTGAGTTTAATACTCTGCCTGGCGTCTGTCAACGCCAGCAAGGTGCCAAAGACTATCAGGTGTTTGCGTCGATAGACAGATCTCTCCGAAGACAGTTGAACAGGCCCTACCTATTTCCGATGAAGAGATAGCCGAAGCCTTGGATGGATTACCGCCGTCATGGACGCGGGACGCCCCGCTGGGCCGCAAACTGATAAGACCAGCCGTGGATGACTTCACTCACGGCTACACGTTGGCCTCGCCCTAGACACTGGCCACATGATGCATGCGCTCTAACCAGAGGTTGTCCGTGCGCTGTAGACGAATTGACTGCCTATGGCGTTCTACCACGTATCCAGAAAGGTGCGCCGTCCACGACGAAACGGCTCGGAATCGGGCACAGATGTCAGCCCGTCCGCAATCCACTGTCGCGTTTCCGCTGGATCGATAATATCATCGATGCCGAAGACCGCCGCCGACGTCAATGCGTCGGCTCGTTCGTAGGCCGCATCGACCATCTTCTGGTAAGCGGATGCCCGTTCTTCAACATCCTCGATCTTGGCCAGTTCCTCGCGCGCTCCAAGAAGAACGGCGGATTCCAGGTTCATACCGCCGAATTCCGCCGCAGGCCAGGCGACGGTGAATACGGGGGCCCGAGAACTGCCTGTCATGACTGCAATTGACCCCAGTGCATAGCCCTTACGCAGGATGATGGCGAAGCGTGCTGTCTCGAGGTTGGCGCCGGTCACGAAAAGGCGACTGCAATGCCGAACTAGACCACTCTTTTCCACTTCCGGTCCGACCATCATGCCTGGCGTATCCACCAGCGTAATGATCGGTATGTTGAAAGCGTCGCAGATCTGCCAGAAACGGGCCACCTTGTCGGAACCGGGGCTGTCGATTGCGCCGCCTATGTAGTCATTGTTGTTGGCCGTCAGTCCGAACGGGTGACCTTCGATCCGAACGAACGCGGTAACCATGCTTATCCCGAAATCCGGTCTCAATTCAAGAACTGAATCCTTGTCCGCAAGAAGGTGAATCAGTTCGCGAATATCGAAACTGCGCAGTCGATTCTCGGGGATGACGTGTCGAAGATACCGCTGGTCAGCGCACTCCCAGGCGTCAATCGAGCCCTGGAAATAGGACAGGCATTTCTTCGAGGCGGCGATAGCTTCGTCGTGATTCTTGACGACAATGTCAACCGTCCCGGCGGGCGCCGTGTCCGATATCGGACCCACCTCTTCGGGTAAGAATACACCCAATCCCCCTCCTTCAATAGTGGACGGCCCGCCCATAGCGATAAGTGAGTCCTCCGTAGCGATGATGATGTCGGTAAGGCCCAACACCGACGCATTACCGGCATAGCACCAGCCGGCGGTAATCCCGATCATAGGCACTTTGCCACTCAACTGAGCCAACTTCTCGAAGGTACGTACCGACGGGTGTATGTTGGGAGCACCCTCCGTGTCCCCGGAGCGACCACCGGCCCCCTCGGCATGAAAAATCAAAGGGAGCGATAACTCGTTGGCCAGATCGGCCATGCGATCGGTCTTGTCGTGGCCTCGCACACCCTGTGTTCCTGCGAAGACAGTGTCATCGTAGGAAATAAACATCGTACGTGCGCGCTTCTCATCGAAAATGTCTCCGTTAACGGAGCCGATCCCGGCCACCAGGCCATCTGCCGGTGTTTTTCGGACCAACTCTTCGAGGGACCGGCGGTTCCGCTGACCGGCAATCGTCAGTTGGCCGTATTCGACCCATGTTCCGGGGTCGATAAGCTGTTCGATGTTTTCGCGAACAGTGCGGCGATGTTTGCTGCGCCGGCGCTCGACTGCCTCAGGACGATTCTCATCAAGGCCGAATTTACGTCGGTCAAGCACCGCCTGAAGACTGGGGCGGATGTAGTCCAGATCAATCTCCTGAGTTTCCTGCTCAATCGCGTCACCGACGTCCATGGCCTCGATGAAGGCTAGAGGGTGATCCACGTAGACCGCTTCGCCCGGCGACACCGTCACTTGACGAATAATGCCGCCGAACGCGGCCTTGACCACGTGTTCCATTTTCAAGGCACTCATGACAAACAGCAGTTGCCCCTCACGAACGACATCACCAACGGCCACACGAATCTCGGTTACCGTCGCCTGGAGGGGTGCCGGTACTGCCCGGGTATTAGGTGGCCCGACAATCCGTGACGTCATCGATGCGCCAATCCGTCGCGTCGGTTCACCTTTGCGGAAGAAATCGAGAGACGCAAGCGGGTCGAGTCTATCGATGGCGGCACCGGCAACGGCGACCGTTCCCCGTGAATCACCGCCCGCACCCTCTTCGTCAACCAGATCAGTGGCGTTATCATCGAGCCACTGAGTGCTGATTGCCTGGATAACAAAATCGTCGTGACGAAGCACGTTGCGTAAGAGAGAGAGGTTGGTTTCAATTCCACCAATGTCAAACGCTTCGAGAGCGCGGTCCATTCGCCTGGCGACTGCCGGAAAGTCACCGGTAGCCGAGTGAGCAATAACCTTTGCAAGCAGTGAATCAAAGTTTGGGTTGGTTGTGTATCCGGGAACACCGTATGTATCGACGCGGATTCCAGGGCCAGAAGGCGGCATGAACGTCGTGAGATAGCCACCGGACGGTCGAAGAGTGCCGTCCGGCGCCATCTTCTCAGTGTTTATCCTTGCCTGAATGGCGAAACCCCTCGGTCCGGGAATACACGCTTGAGTCAGTCCCAGTCCCGGCAATGTTTCCCCGCCGGCTAGCCGCAATTGCGTCTGCACCAGATCCACTCCGGTCACCGCCTCAGTCACGGTATGCTCAACTTGCAATCTCGCATTACCCTCAATGAAAGCAAAGCGGCCGCCTTCCCCAGTATCCACCAGAAACTCAAAAGTCCCAAGGCTTCGATAGGCCAGAACTTCCGCCATACGAACCGCGCCCGCACATATTTCATCACGAAGGCTGTTTTCAATGCTGGGGCTCGGCGCGATCTCGATGAGCTTCTGGTGGCGTCTCTGGATGCTGCACTCGCGTTCACCCAGATGGCTGACCACCCCATGACCATCCCCGACGACCTGTACCTCGATGTGCCGGACTCTTGGCAGAAATTCCTCCACGTAAACAGCCTCGTCGCCAAAGGCGGCTTTCGCCTCCGATTGGCAACGGGCATAGGCTTCTGCGACGTCCTCGAGGTCTTCGACCACTCGAATCCCGCGACCACCACCGCCGGCAACGGCCTTGATGACCATGACAGCGCCGCTCTCCAAGTCTCGAAAGAAATGTCGCGCCTCCTCCACGGTAACCGGTCCGTTGCTGCCGCGCAGTGTAGGTACCCCTTGCTCCTCGGCCAACATACGGGCGCGCAACTTATTTCCCAGGAGTTCGAGCGTGCCGATGGAGGGACCAACAAATTCGATACCGGTATCCTCGCAACCCCGGGCAAGCGCAGCGTTTTCCGCGAGAAAGCCATATCCCGGGTGAATCGCATCACAGGCAGTTTCCCTGGCACCGGCGAGGATTTGTTCGATATCCAGATATGCCGCGACTCCAGTGCCCTTGAGTCCGATACTCTCGTCCGCCTTGCTAACATGAGGCGATTGGGCATCATCTTCCGAAAAGACAGCCACAGCTATAATCCCAAGTTCAGCAGCTGCCTGGTGAATCCGCATCGCAATCTCACCACGGTTGGCAATCAGAAGTCTAGAAATATTCATGGCTTATGCCTCATAAGGGTGTTCAAGAGTCAGGGTGGCTTTCGGTCTTGCCAGGTTCATTGCGAACCAATGCTGAAACTTGAACGTCTCTTTTCTTGCCAATCCGCTCCTTAGCATCACCACGGCGGTGCAAGCACCATGACTGCGTGCGGTTAGCATGGCTTATTCTGCCTCGCTTCCGACTTTACGTCAAGGCGTGTCTTATCTTGCAGTATTCTCGATAGGTGTGGCATCAGAAAGAATAACTTCCTAGTTTGAAGAAGAGCTGTCATTGCTTTCCACTCTGCGAGCAAAGATGTCGGCAGAACAAAGCTGCCCGTTCTTGCATTCAGTACGCGTGACAACGGCTACGTCGTCGTACGCCATCCGAACAGATGCGGTGTTCTCTATCGCTCGCATCGCACCTTCGACTCTTCAGAATAAGCATCCGCTTGTCCAGAAGGCTCGGCTCTGGTACAGTATCGGCCATAATGCGACTGTGGAACGAAATGAGTGGGGTTACATACGTCGTCGATCTGCCGCTGGTTGTGAAGGCGAGGTAGGGCTCGCCTACGTCAGTCTCTGCTACTCCCTCACTTCGATGGCCGAAAGCTACACCAACATGCCGAATGGTCCATCAGGCGGGAGGCTGCAAAGCTTTCGTTCTCTCCAAGACTATCTCCCACTTCATACCATCGGACACGGCGAAACGATCATCACCTGCAGCCATCTGGCTAAATCATATCGGCAGAAAGGCCGAAGCCATGACGCAGTCCGACCGACGAGCATGGTCAGACCGCGCGCGCAGCCACTGTAGCACTTGCCCTAAGACGGCAGTGACGGTACCCAGCTTGAACTCGATGTCCCGCGCTCCAGTGCCTGAACGAGAACCGAGACGACTCTGGCCGCCTCCTTGCCCGGTCGCCCAGCTTCGGTGTAAAATATGGCCGAATCAGGCCGGTCGCGGGCGTGCTCGGGGAGCATCCTCCACCGTAACGCATCCACCGACGATGGGGATCAGTGCGTGCAACACGGAGATGATGACAAAGGCGATCCGGGCGCTTCCCCGCGGCTGCACGGGAACGGCCACAGTAGAATCTCGTTACC
>CAZLUE010000040.1:0-987 GCA_964562625.1 uncultured Dehalococcoidales bacterium | reverse complement strand
AGGGCTTTCAGTTCACTAAGTAACCCCGCATTTCGCCTCTACTACGGTGCCTTGCTGGGCCAGCGCGCCTCAACGAACATGCAGATGATGGCCAGAGCGCTGCTGGTGTATCGGCTGACCGGCTCCATGGCCATTCTCGGCGGGGTGGCCCTAGCAAACGCCCTGCCGATGCTTCTGCTTTCCATGTTCGGCGGCGTCATCGCCGACCGCTTTCACAAGAAGTATGTGCTAGTCGTCGGCCAGTTGTGCTCAGCGCTGATATCGCTTAGCGTCGCTCTAAGCCTGAGCACGGATTTGCTTAGTGCCGAACGAGCGGGATCGTGGTGGATACTAATTACCGCCTCAATACTGCAAGGCAGTGTCATGGGATTGATGGTACCTTCCCGTCAGGCAATCATTCCTGAAATAGTCGGCCCGGAAAAACTCATGAACGCCATCGCCCTCGGCACCCTGGCGACGAACGCCCTGCGGTTCCTGGCGCCGGTAATCACCGGTTTCCTGATCGATGCTTATGATTTCCAGGCGGCATACTTCGCGATGACCGGGCTGTACACCATGGCAGTGATTTTCACGGTCTTCATGCCACTAACCGGACGAATAGCCGCCAGCAACAGGAGCATGTTCGCCGACATCATCGATGGCTTTCAGTATGTCCGGCGAAACGCTACAATACTGGTGCTGTTGGTCTTTGTCCTGATCGTGGTTCTTCTGTCCCGTCCATACATGATTATGATGCCGGTTTTCGCCGAAGACATCCTCAAGGTGGGCGCCAGCGGCATGGGGGTACTGATGAGCGTCTCAGGTATCGGCGCAATTATCGGCTCGGTCACGCTGGCCTCGCTGCCAAATCGGAAGCGCGGCCTGATGCTCATCGTCGGTTCCTTGATCCTCGGGGTGGCGCTGGTCGCCTTCTCGTTTTCAGTCTCCTGGTACCTGTCGTTGGGACTGGTCGTCCTGGTCGGGCTGGGACAGGCGGCGCGCATGACG
>CAZLUE010000039.1:8618-10574 GCA_964562625.1 uncultured Dehalococcoidales bacterium | reverse complement strand
TGGCAGAAGAAACCTTCGATCATTATTTCCGTACTATCGTATCTGTCAGTATCTGACATCAATTCCTCGAAGGTGACTTCTGTAGCTAACTCTGGAAACTCTGATTGGCTGCATGCAGATAGCGCCGGAATGAACACGCCAAGAAACGGCGCCATCCGACGTATCCGACATGCTTGTTTCAATGAACCATCCACCGCTTGTCACCTCTCCTCAGCAAATATACGACCGACATCTCTTCCTATCACGCTTTCCTCTTACCGATCGTGGAAGGTTGAGTCTGACTCTTTGCTCTGGCGCCGTCAACATGCCAGGTGACCCGGTGTGGAGCGCCCCTGACACAACAGTCGCCGCGTGTTAGAATAGGGCGGGAGCAAATAGAGTCGACACCGGAAGGAGCATGGCCTGTCAAACGCGGAAGCAGCCTTGGAGGACACCTCTTGCGGTCTGAACAACACCCGCAACGACATCGGTACCCAGCTGAAGTCCTGGCTCCCCGATGAATCAGGCGTCAATCTCGGGCGAACCGGGCGGTAGCTCTTCACAACGGTCATTCCGACTGCTGGTGGTCGATATCGACGGCACCTTACTCAACCGTTACGGCGCCATCGCCGCCGCCGACCGCGAGGCACTGGCCCAGGCGACCGCCGCCGGCATCGCCGTCTCGCTGTCCACCGGTCGTGTCATCGATGCCTGCCGCAACATCTTCGGTGAACTTGCCTTGGACGACGTCTATCATGCCTTCTTCGACGGCGCCTTGGTCTCCAACCCCCACAGCGGCACCGAGGTCTACGTGCAACCGATCCCGCCCGAGATCGTCGGCGAAATTATCGACTTTGTCCGCGGCCACGACGTGATGCTCGACCTCTATTCATCGACCCAGTTCTTCGTCGAGCGGGAGAACTGGTCGGTCGAGGTCCGACGCAAGTTCTTCGGCCTCGAACCGACCATAGGCAACATCGACGGCCTGTGGCAGCGCGAGCGGATCATCAAGGCGACCATCATCGTCCGTACGCCCGACGAGCGGGACGCCTTCGAGGTCTTCCGCAACCACTTCGCCGACCGCCTCAGTTACTCGTGGACGAACACCCCCGCTTTTCCCGAGGCCAACTTCATCAATATCATCGCCCCCAACGCCTCGAAGGGACGCGCCCTTATCAAGTTGGCATCCTTCCTCGAAGTGCCGCTCGATCAAGTAGCCGCCATCGGCGACGGCAGCAATGATCGCTCGCTCCTCGAGGCGGCCGGGCTCGGGATTGCCATGGGCAACGCCTCCGATGAACTCAAGGCAACCGCCGACCTCGTCGTCGCCGACGTTACAAACAACGGTGTCGCCGCCGCTGTAGCGCGGCTGCTGGGCCAAGGCGCGTCTAGCTGACGCCGCCCTGGGTCACCAGGTACATCAGTACGGCGCCGCAGGCGGCCACGTTGAGTGACTCCACCTTGTCGCCCGCGATCGGCAGTCTGAGACGCAGATCGGCCATCTCCAACAACCCTGCCGACAGTCCGGCGGCCTCGCTGCCAAGCGCCAGCACCAGCTTCTCCGCTCTTGCCATCGCGGCCACGTCACCGTCACCTTCCAGATCGGCGGCGACCACCGAATAGCCGTGCTCTTTCAAAACGGCCAGCATTTCTTGGTAGCCGGCCGTCCGCCGCAACCAAACAGAAAGGATGCTGCCGGCGGTGGATTGCACCGCCTTGGCGCCGAATGGGTCGGCGCACTTCGGGGTGATGATAACTCCTGAGAAACCGAAGGCGGCGGCCGTTCGGATCAGCCCGCCGACGTTGCCTGGATCCTGGATATCCTCGAGCAAGAGCAATCGGCCACCCGGCTCCGGCGGCGGCTTAGCCGAATAAGCCTCGGCCGGCAGGCTGACGACGGCTAGAATACCCTGTGGCGATCTGGTCTGGCTGATGCCGGCAAACTGGTCCTCGGCGAGAAGACGACACGGTAGTGCG
>CAZLUE010000039.1:0-8608 GCA_964562625.1 uncultured Dehalococcoidales bacterium | reverse complement strand
GACGCCGGGGCACGGTCGACGGCGATGATCTCGATAATTTCATCGGCGTGGCCGTCGACCAGTTGCCTGACGGCTCGTTCTCCCTCGACAACGAATGCCCCGGCCTCGAGCCGGCCCTTACGGGCGGCCAGTTTCCGGTACCATTTCAGGGATTTCAATGGTGGGATGTTTTCAGTGGTCATAATGATAACAGTGGCCCCGCCGCCTATTTCAGCCCTAGCAACCGCTTCCACCACGACCGGCCGCCCCGGGAGCTGTCACCCACACCATCGACCGCGAAAGAGTGTTCACACCGACTGCAACGCCACGTCTCGTACTGCTCGTTGAAGTGCGTCTTCGTGCTGCCACAGCGGGGACAACTCGTCCGCAACTTGCGGGACGTTTCTTTGTCCATCCGCTTCCAATAGTCGTCGCTCCAACCCGGTCGAACCGGCATCTCGCCACCCCTCTACCCAACGCCCCGGTTCCCGAGCAGGTCAGACTCGAGTTGCCGTACCGGGTCAGAGAGGTCAGCTACCAGCCCGTGGTCGGTCGGGTCTAGTGTCAGCGGCGTGATCGAGACCATGTTTGCGTTGACCGCCCAGATGTCGGTGCCCTCGGGGGGCTGCGATTCATCGCGCGGCCTGAGCTGGAGTGTAAAACCGACGCCATTCTTCGAAGGCACCTTCACCATCCGATTGTAGCTAACGGCGGCGGTGCGCGTCGTGACGACCCCTCGGATCTCCTCGATTGGCAGATTGGGAACGTTGACGTTGAGGATCGGCCCCACCGGCAAATGCCCGGCCTCGATGTGGCGGACGACGTGCTCGGCGGCGACAGCGACAGTCTCCCAGTTCGGTTTCTCGCCCCGATGCCGCAGTGCCAGCGAGACGGCCACCGAGGCGATGTTGCGGAAGTGACCCTGCAAGGTTGCCGAGACCGTCCCTGAGTAATGGACATCACGACCGCAGTTGGCCCCGGGATTGATGCCGGAGACGACGATGTCGAACCGCTTATCCGGTGACAGATGTCGCATGGCGACTATGACGCTGTCTGTCGGTGTGCCGCTGACGGCGTAGGCGGTCACGCCGGGAACGCATGATACTACTTCCTCATATGGGAAGTCACCGTGTCCTCTCACCGAGACTGATGTACCGACGCCGCTCTGCTCGCTGTCGGGGGCGACGACCGTCGTCGGTCCGATGCGGCTCATCGCCTCAGCTAGCGCCCAAAGACCCGGAGAGTCGATACCGTCGTCGTTAGTGACCAGTATTTCCATGGGTCTCCCTTCCTCTCTCTAGAAACCCAGCCAAGTGGTCGTCTTGCCCACCGGTTCCCGCAGACTGGCGACCCGGTTCGCCGGGAAATCCGCATCTGGGTAGCCGACCGCCAGGCAAATCGCGATCTGCCGCGACTCGGGAATGCCGGTGGAGTTACGAATGACGTTCTCGAACGAAACGCCCTGTCCCATGATGCACGTGCCGAGGCCGTGTTCCAGGGCGGTCAGCGCAATCGTCTGCGAAATCGAGCCGATGTCGAACTGTGCGGCGGCGCCCAACTCCGGATTAGTGGTGATGAAAATCACCGCCGGCGCGTCGAAGAAGCGAAAGCCGCGCATCATCCAAGCGTTCCGTTTCTCCTTGTCATCTCGGCCGATGTCCATCAACTGGAAGAGCTGTATGGCCAGCGCCACCTGGCGTTCGCGGTACTCGTCCTTGTAGCCACCGCGACTGGTTTCCGCCTCGGGCCGCTGCCCCGCCGCGATGGCGTCGAGATTAGCCTGGCGTATCTCATCGAGCACGTCGCCGGTAACGACCCACGTCTCCCACGGCTGGGTATTCATCGACGAAGGTGCCCGGCTGGCGACCTCCAATATCTCCTGCAGCACGCTTTTCGGAACCGGATCCGGCTTGTAGCCGCGAATGCTCTTGCGTGCTTTGATCGCTTCAATCAGTTCCATCGGACACCTCCCTTCATTCCTGATGGTATGCTAGACTGGCTGCTATTCGGCTGTCAAACCGTCCGCTGGAGTGGCCGGAGGCTACTTGCCGCTGAATGTCGCCGGTCGCTTGGCAAGGAAGGAAGCGATTCCCTCGGCGCCATCGGCGGTGGCCGTCATCGCTGTGATCGCCCGCGACTCGCTCTCCAACTGGGTCTCGAGCGTCTCGTTGAGACCGCTTTGCATCAAGCGTTTGGCGGTGCCGAATGCGCGGGTCGGCCCGGCGGCAAGTTCGACAGCCAGGCGCTCCGCCTGCTCGAAAAGCTCGGTGTCGGACACCACCCGGGTGACGATACCCCAGTCGAGCGCTTCCTGCGCTGAGAGGATGCGGTTGGTCAGAGCAAGTTCGATTGCCCGTTTCAGCCCGACGAAGCGTGGCATAAAGTATGTCGAGCCGCCATCGGGGGCAAGCCCGATGCGCGTGTAGGCCATTGTGAAGCGAGCGCTCTCAGCAGCCAGGGTAACGTCCGCTGAGCAGGCGAACGGCAGTCCAGCGCCGGCGGCGCTTCCGTGGACGGCGGCCACCACCGGTGCCTCAAGCCGCGCCAAGCGTGAGATCGCCTGATGGAGATAGGTCGTCATCTCCTTGATGTAGCCGGGAAGCTCGTCGCCAATCGAGGCGAAGGCTTTGATGTCACCGCCTCCGCAGAACATCTTACCGGCCCCAGTGACGAGCACCGCACGGACGGCCGCGTCGTCGCAGCGCATCGCGGCGTCCATCATTTCCCAAGCCATCTCGCAGTTGATCGCGTTGACAGCATCGGGACGGTTAAGAGTCAGCCGAGCGACCCCGCCACTGACCTCGAAGAGAATCGTCGAATACGCCATTGTGCTGGTACCTCGCTTTCATTCTTTCTGAACGCGGTTCGCCTTCGAACCGCGCGTTAGCCCATTCTCGGACCGTGCGTCTGTTAGCTGTCTTTCTTGAGACTGGAAACGAAACTCGCGCCGAACTCGCGGCACTTGGTCAACTCGCCGTCGGCGATCGGCCCTTTGATGCCATCAACCCGTACCGACAGCCCCGGCGAGAATATCCGCAAATGGTTCGCCTTCTCCCCGATATTCTTCTCCATCCGCCCGACTGTCTTGCCGAGATCACGGCCCAGGCAGGTATCGAAGACTGCCACCGTCTTCCCTTCCAGTTCCGGTCGGGCGAGTCCGTCGATAAAGCGTTTGGCACTGCCCATCGGCCGCCCGAGGTGATTCGGTGAACCGATCAGGATCGCGTCGTAGTCGGAGAGACGCTCCGGATCGACTTCTTCAAAGTGGCTGACGGTGGCCTTGCCGTCGGCATCGATGATGCCGACGGCAATCTTGTCGGCGACCTGTCGGGTGTTGCCATACTTGGTTTCGTAGGCCAGTAGTACCTTTGCCACTGCTTCTCTCCTTACCGTTTTTTCGGGCTACATGTGTAACTCGACGATGTCGCCATCCTCCAGCACGTGATCGCGCTTCACCATGATACCGTCGTGTTTGCCCGAACCCCAGACGCGGGCAAACTTCATCCTCGCCTGAAAGTCCTTGTGAACCTGCTGAGCGCCTTCTTCCATCGTGCTGCCGCGGGCGAGCACGATTGGGTCGGTCATGTCGGCCTTCTGACCGGGCGTCTTCGTGTAGATACGGATTATGTCAATCAAACGATATACGGTCGCTCGCAGGTCTTCGAGGCCGACACCGGTTCGTGCCGAAATCGCCAGTCTCGGGATCCCCGCCCACTCGGCACCCAGTGACGCGATGATGCGTAACATCTCACCGTCATCGACGAGATCCGCCTTGTTGGCTAGTATCATCGCCTTAACGCGGACGACCCGAGGGTCGTCGCCGCTCTCCGGCGGCGGGCCGACCGCCACCAGCATTTCTTCGAGTTGGAGCGAGATATCAGCCAGTTGGTCCAGCGGCGAGTCGGCGGCATCGATGACGATCAGTAACGCGTCGACGCGGCGCAAGGTGTGCGGCATCCAGAACGGCACCGCATCCCCGGCGAGCGGCGGCGTGTCGAGCAACTGCATCTGGATGTTCTCGAATTCCATCATCCCTGGCGTGATCGCGTGGCTGGTGAAAGGGTACTCGGCAACCGTCGGAACGGCGTTGGTAAGGGCGTCGACAAGTTGCGACTTACCGGCGTTGGGCACACCGACGACGGCCAGTTGGGCAGCGCCTTCTTTTTCGACCACCATCGACGACCGTTGGGTGGAGCCCTTGCGCCCGGTCGACTGGCTGAGCTTGGCAATCCTCCGCCGCAGGTCCGCCTTGAGATGGTCGGTACCCTTGTGTTTCGGCATCACCGCTAGCATCTCTTCGACGGCAGCGATCTTCTCGGGCACGGTCTTGGCAGCCCGGAAGCGCTTCTCTGCTTCGTAATACACTGGCGTCAGATTAGCCGGCATTTCTTCCTACAAGAGCTCCTTCATCTTTCTGGCCAGCACCGGCGGTACCCCTTCGACCGCGGCCAGTTCCTCTTCCGAAGCGTCCCGTATCGCCCGTAGCGAACCGAACTGCCGGAGCAGGGCGCGCTTTCGCCGCGGACCGATACCGGGAACGGCGTCGAGCGTCGAATCGAAGGCGTCGCGCCGCCGTAGCTTGTGATGATAGCCGAGGGCAAAGCGGTGGGCCTCGTCACGCAGCCGCTGCAGCAACTGCAGCCCCGGCGAATTACCCGGCAGGATGACCGGTTCCCGCTTCCCCGGAAGGAAAATCTCTTCGTGATCCTTGGCGAGACTGGCCATCGGCACCGACTCGATTTCCATTTCGGCCAAGGCATCGACGGCGGCATTGAGTTGCCCCTTGCCACCGTCGATCAGGATCAGGTCGGGCAGAACCATCCAGACGTCAGGAGAGGTGCTGTCGCCTCCTCCCTGCTGCAATCTCCTGAAGCGTCGCCGCAGCACTTCTTGGAGCATCGCGTAGTCGTTGGCGCCGGTGACCGTCCGAATCCGGAAGCGACGGTAGAGGGACGGCTTCGATCGTCCTTCATCGAAGACGACCATACTGCCGACGGCTTCCCGGCCCTGGATGTTAGAAATATCGTAGCCTTCGAGGCGCGACGGCGTCCCCGGCAAGTGCAGTTCCTTCTCGACCTCGGCCAGCGCCTCGGCCAGCGCCGACGGCGCCGCCAGCTGCTTGACCTTCGTCAGTTGCCGTCCCTGCTCGGCGTTATCCGCGACGATCTTCACCAGACTCCTCTTGCTACCACGCGCCGGAACGTGCGTTCTGACACGACTGCCCCGCTTCGTCGACAGCCATTCCTCGATCTCGGCGCGGTCTTCGACCGGGTGCTGAAGCAGCAGTAACGGCGGAACGTACGCCGCCGATCCGTAGAACTGCTTGATGAAGCCGGACATGATCTCGCTCGGTTCCTCGGAACCGGCGCCGTCCATCACGAAGCTCTCGCGGCCGATCAGTTTGTCGCTGCGGATGAAGAAGACCTGAACGTAAGCCTGGTCTCGATCGGTGACGAAGGCAATGACGTCCTCCTCGCCGGTGGTAGTGGCCGCGATCTGCTGCCCCTCGATGACGCTGCCGATCGCCTGCACCTGGTCGCGGATGTGGGCCGCCTTCTCGAAGTTGAATTCGTCGGCCGCCAGCCACATCTGATCCTCGAGCTGGCTGACCACCGTCTCCTGGCGGCCTTCGAGGAAGAGCACCACCTGATCGATTATCCGTCGGTACTCCTCAGCGGTGACGGCGCCGACGCACGGCGCGACACAGCGGGCCAAGTAATACTCGAGGCAGGCTCGCGGATCGGCACCGGTGATTCGGCGCGTGCAGGTACGGAAAGGAAATACTCGCTTCAGCGCATCCAGTGTACGCCGCACCGACTTTGCGCTGGCGAACGGACCGAAATAGCGCCCGCCATCCTCATCGGCGAGACGGGTGAAATAGACCCTCGGCCACTCCTCGTTGAGGGAGACCTTAAGGTAAGGAAAGGTCTTGTCATCTTTGAGGCGGATGTTGTAGTGTGGATGGAACTTCTTGATCAGGTTACATTCCAGAATGAGGGCTTCCTGGACGAGGTTGGTGACGTAGAAATCGAGATCTTTGGCTTGGGTGACTAGGAGCTGCGTCTTGGCGTCCAGCATCTGGCCGGGGCTGAAGTAGGACCGCACCCGCTGGCTGAGGTCAACCGCTTTACCGACGTACAGCACAGTTCCGTCGTTGTCTTACATAAGGTAGAGGCCGGTACCGGACGGCAGTTGTTTCATTTGCTCGTCTATCAGGTCACTGGTCACGGTGGTTCCTCTCGGAAGTGTCTAGTAAGACCGGGATTCACCATAGCACGAAAACACCGCCCACACCAGCCGATGGCACTACCGATCAGGCCAGCCGCCGAAGACTGCGCCTTTGAACCAAGGCGGCTGAGTTTACTCAGCCGCCTTGCTCAGCCCGGTAAGGAACTCAACGTTGGTTTTCGTCTTGCGCAACCGTTCCAGCAGCCGCTCGGTGGCCTCGATGTAGTGGTTCGAGTCCCCGGCAATCATCGCCACCATCCGTCGCAACAGCCACACCTGCTTCAGCGTTATCTCGTCGAGGAGCAATTCCTCGCGCCGCGTGCCGCTTTGATCGATGTCGATCGACGGATAGATCCGTCGCTGGGCGAGCCGTCGGTCAAGGTGGACTTCCATGTTGCCGGTGCCCTTGAATTCCTCGTAGATGAGATCGTCCATCCGGCTGCCGGTATCGACCAGACAGGTAGCGATGATTGTCAGGCTGCCACCCTCCTCGGTGTTGCGAGCGGCGCCGAAGAAGTGTTTTCCCGGATACAGTGCGCCGGGATCGATGCCACCGGAGAGGGTTCGTCCACTAGAGGGCATCGCCAGGTTGTAGGAACGCGTCAGTCGAGTGATACCATCGAGCAGCATGAAGACGTCACGACCGCTCTCAACTAGGCGCTTGGCCCTTTCTTGGGCCAGTTCGGCGACGCGGGTATGGTTCTCCACCGGTTCGTCGAAGGTGGCAGCGATAACCTCACCGTTGACGGAGCGCTTCATGTCAGTCACTTCCTCAGGACGCTCCCCGATGAGGCACACCATCACGTGGATATCACTGTATTTGTTGTTGACCGCGTTGGCGACGTTCTTCAGCAGTATCGTCTTGCCTGCCTTCGGCGGCGAGACGATTAACCCTCGCTGGCCGCGTCCAATCGGCGCGATCAGGTTGATCAGTCGCGTCGACAGGTTGCTCTCCGAAGTCTCGAGGTCGACCAGTTTGTCGGGGAAGGTCGGCGTTAGTGAGTTGAAGCTGGGCCGCCTCTTGGCTAACTCCGGATCGATGTCGTTGACCGCCTCGATTTGCAGAAGGCTGTAGTACTTCTCGCCGGCCCGCGCCGGACGGCCCTGGCCGGCGACCATGTCGCCCGCCCGGAGGCCGAAACGCCGCACCTGCGACTGTGAGACGTAGATGTCGGAGGCGCTCGGCAGCAGCGAGCTTTGCCTCAGGAACCCGTAGCCGTCGTTCATCACTTCCAGGATGCCGGCGCAGAAGATGTTACCCTGCTGCTCGGCATCCGCCTGGAGAAGGCGCATCGTCAAGTCCTGCTTGCTCAGCTTGGTAATGTCAGGAACGTCCAGTCCCTTGGCCATCTCTTCCAGTTCGTCTCGTGACTTAGTTTCCAGTTGGCTGATATTCATCTGATGTGACTCCCTTGTGCTTGTGGTTCTCGGTCCCCTGGGGCGGTGGTTTGCTGACGGTCTCCTCGACCATGGTTTCTCCTTGCCCGATGATCGAGTCTGCCGCCGTTCCGGTTCTCTCATCCGGACTCTTTCCCGGAGACCTGACGCCAGTCGCTCAAGAAACGCTCGATGCCGATGTCGGTCAGCGGGTGCTGAATCATCTGCATCAGTACTTTGTAGGGTACCGTGGCGATATCGGCACCCGCCTTGGCGGCGGCGACGCAGTGCAATGGGTGGCGGATGCTGGCAGCGATAACCTCGGTATCGATGTCGTATTCCGCGTAGATATCGACGATGTCGGCCACCAGCGCCATGCCGTCCTCACCGATGTCGTCCAGCCGGCCGACGAACGGACTGACGTAGCTTGCTCCGGCATGCGCCGCCAGTAACGCCTGGTTGACGGAAAAACAGAGCGTCAGGTTGGTCTCGATGTCTTCTTTACTCAGTATCGAGGCTGTCTTCAACCCGGCGGCCGTAATCGGTACCTTAATGGTCACGTTGGGCGCCCACGAGGCCTTGACACGGGCTTCAGCGACCATTCCTTCGGTGTCCTCGGCGAGCACCTCAGCGGATACCGAGCCGTCCACCAATTCGCATATCGCTTTGACGACTGACTCATAATCGGCGGTGGACTCCTTAGAGACCAGGCTGGGGTTGGTCGTCACGCCGCTGATAACACCAAGGGCGACCGCTTCCTCGATTTCGTCAATATTGGCCGTGTCGATAAAGATGTGCATCTGCGATTCCTTTTTCCCTATCGGTCCATCTCACTGCATTTGGCCGATACCGCTCCCGGTGATTCCCCGCCGAAACCATCAGGGATGGCGGCAACCTGTATGGGAACTAGTGTCGTCCGGTTATTCCTCATGCTCCGAACTACGATGA
This sequence comes from uncultured Dehalococcoidales bacterium, assembly GCA_964562625.1. Classification (GTDB taxonomy): domain Bacteria; phylum Chloroflexota; class Dehalococcoidia; order Dehalococcoidales; family Fen-1064; genus CAZLUE01. Next base: position 76 of record CAZLUE010000039.1, on the reverse strand, counting down.
TAGCGGCAGCGAAGTCTGTGCGCCCTCTCGGAGTACGCCCTTGGCGGCCCCGATGAAGTCCCGGAAGAGCGGATGG
>CAZLUE010000038.1:0-10577 GCA_964562625.1 uncultured Dehalococcoidales bacterium | reverse complement strand
CTCCGACAGAGACTCGGAATCGCCGGCCATCTGATCCAGCTGACGGCAGAGCAGGATCAGCACCTGGATGGTGTCATCGTGCAACTCACGTGATATCCGGTTGCGTTCCTCTTCCTGGGCGCGCAAGACGTGAGCCGCGTAGGCCCGGAGACCCAACTGACGGCGGTGGTCCTCAGTAGCGTCATGAAAGATCACCTGAACAACGAGGTCGCCGGCACCGTCCTTTAGCTGGTTCAAGCGGGGTTCGATGACGCGTTCGTTACCCCCCGGTGTCCGGATGGTCAATGTCCGGGGCCGCCAGCGACCCTCACCAAGCGGCATCAGTAACCGCTCGATACCGTCGACGCCAGTGAGGTTCGACACCGACATACCTTCCAGAATGGGCTTGTCACGGCCAAAGAGAGCACTGGCAGCGGTGTTGGCTTCGATGACGACACCCGAGCGGTCGAGGACGAGGATCGCCAACGGGCTCGACTCGAGCAGACCGTGGTACCGGGTGGTGGAATCGCGCAACGCCGCCGACGTCGCCTCGGCCCTCTCCCGCGATTCTCGCTCACGCTCGACGCGGTGTCCCAGAATAAAGGCGACGGCAATAACGACGAACAGCTGGAAGGCGACACCCAGTTGCGCCTCTGGGGCATGCTGGAAGATATCGGGCATGACGGCGACGGCACTCAAGCCGGCGGTCGCCATCGCCCCGCCGAGCCCGAAGTTCAGTGCGGCGAAGGCCACCGGTACGAGAAAGAGGCTCACCGGCAGCAAGTAGAGCAGCCCCACCTGAGGCAGCCAGCCGCCGATCTCAGACAGTTTGTGACCGATCGCAATCAGGACGACCAATCCGACGATAACCCAGAAACGCCAGTCCCGAAACTGCGGACGGTAAGAACTAAGACGACCAAGCACTCGCCTGCTCCAGCTTCTTGTAGTCCGCCGCGACAGAGATCGCATGATGGTTCGACTCACCGCCGAAAAGCTTCAGGACCTGTCCGAGTCCTCTAGGGAGACAAGGTCATGAGAGAGAGCGTAGAGAACCGCTTCAACACGTGAGGTGACGCCAAGCTTGGAAAGGACACCGCGAAAATGACCCTCGACAGTTCGGACGCTAATGCTCAATTCCTCGGCGATTACCCGATTGCGCAAACCCCGCGTCGCCAACTCGAGAACCGTCATCTCGCGCGGGCTGAGTTGTTCGGAATGAGACTCGTCGGTCGTCCCTCGCTGCTTCGCCCAGAGCCGAGCAACTTTCCGGGCAATCGCCGGGTGAAGCACCGGCTCCCCGAAACCAACACGACGCACGGCATCGATCAACTCGTTAGTGCGGGTCGTTTTCAGGAGGTAGCCGAGCGCTCCGGCCTCCATTAGAGCCAGTATGTAGTCGTCGTCATCGTAGGCGGTCAACATCAGCGCCACCGTCGACGGGGAGATATTTTTCATCCGCTGGACGACCTCGATGCCATTCATCTTCGGCAGACGAATGTCGAGGATGGCGACGTCCGGCTTAAGGTGCCCGATCAGATCCAAAGCCTCCTCACCGTCCTCAGCTTCACCGACGATCTCCATATCGGTACACTGATCGAGAATCACTCGGGTACCTTCGCGCATCAACAAATGGTCATCGGCAAGGACTATCCGCATCAACTCCATAGCAACTCCGCCGTTAGGCCACTGAAACATCCCTTAGCTTATTATCCCTCAACATCTTCCCGTAAATCAGAAAGGGTGCGAAGATTCTACTTAGGGACCACTCCCAAAACCAACCCAGTGTGCTTTCGTCACGCTGGATATCCTCTCTCCAGCGCCGTGTCAGGCCGGCACCAAGACCCGAGTGTTTCCACCTGTCGCATTACAGTGTTTCCTTGAATATTGCTACCGGTAATCACCGGTACCACTACCTACAGCCACAGTATATTCCGAACCAGCAGGCAAAGCAAACGCTGTCGAGCTCAAGTACGGCCGACGTCGGCTCCTCATCCAGAGGATTGACATGCCCCGGGCGCCGTGCTATTGTATACTAAGTTAACCATATTGGTAATCAATCTTCGGAGGAACGATGAAGCTTTCCGCCCGATCCTGCTACGGCACTAGGGCTATGGTCGAACTCGCCTTACGCTGGAAGAACGGCCCGACCCTGCTCAAGGATATCGCCCGCAAACAGAGCATCTCACTCCCCTACCTGGCACGGCTGATGTCCCCCCTGATCGCCGCCGGACTGGTGCGGAGCACTCGCGGCGCCCACGGCGGCGTCTGGCTGGTCAAACCACCGAGCGAAGTCAATCTCAGCGAGGTCATCCAACTCCTCGAAGGGCCGGTTGCACCGATGGCCTGTGTTACCAATGCCGACGACTGCCCTCATTCCGACGCCTGCGCTACCCGCGACGTCTGGAGTAACCTCGAAGCCGCCGTCACCGGCTCCTTGTCATCGACAACGCTACGCGACTTGGTCGACCGCCAGAACCACAGGGAATCAACCAAGAAAGAGATGTACTACATCTAGCAGCCTGATGGTACAAGAGACGATGGACAGGTATTCGAGGCAGGTTATCTTTCCCGGTATCGGCCCGGCCGGTCAACGGCGGCTTGCCGGCAGCCGCGCCGTCATCATCGGCTGCGGCGCGCTCGGCACTGTCATCGCCAACACGCTGGTGCGCGCAGGCGTCGGTCGGGTACGTATCGTCGACCGCGACTTCATCGAGGAGCACAACTTGCAGCGCCAGGTACTATTCAGTGAGGATGATATCAAGAAAGGTCTGCCCAAGGCGGTCGCCGCGAAGCGGCGCCTCCGCCAGATCAACTCGTCAATCGAGATCGAGGGCATCATCGCCGACGTCAACTTCACCAATATCGAGAGCTTCGTCGACGGAGCAGACATCATCATGGATGGCCTCGACAACTTCGAGACCCGGTTCCTGATAAACGACGCCTCCCTGAAACACGGGATACCCTGGGTCTACGGAGCAGCGATCGCTTCCTCCGGTATAACGGCGACAATCATCCCCGGCAAGACTCCGTGCTTCCGCTGCATCTCGGCGAGCGCCCCCGGCGGCGGTGTCACCGATACCTGCGATACCGCCGGTGTGATCGGACCGGCACCATTTGTCATCGGCTCGCTCCAGTCCGCCGCCGCCCTGAAACTGCTGATGGGCAATACTGACTCAACCCAGCATCTCACGACCGTTGACGTCTGGCAGGGTGACTTTCAACGGTTGAAGACCGGTCACCGGCCCGGCTGCCCGGCCTGCCAGGGGAACTACGAATTCCTCGAAGGCAAGCAGGGACTGAAGACGACGTCGCTCTGCGGGCAGAATGTTGTCCAAGTACTCAATACCAGTGACGTCGATATCTCACTCAAAAGGCTGGCGGAGCGACTGGCGCCAGTGGCCGCGGTTACCCGCAACGAGCACATGCTCCGGTTCCCAGTCGAGGGCGAGCGGGAGATGGTCGTCTTCCCCGACGGCCGGGCATTACTTAGGAACACCACTGACGAAACGCTCGCCCGCAGACTCTACGCCAAGTACATTGGCGCTTAAGCAGCGGTCAAGGGCGCCTCGTCTCTGACGAGGCGCTGCCCAATCCGGTAATGGAGGAAAAAGTGGGCCATAATCTGGAAAGAGAGTCCCGCCATCTCAATATGGACTTCGACGTGCTCAAGAGCGGCGGTTTCATCAAACAGACGCAAGAGGGTCTGTTCACGGTGCGGCTGCAGTGCCCCGGCGGCAAGTTGACTTCACGCCAGCTGAACAAGGCGGCCGACATCGCCGACAAGTACGGTGAGGGCGAAGTCCACACCTCGTTCCGCCAGTCAATCGAGGTGCCCTACGTTCATTACCGCCACTTCGACGCGGTGGCCGCTGACTTGAAAGAACTCGACTGGGCGGTCGCCTCTTGCGGCCCCCGGATCAGGGTGCCGACCGCCTGCGCGGGATGCACATACAACCCAAACGGACTGATGGACACCCAGAGCCTGTGCCTCGAGGTGAACCGGCGCTATTTCGGCACCGCCACCGGCCACCACAAGTTCAAGGTCTCCTTCTCCGGCTGTCCGATCGACTGCGCCCGAACGCGGGGGATGGACCTCGGTTTCCAGGGAATCGTCGAGCCGAAGCTGGTGGAAGACCTGTGCAACGCCTGCGGCCTATGTGTCACCGCCTGCACGGACAAGGCGCTGACAATGGTCGACGACCTGCCGGTAAAGGACATCGGACGGTGTATCTACTGCGGCGACTGCATCAAGATCTGCCCGGTGGATGCGATGGTCACCGAGCGAAAAGGATGGCTGGCGCGAGTCGGCGGCAAACACGGCCGACACCCGATCCACGCCTACGAGATCGGCCAGTTCCTCTCCGACGAGGACTGCTGCTCACTGATCGAGAAGACGATTGAGTGGTACCGGGAAAACGCCAAGGGCCGTGAACGGATCGGCGGCGCCCTCGGTCGGCTCGGCCTCGCCGGATACCTGGACGAGGTCGTCAGGCCGCTGGGGCTGGACACCATCGAGAACAGTGAGGAGCGCAAGAAGTTCTGGACCGAGGGTAACTTCTACAACTAGACGGCAGCGGCACGACGGCCGGATAGTCGACACTGGGTAAAAGACAAGGAGGAAGACAATGGCAACCGACCTACTGGAGAAGATCGAACACGCGAAGGACCTCATCAGCGACGCAATCAGGACCTACCCGAGACTGGCGGTGGCCTGTTCCTTCGGTAAGGACAGTATGGTGGTCGTCGACATCGCGCACGAGGTTGACCCCAATATCCCGATATTCGCCGTGATGACCCGTTTCAAGCCGCTGGAGACGCTGGAGTATCTGCGCCGATTGAACGAGCGGATGAACCTCAACGTGGTCACCTACATGGTCGCCGATTCTATCCCCGAGGCGCTCAAAGACGCCTCGCTTGACGTCCGGCTGCTACCCACCGCCGAATTCAACAAGAAGGCAGCCGAGGTGCTCGCCGAGAGCGGCAAGCCGATCTACCAAGCTGACCCCGATGAATGCTGTCGCATGCTCAAGGTCAATCCGACACGCGAGGCGGTCAAGAACCTCGATGCCTGGATCTGCGGCCTGCGGAGCACCGAGGGCAGGACGCGCACCGACTACGAAGAGATCGAAAACAAGAACGGGCTGATCAAAATCAACCCGATCCTCACCTTCGAGGAGGCCGAGGTCTGGCGCTACATGTCCACCCACAACATCGAGCCGCACCCGTGGTACGCGCTCGGCTACCGCTCGCTCGGCTGCGCCCCATGCTCCAGTCCCGGTGGCATCATGGAACGCGACGGCCGCTGGCTGGATACCAGTAAGTGCGGTGGCGAGTGCGGCATTCACACCATGGCACTGAAATAGACACCAGGCAGGTACCGCGATGACTGGCAAAGATATGACGCCGGCCGGCAACGGGCATGGCCCCGACCACGCTCGACGCGTCTACTCGGACATCACTCAGATGGTGGCCAGTCCGGACAACCCGACGCCACTGGTCAGGGTCAACCGGACAAACCGGAATGCCGACTTCCCGATCTACCTCAAGCTGGAACGATATAACCCGTTCGGCTCGGTCAAGGATCGGATCGCGCTCGAGATGATAAAGGCGCTCAACATCGGCGACCGCACCATCGTCGAGCCGTCATCGGGAAACACCGGAATCGCCCTGGCTTGCATCGCCAACGCCATGGGGATACCGATCGAGATTGCCGTGCCAGACAAGATACCCGAGGAAAAGAAGCTGATGCTCCGCTTCCTCGGGGTCAACGTCACCGAGACCGACGACGCACTCTGCCCGCTGTTCCCGTCGGAAGGAGCCAGGGGACTGGTCAAGGCCATGCTGGAAAGCCCGGCGACGCGGGACGGCTACATCGGTCCGAATCAGTACGAGAACCAACTCAACGTGGCGGCCCACTACCGGTTGACCGGGCCGGAGATATGGCAGCAGACGAAGGCCGGGTGGAATACTTCTTCGCCGGCATGGGTACGTGCGGCACGATCACGGGCATCGGCCGCTACCTGAAGGAACAGAACCCCGACATCAAGATCATCGGCATCGAGCCAACGACGTCGGAGCACAAGCTGCCAGGCATGAAACGGATCACCGGCTTGGCCGATGAATACATACCGAAGATACTGGACCGCTCGGTGATCGACGAGGTGATCGAAGTGGCCGACGATGATGCCTACCGGACGGCGACCGACCTAGCCCGCCACGACGGCATACCGGTGGGGCCGACCACCGGGGCCATTCTGCACGCCGCCGTCAGTTACGGCAAATCGCATCACGGACTGGCGGTCGCCATCTCACCTGATGACGCCTTCAAGTACGCCAGTTTCTACCGTGATGCCCTGAAGGACATCGATGAGCCACAGATGTGGGAGATATAGTAATGGAACACGACCTTTCCGGGTTCATCTGCCCGCTGTCGAAGATGAAGGCAACGCAGGCAATCGACAGCCTGGCCGCTGGCGAGACGGCCAGGCTGATACTAGGTGACACAGAATCGCTAAAGAGCGTCGTCCAAGAACTCAAGACCCGCGGCATCAAGCCGGGATTCGAGCAACCGGAGGAAAACCGGTTCGTGCTGACGATCACGCGCTAGGTGGGTGGCAATCCGGACCGGACAACACTGGTCAGCCGATGGAAACACACAAACGTAGCATCGCCAAGGCGTTGTCGTGGCGTGTCATCGCCGTCATAATCACGACGATGACCGCCTACCTATTCACCAAGGACACCAGCGTCGCCCTCGGTGTCGGCGCGGTCGATTCGCTGGTCAAACTGGCCAGCTACTACGGCCACGAGCGGCTGTGGATGCGGTTGTCCTTCGGCAAACGGCAGGTCAGCAAGGACGACTACACGATCTAGCCGCTTCGCCGACGGAACAACTGACCAAGCAGCTTCCCAATCGAGCAAACCTCAGCAATTACCTTGCGGCGATCGAGATGAAATTAACGGCCATCAGTACGATGATAACCAACAGAAAGACAGTGTAACGCCAATCTTCCTCCAGTACCAGGGTGACTACTGGCAACAGCAGCAGACCGAGTCGGTAGTGCGGTCGTTGACCTTCAAGCCGCACCCGCCCTCGGGATCAAAGAAGGTGCGCCCGCCAGTTCGATGGTGGTTTCCGGGCGTAGCTTCGTCCACACGCCGACGCACAACATGGCTCGCCTCCACGCTCGGGACGCATCACCGGTATTACCTACAGCTGCTAGGATTCTAGGCAAAGTGCGACTTGGTGTCAATACATCTTTGTGACCAGGTCAGCAGGGTAGTCGGTGACCAAGGTATCAGACGATGGGTTTGTCTGACAGATAGGTCTGCCCGGCCAGCTCACGGCCCGACTTTGTCAGGAAGACGCGATCGATGGCATTCCTTAGTTTGGCCGAATCGTCGATCGTATAGAGGTCACCGAGGTTGACCAGCCAATCGGCGTCGTTAAGGATGGCGAAGTTGCGCGTTTGCACCTTACCTGGGGTATGATGATGGGCGATGATTTCGCAGACTTCCTCGATATGGGCGGGCGTCTGTTCAAGATGGTTCAGGATCCGTCGGGCGACCGGTGGGCCTTCCAGTTCCTGGTAGTGCCCGGCGGCGCTGCCGAACTTCCTCTCCGCCTCGGGGATGCCGATATCGTGGAGCACCGCAGCGGCAATCACCACCGAATAGTCACCACTTTCCCATCTGAGTAGTTCCTCGGCGTGGCCGGCGACGCGATGGGCATGCTCGATACGCGGGATATCATCTCCGAAGTAGGCTTCCATCTCAGCAACCAGCGATTCCTTCAGCTCCGGCATCGATCCTCCTCGAACTAAAAGAGATAGTGGAACAGCATATTAAGCTGACCGCGCTTTACGAGGTAGAGTCCGGAGAAACGCATCACCCGCCGCATCTTCACGCGGTAGCCAGGGGCGTAGCAGTGGGTTGGGCATTTCTTGCACATCGGCTTGGGGTCATGAGGGCACTGGATACGTTTCGAGATACTATGCTGGAGGAGTTTGCGGCAATCGGCACAGACTACCGGGGCGCAGTCGTCGAGGGCGAGGCGAAGGTTGGCATCGCTGGCCGTGAACGTCTCCCTCGACTGATGCCGGTGGTTTTCGCGGCAGAAGATCTCAACGAAATCGGCGAGGACGCGCACATCCTTGCCGATCTTACCGTCCATCCTCTGGTAGAGCTTCGCCATGGTCCGATAAGTCACTTCTCCTGCTAATCCAAGGCTTCTCCGCGAACGCCGATGGTCACCTCACGGAAAGGGATGTCCTCACCGCTGGCGGCAATCGCCTGCTTTGCGATCTGGACCAGACCGAAGCAGCAGGGGACTTCCATGTGAAGCACCGTCAGGCTGTTGACCGAGGATTGACTGAGGATATCGGTCAGCTTCCACAGGTGCGCCTCGGCATCGTCGAGCTTGGGACAGGCGATCAACAGGCTGTGGCCCTTCAGGAAGTCCTGGTGGAAATTAGCGTAAGCAAAGGGAACGCAATCAGCCGTAAGAGCGAGGTTTGTGCCCTGGAGGAATGGCGCCTGCGGAGGCACCAGCGTCACCTTCACCGGCCAGTGGCCGAGAGTCGACACCTGGCGCGTAACTGCCGTCGTCCCAGGTGAGGTAGTACCAAATCCAGTGAGCGCGTCCGACGGGCAACCGCAGGCAAGAGTGTCTTCTTTATCAGCGTGGTGGTGGGCCTCCCCGATGACGGCGCCGTGGCCTTCGAACTGCTGAACCGACGATGACGGGCAACCGCAGGCAAGAGTGTCTTCTTTATCAGCGTGGTGGTGGGTCTCCCCGATGACGGCGCCGTGACCTTCGAACTGCTGAACCGACGATGACGGGCAACCGCAGGCAAGAGTGTCTTCGTGGGTGTATTGGTTGGGCTCGTGGGCAACCAGGTGTTGTTCGACGAGCCGCTCGTCGAAGTCGTCGGCCAACTGATCAACAACCGTGATCGCATCCTGAGGGCACTCGCCGAGACAGGAACCCAGGCCGTCGCAGAACTTTTCGTTGACCAACTTCGCCTTGCTGTCAATGATCTGGAGAGCGCCTCCGGCACAGGACGGGATGCAGATGCCGCAGCCATCACACTTGTCCTCGTCGATCAAGACGATCTTCCTGATTGTCTTCGTCGTCATTGCGTCTCTCCTGCCGCTATTGTTTTCAGTTGTTCCGGCTCGTCGCCGCCTTTGAGTTCCTGCCAGCGCTCCTCACCGAGGCACTCTCTGGCCGAGACGCACCAGTCGATGCAGAAGGACATTTGTTCCTTGTAGACACATTCGCCGCGCTCGTGGCACCTGATCCTAGTCTCGTCGAGGAACATTTCAACTTCGGCGCCGCAGCCGGGACACTTGATAGTCATCCGGCTATCCCCACGCCTACCCTTTACCTGGCTCCGCCATCATGATAACAGACACGCGGCCCGGGTACCATGATTTGTATCATGTGACGTCGATCCGCCGATGGGAGAGGACTAGACACCAGGCTCACCCCCGCTGAGCAGGCGCAGCTTCTCGGCGTCGAGGATGGTGACAAGACCACGAACTGAGCGGACGATGCCGCGCGTGCGCAGTTGGCTCATGACGCGAATCGCCGTCTCGGTGGTGGTACCGGCCATATCGGCGATTTCCTGCCGGGTGAAGGGCAATGTACCGCCCAGCTTGGTGGATAGCATCAGCAGAATGGCGGCGATGCGCTGCTCGACCCGTTCCCCGGCGAGGTCGCGAAGACGGCCCTGGGCGTCACGCAACCGGCCGCCGAGAACATTGATGATCCGGAGAACCACCTGTGGCCGCTCCGCCAGAAAGGCGAGGAAATCAGTGCGACGGATGCCGAGGACACAGATCGAGACAACCGCCTGGGCGGAAGCGGGATACGGTCTGTTCTCGAAAACGGCGACCTCACCGAACATTTCGCCGGCACCGAAGAAAGCGATAATAAACTCTTTTCCCTGAGAAGAGTGCTTGATGACCTTGATGCTGCCATCGACAAGGACGTAGAAGCGGTCCGCATCGTCGCCTTCCCAGAAAACGAACTCATCCGGCTGGAAGCGGTATTCGGTAGCGAGATCGGCGAGCGCCGCTAAATCATCCTCGTTCAATCCGGAAAAGATGGATGATTGCTTCAGTAACTGTACCGCGCCGGCTTCGGCCAATTAGGATCCTCCCGTTGGGTCGGTTGCGGCCGCAACGTGATTGCATTATAGCATATGGCCGGTGTCCGGCAGGAGCGGCAATGGCTGCCGGAAGATGATACAACAGCACTTTCGACCGGTTTCTTGACAGTCTCGGCCGGCGGATATAACATGCGGCTGCTGAACGGTGGGGGGCGTATCATGCGGGAAGCGAAGTACGTCTGTCTTGGCTGCGGCCATGAAGTGACGGCGAGGCCAGTGCCCCAACTGCCGAAAGGTCCTGGTGGCGACCTGCGCCGCGTGCGGCAACCCAATAGTCGGCGAGTACGCACACTAGTAACAGCCTTTTATGAAAGCGGGGTGCGGGAGGCAACGGCAATGGCTGACAAAGAAATAATCATCTACAGCACACCTACCTGACCATACTGCAAACGGGCGAAAGAGTATCTTTCGCGGAAGGACTTT
>CAZLUE010000037.1:0-10674 GCA_964562625.1 uncultured Dehalococcoidales bacterium | reverse complement strand
ACGCTTTCGGGTGGCGAGGCGCAACGAGTCAAGCTGGCGACCGAGCTTTCGCGGCGTGCTACCGGCCGGTCGCTCTACATCCTCGACGAGCCGACCACGGGGCTGTCTTTCGAGGACGTCGCCGCCCTGTTGCGGGTGCTGCAGCGGCTGGCCAACGCGGGCAACACGATAGTCGTCATCGAGCACCAGCCGGACGTTGTCAAGAGCGCCGACCACATCATCGACCTAGGGCCGGGCGCCGGCGACGATGGTGGCTATGTCGTTGCGACCGGTACTCCGGAAAAGGTGGCACTGGAAAGCGCTTCATTGACCGGTCAGTACCTGGTCGACGTGCTGGCACGGGATGCCGAACCAAGCATTGCGGTGTGGGGAATGGAGGTGCCGTGGTCAACCGTGACGAAATAATCAGCGCGATCGAAGCCAACGTAGAAAACGCCAACCTGATCAAGCATATGCTGGCCACCGAGGCGATAATGCGAGCATTGGCCCGGCGACTGGGTGAGGACGAGGAAGAGTGGGGGTTGACTGGCCTTCTCCACGACATCGACGTTGAAGTGACGGGAGACGATGCCAGCGCTCATAGTCGGGTCGGAGCTGACATGGCGCGTCGGCTCGGCGCCGGTGAGACGATGGCCGACGCCATTCTTCGTCACAATGAGGTCCACGGCGTGCCGCTGGAGACAAAACTCGACCGGGCGCTGTTCTGCGGCGACCCACTGACCGGCCTGATTACGGCCGGGGCGCTTGTGATGCCCGACAGGAAGCTGGCAACCCTCAAAGTGAAGTCGGTCAGGAAGCGTTTCAAAGCGAAGGGTTTCGCCGCCGGCGCCAACCGCGAGCAGATCGCGCGGTGCAGTGACCTGGGAATTGGTCTCGACGAATTCATCGAGATTGGCGTCGTCGCGATGCAGGAAGTCGCCGACAGCCTGGGACTCTAGCCGAGGCTGACCGTCGAGCCATCGGCGGTTTTGGCAACCTCGATTCGCGCCGGGAAGGCGTCGCGTAACTCCTCGATGTGCGTGATGACCAGTATCAAGTTGAAGTCGTCCTGGATCGAGTTGATTGCTTCTCTTAGTTTTTCGATGCCGACACTGTCCTGGGTGCCGAATCCTTCGTCGATTATCAGCGTTGGCATTGGCGCTCCGGCGCGGTTGGTGAGCAGCTTGGAGAGGGCGACCCGGATTGCGAAGTTGATGCGGAAAGCCTCGCCGCCGCTGAACATCTCGTAGTTGCGTGTGCCCAGTTCATCGCCGATATTGATGTCAAGCGTTTCGAGAGTGGTGCCACGTTGGGTCTCGCGCTGGGTCTCGATCTTAACGTTCATCCGGTAGTCCGTCATTCGGTCGAGCAGCCGGTTGGCCTCGATCTCGATCTCGGGGATGGCGGTCTCGATCAGTAGTGCCTGGATGCCGCGTTTGCCGAACGCCTCCGCCAATTCGCGGTAGATGGCTTCGTCGCCGGCGGCGCGTGATAATGATTTCTCCCGATCTCGCTTTCTCGTCTCGAGTTCGGCGTAGTGCTCCATTCTTCCTTTGAGGCCGCCGATTGTCTCGCGGAGTCGCTGCTGCTGCCCGATGACGGTCGAGTGTTCCCGTTCGGCAGTGGCAAACTGATCGGTCACTCCGGGGAGCGATTCCAGCGCGGTGAGCAGCTCCTGCCGCTTTCGGCGGTCACCGTCCAGGTCGGCTTCGAGATCTCCGGCGGCTTCCTCGGCGTGTCCCGCGGCGGCCCGCTCGTCTTCAATCTGCTGATCCGCCTCGTCGAGGCGGCGCTTCGGTTCGTCGTATTGTTCTAGGTCAGCCAGTTGGCGGCGCAACTGGTCATGCCGTGAAGGGTCGTAACCAAGGCCGGCAAGCTCCTGTTCTATCTCGTCGAGCACTGCCTGTTGAGAGGCTGCAAAGTCGCGTCGGGTGAGTTGCTGTTCAATGTCGGTCAGCTCGGCTCGCCGGTACTCGAGTTCCCGGACGGCCTGTTCGGCTTCCTCAGCCTCACGGGCGACGAGACTGGCTTGGCCCTGAAGGGCGGCTCGTTGCTGCTTCAGGCGTGACTCCAGTTGGGCGAGTTCGCCGGCTAGTGATTTCAGCTTCGTTTGGCTGTGGGAGACACGGTTGCGGGTATCGTCGAGTGAGGCGGTCTTCTGCAGCCGGTCCGCTTCCCACTTCGCCCCAATCAGTTTCAGGCTGTCCTCGCCCAATTCAGTTTCGCAGAGAGGGCAACTGGCGCCATGTTCGGTGACGAGCAGGTTCAGTTTCTCATTGACTTCGGCGATATCCTTGACCAGTTGGCCCTGGCCCGTCTTCAGGGTCTGTAAATCGGCCCGTAGTCGGTGGCCGGACTCGGTGCGCTCTCGTAGCGCGGCCTCTTCCTCGGTAACGTGTTGCAGCCGGTGCGCCATGTCCTGCTGTTTCGCCTTGATGCCGGGCAGGTCGGCGGCCTTTGTTGCCAGTTGCTCGATGTAATTTGTGACGATGGCGTGCTTCGACACGAGTTGCTGACTGGCCTCACCGAGTTTGATCTCGATCTGCGCTTTCTGCCGCTCGAGGTTGACCGAACGGCGGAACTTCTGCTCCAGTTCGTCGTTAGTCTGCCGGACCTCGACGAGTTGCCTGTGGCCGGTCTCGATGGTCTCTCGCCGTGCGATAACCTCTTCGTGACTCTTGATGCGGTTACCTTGTTCCTCCAGTTGCCGCTGCCACTGCGTTAGCGCGCGATCGCGCTGCTCGATCAACTGGTCCAGTTGGACCATCTCTGACTGCTGCGTTTCTAGGGACTGTTTCCGCTGGCGGAGGGTATTGAGCTTCGATTGGCGTTGCTCAATTTCGGCGACCAGCCGAGACAACTCTGATTCAGTCTCGGTGAGTTCGGTCTGAAACCGCGACTTGCCGGCCAGTTCGTCGCGGATTTCGCTGATGACGGACTGGAGTTGCTCGGTTTCGGTCTCATTATGTCGTTCGAAAGCCCTGGCCTGAGCTTCGAAGCGGTCGTAGACGGACAGGCCGAGAATGCTGGCGAGCACCTGTTTACGGCGCGCTGGATTTGATGTTGTGAACTCGTTGGCGTGGCCTTGGCGCAGGTAAGCGCTGTTGGTGAAGGTGGCGTAGTCCATGTGGATGGTGTCGACGATCTTTTCCTGGGTCTGGAAAATGGTGTTGCCAGTGATTGCGCGAAAGCCCTCGTCGACGGCCACCTGGAATTCGAGTGAGGTCTGCCCCGATGCGCCGCGTCGTTTCGGTTTCGAGTGCCGCCGCATTACCCGGTAAACCTGGTCACCGATGGTGAAGTCGAATTCGACGGCTGCCTCCATCTCGCCAGAGTACACGAGGTCGTCATCGCGCTTGGCGCGGGTCTGTCCCCAGAGCGCCCAAGTCATGGCGTCGATCATGGCCGATTTGCCGTCGCCGTTGCGGCCGCAGATGCTGGCGATGTGGATGCCTTCGAAGTTGATCGGAGGCACGTTTTCGTGGTAGCACAGGAAGTTGCGCATCGAGAGACGAACCGGAATCATGGTGTCTTATTCTAGCACAGGCGGGTGGGGTGGCAGCGTTTGTCTCACGGATGCGGATGTCAGATTTGCGTTGCTCATGGTCTCGGCGGCGCAGCCTACTCCAGGTAGTCTTTGAGTTTGCGGCTGCGGCTCGGGTGGCGTAACTTGCGCAGTGCTTTGGCCTCGATCTGGCGGATTCGTTCACGGGTGACCTGGAACTCCTGGCCGACCTCTTCGAGGGTACGGCTGCGGCCGTCTTCGAGCCCGAAGCGCAACTGGAGGACGCGCTGCTCGCGGTGGGTGAGGCTGGAGAGGACTTCTTCGATTTGCTCCTTGAGGAGCTGTTTCGAGGCGGCGTCCACCGGCGGCATGGCATTGCGGTCCTCGATGAAGTCACCGAGGTGGCTGTCCTCTTCCTCGCCCATCGGCAGTTCCAGCGAAATCGGGAGCTGGGCGACCTTGACGATTTCCCTGACCTTCTCCGACGGCATCCCCATCTTTTCGCCGATCTCATTGGGGGTCGGCTCACGCCCGTACTCTTGGGCGAGACGACGGCTCATTCGGAGCAGCTTGTTGATCGTTTCTATCATGTGGACCGGCACGCGGATGGTGCGGGCCTGGTCGGCGATGGCACGGGTGATTGCCTGCCGGATCCACCAAGTGGCGTAGGTGCTGAACTTGTAGCCCTTGTGCGGATCGAACTTCTCGACAGCGCGGATGAGGCCGATGTTGCCCTCCTGGATGAGGTCGAGGAGCGACATACCGTGGCCGATGTGCTTCTTAGCGACGCTGACAACGAGCCTGAGATTGGCTTCGGTGAGGTGGTTCTTGGCCGTCTCAGCCTCGTGGCCGATGACCGACAGGTGGGCGGCGAAGATGCCTTCATGAGGCCGTAACGCCTCAGCGAAGGCGGGGTCGGCAGTGAGCCGCTCCGCGTCAGTGAGCACTAACTCCTCGTCGATTGCCTGGATCACTTCCTTGGTGAGGACGGCGCAACCGGCCGACAGGGCGATGATGCGTTGCTCCGTCTCCTGCGGCGTGCAACCTATCTTTTCGGCGACATCCTGTATCATCTGCCGGTCGACAACACCGGTGATGCGGTCCAGCAGCGCGGTATCGGTTATGCTGCCGGCCAGGCTTTCGATCCGCTCAAGTTCCAGAGTCTCCTTAAGGATGTGGATCAGAGGCGCCGTCTCGCCCAGTTGCCTGACGACCTCGATCATGATCTCGGCGGCGGTGGGGAACAGGCCGGAGCGCTGCAGCAGGCGACGGACATCACCGGCCCGCTTGCCGATCTCGATCATCCGGGCGAGTCGTTTTTCGTCGGCGGCGGTGAGTAGGTGAACCTTGCCGATCTCTTGCAGGTAGAGGCGAACCGGATCGTCGCCCACCTCCTGATCGTCCGTCGTGGCGGGTGAAGCGTCCAACTCAGCCGGCGATTCTTGCTGCGTCGTCACGACCTTGGTGGGGGCGTTGGTTCCCTCATCCTTGCTGTTGCCGGATTCGGGGAAACTTTCAGGACTCATCTCTTACGCTCCTCGTTGCTTTGGCGCGCCGGGTAAAGACCTCTTTGAGCTCGGCATTGGTCTCAATTCCATCTTCTTCGAGGCGGGCGACGCCGGCGCCGTCGCCGACGGCTTCGGCTAACGCGGCCGCTTGTTTCACCTTGAGTCCGCGCAGGTACTCTTCGCGAAGGCGGAGCACGCAATCCGCCAGTTTCTTGTCTATCTGGTTATTGAGCAGGCTGCGTGAGGCGAGAGAACCGACATGCTTACGGAGAGCGGGGTCGATGGCGTCGGTGAGCACCGCCAAATTAAGAGTCTGACGCCAGCAAAGGAATATCTCCCGGTTCTGGCTGTTCTGAAAATAGTCCGGCAGAATAGGGTCGTCGCCTTCTTTGAGCTCGGGATGCTGCAACAACAAGCTGAGACAGTACTCCTCGAGTGGGCTGGAAAGAAGTGGCGCTTGTGGCGTTGTTGCCGTCTTCTTGTTTGACTGCCGGGACCCTTGCGGACTTGTCTTGCCCCTGAGAGCAGCTTCAAGAACACTATACTTGATTTCGGTGGAATTAGCCAGTTTTGAGAGGTAGTGATCGCGGCGAATCGGGTCTCCGATCCGGGCGATGACTGGCAATAATTCCTTGCTGGCGCGTGACTTGTCGGCCGCTGTATCGAGATTGAGTTCGACAAGAGTGCGTTCGAAGGCGTAGTCGATCGCCGGTACGGCGGCGTCGACCAGCGCCGGCCACTGGTCGGCATTCCGGCGGATGAAGTCGTCCGGATCCTTGCCTTCAGGGAGGAGGATGACGCGGATCTCGGCATCGAGAATATTCTCGTACTCGACGCAGCGGAGCATCGCCTCGGTGCCGGCGGTATCGGCGTCGAGTGCCAAGACGATGTTGCGTGTCATCCGCTTGAGAATCGTCACCTGGCGCTCGGTGACCGACGTTCCCATCGCGGCGACGACATTCTTGAAGCCGTTCTGGTGGGCGGTGATTGTGTCCATGTAGCCTTCGACGAGCACCGCTCGATCCTGCTTTCGTATCGTCGTAGCGGCGATATCGACCGCGTACACGGTGCCGCTCTTGTCGAAGACGAGCGTTTGCGGCGAGTTGGTGTACTTGGGCATCGAGTCATCCAGCGCTCTGGCACCGAATCCGGTGGTGCGGCCGCGGGCGTCATGGATGGGAAACATCAGGCGGTTGTGGAACCGGTCCCGCGTCCGGCCGTCGTCGGTTTCGACGAGGAGGCCGGCGTCGATCATCTCCCGGTCGGTGAAACCCCGCTCTGCGAGGTGCTGCTTAAGCGCTTCCCAGTCGCCGGGGCTGTAGCCTAGCTGGAACTCGGCGACGGTGGCGGCGACGAACCCGCGTCCCTGGAGGTAGCAGCGCGCCGTGTCACCGGCGGGTGACTTGAGTAACGAATCGTGGAAGAAGCGGGCGGCTGTTTCGTTGGCGGTGTGGAGCCGGTATCGCTCATCCTTACGGGTGTCATCTTCGCCGCGTGACGGGAGGGTGACGCCGGTCTGGTCGGCGAGTAGCCGGAGTGCCTCGCCGAATTCAATCCTCTGCTCTTTCATGACGAAAGAGAAGACGTCACCGCCGGTGCCGCAGGCGCCGAAACAATGCCAACTTTGGCGATCCGGGAAGACGAAGAAGGATGGTGTTTTCTCTGTGTGGAACGGGCAGACAGCCTTGAAATTACGCCCCGCTTTGGTCAGAGGAACGTGCTGGCCGACGACCTCGACGATGTCGAGCTTTTCCTTTACTTCTTCGATTGAGCTCATGGCGTCGTCGGCGCTCGTGAAGTTCGGTTCCGGTCACCGGTCAAAACGGTCGGCGATGGTGGAAAGTTATCGGCGCAAGGTGAGTAACGTCCCGTGATGTGATTCATAGAACAGTATAATACATCCCGGCGCATTTTGGAGCATCCTTACGGCGCCAGCGGCGCTGCGGGCTATTCCGGCAGGAACAACCGCGGCTGAACCACCCGGCCGTCGAGCAAAGACATTTCCTCGGCAACTCTTAGAGCATAGCGGTCGGTCATACCGGCGATGAAGTCGGTCACTCGGCGTTCCCGAGTGTCGTCGATCAGGCGGTATTCGGCGGGGAGTCGATCTTCGTGCTGGTTGAAGAATTCGTAGAGGCGTCGCAGGATCTCGCGGGCCCGGTCGGACTCTTGTCGTGCCGAGTGTACCTTGTAGACGCGTTCGAAGAGAAACTCGCGGAGGACATGGGTCGCTTCCAGTATTGGCCGGCCCATTGAGACCACAGCGGAGCTGCGGTCTCTTGGGACGAAGGTGGCGGTGCTGCCTTCGTCGGTGGAAGCGGCGGCGTCGCCGGTGACGAACCACGAGTTGTCGATGACATCGGCGACCATGGTGTTGATGCGGTCAGAGCGGGGCAGGCCGAGTACCGATACCGCTGCCAGTGGCAGGTCGCCTTCGGTGATGACGCCGGCGCGGATGGCGTCGTCGCTGTCATGATTGACATACGCGATGACGTCGGCGAGCCGGCAGACAGCACCTTCCAGGGTGGTGGCTGCGCCGGCTTTCTCGGTGAGGAAACCGGCCCGGGTCTTCGAGTGGTTCAGAATGCCGTCGCGTACTTCCCAGGTGAGGTTCAGGCCGCGGCCGTTACGTTCCAGGAGGTCGACGACGCGAAGCGAGTGCTCATTGTGGCGGAAACCGCAAGTGTAGAGTTCGTCGAGTACCTCTTCGCCGATATGGCCGAACGGAGTGTGTCCTAGGTCGTGGCCGAGGCTGATTGCTTCGGTCAGATCTTCGTTCAGGTTCAGGGCGCGGGCGATGGTGCGCGCGATCTGGGACACTTCGAAGGTGTGAGTGAGGCGGGTGACGAAGTGGTCTCCGAGTGGGGCGATGAAGACCTGTGTCTTGTGTTTGAGGCGGCGAAAGCTGTTGCTGTGGATGATGCGGTCGCGGTCGCGCTGGAAATCGGTACGGATGGCGCAGGGTTCTTCGGGGGTCTGGCGCCCTCGTGAAAGACGGCTCTTTTGGGCGTGCAGGGAAAGCGCGGTCTCCCGCTCTTCAGATAGCCTGCGGACATTGGATCGGCGCAACACTACCTGTTCAGGCGCGCTTCGGCATCAGCGATGGTTGCCTGACTGTGGTTGATAATGAACGGCTTGACTGACACCGAAGCGATTCCCTATTCGACCGGCTTTCCGGTCTAACTCGGCTGGAACGGCCTATGTCCATGGATTGAAGGGGTTGCCCTCAGTCAGGGCGGCGGCGCGTTCCTGTCCGTTTGGGCATTATACCATGAGTAGAGCCGACAGGTGAAAATTACCTTTCGGGGCGTCGGCCGGCGGACTCGGCGGTGAGCGTGGAGTAATTTGACAGTGATCTTGCCCGGACGGTAGAATAGAGTGTGTCGGAAGCGGAAGAGGAGGCACGACATGATCGAAATGGTCGTTGACAGCATCCGCGTCAGCCTGATGAACTACCAGCGGATGGTGCTCCTTAAGGAGACTGATGCCGACCGCTACCTGCCGATCTGGATTGGGCCCGCCGAAGCCGATGCGATCGCCGTCCGACTACAAGACGTCAGTGTGCCGCGACCGCTGACCCACGACCTGATGCAGTCGCTGGTCGACAGGCTCGGCGGCCAGGTCAACTCGATCGTCGTTTGCGATCTCAATAACGACACGTTCTTTGCCAAGATCGTCCTTAATGTCGATGGTGAGCAGATGGAGCTTGACTCCCGCCCGAGCGACGCGATTGCCCTGGCGGTGAGAGTCAGGGCGCCGATCTACGCTGACGAGAGCGTTCTGGAGAAAGCGGGTATCGTGCTGGACAAAGAGACCGGCCGGCCGATGGGGCAAGCCGGTGAGGAATTTCCCGAAGCGAGTCGCCCTATCAGCGATGAAGAGATCAAGAAGATGTCCGCTTTCCACGACTTCATCAATACGCTCGATCTCGAGGATTTCGACAAGCGGAAGTCTTGATTGATGGCGCGGGTCGGGTGAGAGGTAACGACAATAGCGCGCGTGGCTGAAATAGCGTTCCCGGCTGAATGAGCGGGGGTAGTGAGTCCTGCACCGTCAGGTTGCAGGACTCTTGTTGTTGCAGGCTATGCGGTTGACGGGCTGGCTTGCCCAAACCGGGCGCTACCGTGGGCGGGATTGACGACGTGGCGCGGATTTGGTATGCTGTCGGCGGTAAGCGCAGGCGACTCGCCGCACTTGGGTTGTTGGGTGTCGGTTACTACATAGCCGGCGTCGTGATCCTCGGTGTTCTTGGCGGGCGTTGGCTCGACGGCAGGTTCGGCAGTGATCCTTTCTGGCTGGTAGTTGGCCTGGTGCTGGGTGTAGTTGCCGCGTGTTGTGGTGTCTACGCCATGCTCCGGCCCTTCCTTGGTGACCGACGGAACGAGAGAGAATAGCTAGTGTCCAAGAAGCGGATCATGGGTTGCTCTTTCCCGGCTTTCATTGTCGTTGTGTCAGCCCTTATCGCGATGCTTGTCGTCAGCTTTATCGGCGGAGCCATTGGCAAGAACATGGTTGGGGATGTCGGTCTGCCCAGTGTGTTCAGTGTAGATTCTCCGCACGTTCAGCTCCCCGGCGAAGTCATTTTCCTTGTCGGTAATTTCGAGGTGACCAACACTCTGATTACTTCCTGGATCACGATGTTGGCGCTGGTACTCCTGTTCTGGGCGGTGACGCGCCGGATAAAGTTAATACCGACGCGCCTGCAGAATCTGATTGAATCTGTCATTGAGTGGTTGCTTAATTTCTGCATCGACGTTGCCGGTGAGCAAAATGGGCGTCGTTTCTTCCCGATAATCGTGACCATCTTCCTGTTTGTCTTTATGAACGCCTGGATCAACTTGATTCCTGGTTTTGGCTCAATCACCTATACCGGTGCCGAGCACCACGCCTATCCGTTGCTGCGCGGCGCCAATACTGATATCAGCTTCACGCTGGCGCTGTCGCTTATCTCCTTCGTCTTTGTGGTGTACGTCGGTCTGAGCATGGGTAGACTGGGCTTCATCAAGACGTTCATTAACTTCTCCAAATTCGGTCAGGGAGTGGCCGCTCTCTTCCGCGGCAAGGTCAAGAGCGGACTCGGGGATATCCTCATGGGAGGCGTTGATATCTTCGTCGGTATCCTTGAGTCTGTCACCTTTGTGATGCGTATCGTCAGTTTTATGTTCCGACTGTTTGGCAACATGCTCGGCGGTGAAATTCTGATTCTGGTGATGATATTCCTGATGCCATACGGGGTGGCCGTTATATTCTACGGATTCGAGATGCTGGTGGGACTGGTACAGGCGCTGATATTTGGCGGACTGACACTGGTGTTTGCCACTATCGCGGCGACACCCCACGGGGAGCCCGAGGAAGGTCACTAGCGATTCATATGCGGGTTGGGTGAAGAACAATCGTCCGTGCAGGATGCGGTTCGTGTGATAACCAGAAGGAGGACCAGGTATGGAAGCGGATGCAGTAAAACTGTTGGCGGCCGGTCTGGCGGTGGGTCTTGGGGGCATCGGTCCCGGGATTGGCGTTGGACTCGTGGGATTGGGCGCACTACAGGCGCTAGGGCGTAATCCCGAGGCCAGAGGCCCGATCATGACGTATATGATTCTGGCAATCGCGATGGCTGAGGCAGTTGCTATCTACGCTTTGGTAGTGGCGGTAGTGCTTCTTTTCGTCGTTTAGCCTGGCCGG